>JAEUUS010000505.1 GCA_016787545.1 Saprospiraceae bacterium
AGGCCAACAACAATTTGCCATACAGTTGGAGCAATCAGGACTGTATTTTTTGAATATGACTTCAGACTCCGGCACTTCTACACAACGTGTAGTGGTGAGATAACCTTTATTGTAAAGGGATGATTAGTGGGTGTTTCAAAAGTGTTTTTTACCGCTGAGGCAGAGAGGTGCAAAGGTGTAAGCCGATGGTTGTCGATCTCTCTGCGCCTCTCTGCCTCAGCGGTAAAAATTACACATTAACCCCAAATACCCTGGCCGCCTCAACAGCTTTTTGCCATCCACTGTAACGGTGGTTTGCTATATCGGGTGCTAATTCCGGGATAAAACCTCTGTCTAATTGCCAATTTTGGGTGATATCTGAACGGTCTTTCCAGTAACCTACCGCCATCCCTGCTAAATACGCAGCCCCGAGTGCAGTGGTTTCCTGCACCACGGGTCGCTCCACTTTGGTTCGGAGCATATCACTTTGGAATTGCATGAGAAAGTTGTTGCGAACCATTCCTCCATCTACTCTGAGGGTTTTGAGTTGAATGCCTGAATCACGTTCCATCACGGCAAGCACATCCTTGGTTTGGTAGGCAACACTTTCGAGGGTGGCACGGATCAGATGACTCCTGCTGCTACCTCTGGTGAGTCCAAAAATGGCGCCCCGCACCTCCGAATCCCAATAAGGCGTGCCAAGACCAACAAAGGCCGGAACAAAATATACTCCTTCAGACGACGGCAAGCTCATGGCATGTTGTTCCGTTTCTTCCACGTCCTGAAATAGCTCCACGGTATCCCGCATCCATTTTACCGCTGAACCGGCCACAAAAATGGAGCCCTCCAAGGCATATTCAACATGACCATTAATACCCCATGCAATGGTTGTTAAAAGTCCGTTTTGGGATGCAATAGCATTGGTTCCAGTGTTCATTAACATAAAGCAGCCTGTCCCGTACGTGTTTTTTGCCATTCCTTCTGAAAAACAACCCTGCCCAAAGAGTGCTGCCTGCTGGTCGCCGGCAATGCCTGCGATCGGAATACCTTCCATGCCCAGCACTTCTGTTTTCGCATGACCGAATACTTTTGAAGAATCCATTACAACAGGCAACATAGAAGCGGGAATATCAAAAGCTGACAACAACTCTTCATCCCATTTTAACTCGCGGATATTATATAACATCGTCCGGGAGGCATTGGTATAATCTGTTGAATGGGTACGTTCTTCACTTAAATTCCACAATAACCAGCTGTCTATGGTGCCAAAAATCAAATGACCAGCAAAAGCGTCTGCCTGTGCTCCTGGTACATGGTCAAGTATCCATTTTATTTTGGTGCCGGAGAAATAGGCATCTATAAGCAATCCGGTTTTATACCTAACCGCTGGATCCAGCCCTCTGGCTTTAAGCGCTTCGCAGATATCTACTGTTTGTCGACTTTGCCAAACGATGGCATTGTAAACAGGTTTTCCGGTGCGTTTGTCCCAGACTACAGTGGTCTCCCTTTGATTGGTGATACCAATGGCTTGTATGTGCTGGGGCCCAACTTTTCGGGATACTTCTTTAACTGTATCCCGAACAGTTTCCCAGATTTCAATGGGATTGTGTTCCACCCAACCAGGTTTTGGAAAGTATTGGGTAATTTCTTGTTGTGCAACAGCAATGGTATTCCCTTTTTTGTCAAAGACAATTGCCCGGGTACTTGTAGTGCCTTGATCAATGGCTAAAATGTATTTCATATTTATTGGTGAGACAAGGTTAATGGCCGGTTTCTGAGTTTCATTTTTACCCATTTTTCCAGTTCCACAGCATGAAAAACAATCATGGCCATGAAGATACATATTCCCAGTTCTTTGAGGGAAAGGGGTTCTGTTTTAAGCACTTCATTCATGTAGGGTAGGTATATCACAAGCATTTGAAGTGCAAAAGTCAGCATTACGGCGCTCAGTAGCGGTAAATTGGTGAAAAAACCTTGTTTGTACAAAAATGTCCGATCGCTCCTTACACCTAATACATGACCCAACTGTGCCAGGGAAAGTACTGTAAACACCATGGTTTGCCAATGCGCCAGACCTTCGTTCAGGGCCCATGCCTGTGTGCCTAATGTTACACCAGCCATTAATAAACCAACCCAAACAATATGATACCCAACTCCATCTGAAAAAAGACTTTCGGTGGTTGGTCTGGGAGGTCTGCTCATCACATCTTTTTCAGCTTTTTCATCTGCAAGTGCCAATGCCGGCAGACCGTCAGTTACCAGATTGATCCATAAAATATGAATGGGCAACAGCGGAATGGGCATACCAAGTAGTGGCGCCATAAAAATGGTCCAGATTTCTGCACTATTACAGGTCATTATATATTTGACAAATTTTCGGATGTTGTCAAATATCCTTCTACCCTCCCTAACGGCTTTGACTATGGTGGCAAAATTATCATCCAACAGGATCAAATGTGCAGCTTCCTTACTCACATCAGTGCCATTGATACCCATAGCCACACCTATGTTGGCCGCTTTTAATGATGGGGCATCGTTGACCCCATCGCCCGTCATGGCTGCAAAATGCCCTTTTAGCTGTAATGCCCTGACGATTCTTAATTTTTGATCTGGTGAAACCCTTGCGTACACAGCAGTTTGTTCTACCTGATTGAGAAAAGTGTCGTCATCCAAATGATGCAATTCAGCTCCGGTTAAAGTCAGTCCAAAGTCATCCAGAATGCCTATTTCCTTTGCTATTGCTTTTGCCGTTGCAGGATGGTCGCCGGTAATCATTACAGGCTTAATACCTGCATTTTTACATTCTTTGATGGCCGCTTTGACTTCTTCTCTGGCCGGATCCAAAAGCCCGCAAAGCCCTGTGAGGTGCATATCTTGTTCAATAGTCTGATATTGAAAAGGCTCTGGTAACTTATCCATAATTCGATAAGCATAGGCAATTACCCGAATGCCTTTTTGCGCCCAACTATCAGCTTGCTGATGTAATAATTCCACCTCAATAGAAGAGGTCAATATAGCGCCGATTGACTCTGAAGCGCCCTTGGTTAGCACTAAATATTGGCTCCCAAGGTGATGCACGGTTGTCATACACTTGCGATCAGAATCAAATGGCAGTTCTGCCAGTCGACTATACTGATTAAATACCTCGTAGTATTCGTTGTAAGAAAGGCTGTCGAGGGTTTTTTCTACCAATGCAAGTTCTGTAGACTCACCATATGGCTTATGCGCATCTGTAAACTTGATGTCGTGATTCAGGGCCATACTCAACAAAAGCGGCGAAATATCGGCCGGTAAATTTGCTTCCGGGTACTCGTACACCTCAACGACTTTCATTTTATTTTGTGTGAGGGTTCCGGTTTTGTCGCTACAAATAAAGGTAACTGACCCCAGTGTTTCAACAGCAGGTAATTTCCGAACCAGGGCCTTTTTTCGGGCTAATCTGGAGGCCCCTCTGGAAAGTGCGATGGTTATCAGTGCCGGCAATGCTTCCGGAATGGCAGCAACTGCAAGACTAATGGCTAATAACAGAATTTTAAAAGGATCCTCACCGCGCAATACGCCGGTTACGAACAAAATGGCGCAGATAAAAAGAATGATGTAAGAGAGATTTTTTCCAAACCTGGTCATTCGGGCCTGAAGGGGCGTGGTAGCTTCTTTCTCTTGCAGCATTCCGGCAATTTTACCAAGTTCGGTATTCATTCCGGTCGTGAGTACAACTCCTTTGGCTCGTCCATTGGTTACCATTGTGCCTTTGAAGCCCATATTTAATTGATCTCCAAGTGAAATCTCTTCCGCCAGCAACGGATGTACGTGTTTATCTACAGGTATAGATTCTCCGGTAAGAGAGGATTCGTCTATACGCAGTGCATGAGCATCCAACCAACGCAAATCTGCCGGCACTACATTGCCAGCTTCAAGCAATACGATATCACCCGGAACTAACTCTGAAGAAGATATTACCATCGTTTGGCCCTCCCTGAGTACTTCAGCCTGTGTAATGGTCATCTTTTTTAGGGCATCCATTGCCTTTTCTGCCCGGTATTCCTGAATAAAGCCAACAATAGCATTCAATAATATAATAATGAGGATAATTACCGTATCCGTCATATCGCCCATAACCCCCGATAAAACGGCGGCAATGGCCAGAATCAGAATCATAAAGTCCTTAAACTGCTGTAAAAAAAGCAGCCATGTTGGCACCTTTTTTTTCTCTTGCAGCTCATTAGGACCATATTTCTGTCGTCGTTTCTGGACATCTTCCATG
>JAEUUS010000438.1 GCA_016787545.1 Saprospiraceae bacterium
ATTTTTGGCCTCTTTTTAAATGCCTGCATGTTATAAACATACAAGCCGGGTGGCCTTTTTCCCGGTTTCAACCAAAGGAAACTCGCGCGAACTGTAATCCTTCAATCAGAAACACGGCAAAAATCAGTCTCGCCACTGCCAAAATTTGGCAGCCGAAAAAAAGGATCCAATTTTTTTTCGCCACCACGAATAGTCATTAGATTTTCTTTCCCAACCAGTATAGAAAATTCAATTTTCACCGGTTCAGAATAGTAATACGTGTCTGCATGCTTGTCGTAGGCAATAGGGAAGCCCTGATTGCGCAGGTTGCCTAATAAACGGTACAGGTTTCGCTCACTGATATTGAGCCGATCAGCCAGGTTTTGCGGAGTTCCTGTGGCGCGGGTGCGTACCAGATGGTCAATCCGCTGAAGCAAAAAAAGGTCTGTGAAGATATTCATGTCCAACGTGTGTTTGTAGCTTGGAGCTATTGATTAAAGTAGTTTTATGTGCTTAACATGATTAGACTTCCTGCGAAAGTGTTTTGAGAGCATGAAGCCTATTTGGAACGGCGGTCGCTATACTCCTGTTCAATTACCTAATTCAAGCTGATTTTTAACCAAATCATAATAAAATCCACGTTTTGCAGCCAGTTCTGCATGTGTACCCTTTTCCACAATGCAGCCTTTATCCAACACCACAATCTGATCAGCATGTTTAACCGTGCTCAGTCGGTGCGCCACCACTACTACCGTTTTAGTAGAGCCGGAATGTCCGTTCAGGTCTGATTGAGGTTTGTAAAATTTTTCCAGGTTTTCTACAATGGCCCGCTCGTTGTTGGCATCCAACGCATTGGTGGCTTCATCAAAAAACAGGTAATCCGGGTTTTTATACACGGCTCTTGCAATCAACAACCTCTGACGCTGCCCCTGACTGATACCGTTGCCCCGGGCCCCGATTTTAGTGTTGTATTGAAGGGGTAAGGTTTCTACAAAGGACCTGATATTAGCCATTTCAACAGATTTAAGCAATTTCGTCGCTTCCGGATGCTCGTCACATTCTGCAATATTATTGGCAATTGTATCCGAAAAAATAAATCCGTCTTGCATGACCGACCCACAGCCTTTCCGCCATTCCGGCGCATGAATGCTGGACAAAGGGATACTTCCAACCCTGATCTGACCTTGTGTTGGGGTATAGAAGCCGAGCAATAGTTTAAGGAGCGTGGTTTTACCACTTCCGCTGGCGCCAACAATGGCCGTTACCTGTCCCTGAGGGATATGCAGGGTGATGTTTTTCAACACATCTTCGTGGAGTGCGTTGTATCGGAACGACAGGTTTTCCAGATACAAACTGCCTTCTCCGCTGTGTTTGAATGTTTCCCAGTTGATCGAGTTAAAGGCGCTGCCTTCTTCGGCCACCTGATGAATTTCATTCATGCGCTCCAGGCTTATTCTGGCATCCTGCGCTGAGCGTATAAAGGTAATGAATTGCTGGAGAGGAGCATCCAGCTGGCCTACCATGTATTGTGTGGCTAGCATCATCCCCAGTGTCATGTGTCCATCAATGACAGCCTGCGCGGCCAAAAAAGTGATCAGGATATTTTTACTCTGATTGATGAATCCAGCACCTGCATCCTGCCACTGTGCCAGATTGAGTGATTTCCAGTTGGTTTGGAATAGTTGCGCCTGAATTCCAGTCCAGAGGGTGCGCCGTTTGCGTTCAGATCCCTGAAGTTTAATTTCCTGCATACCCTGAATCATTTCAATCAGGGTGTGGTTGTTTTCTCCCGATTGCCGAAAACGGATATAGTCCAGTTCTTTTCTGCGCCGCAGGAAAAAAGTAATCCAACCCAAATAGAGCAAGGCCGCCAGACTGAACACGCCAAATATGGCACTGTTATAGAAAAACAATATAACACTAAAGACCAGGAAATGAAACAGGGAAAACAACACCGGTAGGGCTGATTGGGTAAGGAAGGTTTCTATCCTTGTTTGATCGCCAATGCGTTGCATCAAATCGCCGGTCATTTTGGTATCAAAGAACCCAAGTGGAAGCCGCATCAGTTTGGCCAGAAAATCGTTCACCATCGACACGTTTACGCGGGTACCTATGAACAGAAGAATTCTGGTTTGCAAAAACTGGATGGTGAGCTGACTGGCAAAAAGTATCAGCTGCGCCAGTAAGATTAAGTGTATAAAACCAAGGTTCCGGGCGTTAATTCCCTGATCTACAATGCTTTGGGTAAGCAATGGAAATAACAGCAGCAACAAACTGCCCAGGGCCATACCCAATAATACCTGTAACAGTAGCCGGGTATGAGGCTGCAGGTAATTCCATAAAGTGCGGAAATAACCGCCACCTGATACAACCGTATGCTCTGTTTGGTAAAATGCAGGCGTTGGCTCCAATAAGATCACAATACCCTGTCCGGCATCACTCACCCACGATTGCTCAAATTGCTTGCGGGTGAGCCGGAATTTACCCGCACCAGGGTCTGCAACCCAGACAAACTGCTTGCTCACTTTGTATACCACTACAAAATGTTGTTGTTCCCAGTGGGCTATACAGGGAAGAGGGGCGTTCATCAGGCAGGCTGTGTCTTTACCGGAATCCAGCGGAATTTTTACAGTCATGGCCCGAAATCCAATACGTTCGGCTGCTTCCATGATGCCTTGCGCCGAAACGCCATCTTTACCAATATAGCTGAGTTCTCTCAGGTAGGGCAAGGGCAATTGCCTTCCATAGGCCGCCGCTACCATCATCAGGCAGGTAGGGCCGCAATCCATAGCGTCGCGCTGTTGGAAAAATGGGAATCCAAGGGCCATCGGTAAATGGAGTAGTTTTGTGTCAGTCAAAGCCCACACTGTCATTCAGAAGAATACAGTGGAGCATCATCACAGCAAAGCGCTATGAAAACAATAAAATACTGTTGGCTGAAAAACCAAAATCCGATGGATGGAAGGGAAAAGGAGGTGTAAAGGCGGGTGAAAATGACAATGACAGCCTTCTGCCGGGAGAAAGTTTTTCCATGGTTAATGATGCGTGAGTATTAAAGAAACTATTTGAAAGTCGAAGATATCTGGTTTTTTCCACTACACAACTCTGTTTTTGACAAATTATTGTTTTTTGTCAAAAATAGACTTAATTCACCAGCCTGCTACTCCGTTTTGCTCCACGGCGCAGCGCTCCGTTGCTTGCCACTCAACAGCAAATACATCACCGGTATCACAAACAAGGTCAAAATCAAGGAAAACATCAAACCGCCTACTACCACTACACCCAAACCTATACGACTCGTACTGGCCGCGCCCAGCGACATGGCGATGGGCAATGCGCCCAGTGCTGTGGCCAGGGTGGTCATGAGGATCGGGCGCAGGCGTGCCTGCGCGGCCTCCCAAACAGCCTGACTTTTGGGCATGCCGGCGTCGCGTTTCTGGTTGGCAAACTCCACAATCAGGATTCCATTCTTGGTTACCAAACCAATCAGCATGATCATCCCGATCTGGGAGAAAATGTTGAAGGTATTGCCGGTGGCCCACAAACTCAGGTACGCACCCGCAATAGCCAGCGGAACCGTCAGCATGATAATGAGCGGATCACGGAAACTTTCAAACTGGGCGGCCAGGATGAGGTAAATGAGCATCAGGGCCAGCAGGAAAGCAAAGGAGGTGTTGCCGCTGCTCTCGCGAAAATCGCGCGAAGGGCCGCTCAGATCGGTCTGGAACGACTCGTCCAGCACATTGGCAGCAATGCGTTCCATGGCTTCCAGTCCTTCACCGAGGGTTTTGCCTGGCGCCGGGGCCGCGCTGATGGTGGCAGATTTGTAGCGGTTGTGGTGATACAATTGCGGGGGATTGCTGGTTTCCTCAAACTTCACAATGTTATCCAACTGTACCATTTCGCCGCGGTTGTTGCGTACATAGAGTGAGGCCAGATCCAGCGGTTCATCGCGGTTGGCCCGGTCTACCTGACCAATCACCTGGTATTGACGGCCATTTTGCAGGAAATATCCAAAACGACGCCCGGAAAGGGCCAATTGAATGGTCTGACTTACATCCAGCACACTTACACCCAACTCGGCGGCCTTGAGGCGGTCTATGATCACCTGCAATTCCGGTTTGTTGAATTTCAGGTTTACGTCTACGTTGGCAAAAGTAGGATCCTTGCGGGCTTCATCCAGGAATTTTGGAATAACCGTCTTCAGTTTTTCAAAATCCAGGGTCTGTATCACAAATTGCACCGGCAGGCCGCGCCCAAAACCAATGGTGATGGTTTCTTCCTGGGATGGAAACATGCGCGCT
>JAEUUS010000583.1 GCA_016787545.1 Saprospiraceae bacterium
GTATAAAACGGAGTTTCATGGTCATCAATGAATGCTTTATTGCATGATTTTTATGTTCTCTCTTCTCAATTCTTTCTGATACAATTCTTCTTTCCATTTATCCAGCAGTTCCTGCTTTCGGCGATGCTGAATAATTTTCAACGCTTGTTCCCGGGCGTAATCAAATGGCGCGGTGGTTTTACCTTGGACGACGTCCATAACACGGTAATAATACCTGAAATCACCATCTGAAACAGTTCCATCCCGACGTGAACTTACATTATCCGTGGTTAAGGTACCTTTTGGCAACAAAGCCGCCAATTCCTGCAAGGTGTACCATTTTTCTTTGTCGAGCAACGCTAAAGATGCCCATTGTTTGGCATACCCATTCAGCCGGGTTTCGTCGGCAGCGTTACGACTGTACCAAAGTTTGTTGATTTCGTTTTGCGGCGCTTCAGTTGGAACTTTGAGCAAAAGGCATTTCAAAATAGTGCTTTCTAATTGAAACTGATCCTTATTCAGCTCGTAATAGGCCAGTAATTCGTCGTTAGAAACGGTACTGTCCAATTTTTCCGCAATGAGTTTTTCTTCAAAGTTGTACCGAACCAGACTAGCCCGGTAATTTCTGACCAACTCGTCAATGTTTAAATCCTTGGGGATATTGCGCTCAGCCTCATACATCATCAATTGTTCCCGGATCCAACGTTGCACATAAGCAGAAATGAGTAAAGCACTGTCTGCTGCAGGCGTTTGTTCCGGCACAATTCCTTCTAATTCAGACAAATACAGGTTACGGTCATAAACCTTGGCCAATATTTTGTCGTCTTTTTTTTCTGTTGCTTTCTGACCGCATTGCCAAAGGCAGATACACCCGATCAAGGCTAAAATGCCTCGCCATGCGGTTCTGTTTTGGTTTGAGAAAAATTTCATCATGGTCATGATTCGCCAAAAGGCTGGCAAAGGTAGGCGAAATGACCAAAATATTGGCGATTGTGTGCGAAGGCTTAAAATAAGTACTGTTTATAAGGTGGCAAGAATGCCTGCCTGCACAGAAACGGTATTCAGTTTAGAAGCAACCGGCCCCAAACCACCACCTAAGGAATGGCGGTAAATGGGTTCAATAAAGGCGCTGTACCGGTTACCGAGCTTTCTTTCCAATCGCAGACCAATATCTGCTGTTGCATAGGCATTGTGCGTCATACCGCCGTTTTCCAGAATACCTTTAGCTGCAGGCGCCGGAACCGAACCAATTGGAGGAATTGGATCTCCACCAGGTATTGGGTCAACGGGTGGGTAGTGCACAGAATCGTATTGGTAACTTTTACTTGCTGCAAAATGGCCGGATACACCGGCAACCAGATGACCTGAAGTTTTACCTGCTTTAAAAACCCTTCTGGTCACCTTAACCGGAACAGATACTACATCAGCATCTACCTGTGTATTGTAATAATAGGCGATTCCCAGATGTGGATCGTTCAGGAATTCAACATTTTTTCGTTCGGGCTGGTAAGATTTGCTGGAATACTGAATGCCGGTTTCTACACCCCACTTTCCTTTTTTCAAGCCAACAACAAGTGCTCCATTGTATCCATTCGCTTGGTCCTTGTGCTCGCCCTGAATCAAGTAGTTTTGATCAAACCCGCCTGAAAAACCGGTGTAAAGCCGTGCAGATTTTGGCGAAACGACCTTAGGTAAACCCAAGTTGTTTGCCCTTAATGCAGGAACCTGTATGTTACGGGGATCTTGAGTGAGAAACACCATTGATCCAGATTGGAGCAGGGAGGTATTTTGTGAAGCCGGGCCGACCTCCTGTTGGTTCATCGTTTCTGGCTGGTAAAAGGCCAATGACTCAGGAACGGGTTCTCCGGCAAAGGATTGCGCCACGGAATGTACAAAATTCAATACTTGTCCGGCAATGCTTAGTTCCGTACCAGCACTTAGTTCCTGGCTGGAAATGGCGCTTTTAGGTTTGCGTTTGATGCCTGAACGTTCTGCTATTGGTTCGGTGATGGTAGGTTTAACGGGTTTTGGTTTTGGTTTATTGAGTTCTATGGCATTAAACAAGCTATTGACATTGAGTAACAGAAGCAAAATAAGGGTAGCTTCTGCTGCTTTTGTCCATTTCACCCGACGAGCTCTGGCAAGTCCATCCATTTTAGATGCCAAAGACATCCAGGAACTTTCATCGAAGCTTGGTGCCAAACGCTCCAGTGTTGGCCGAACACGTTGATCGATGGCATCTGGTGCTGGCATCGCCTCCAAACGGCTTTCCAACAAATCCCAGGAAGCGGGATCAAAGGGCATTTGAAGCTTGTCAAGTGCCGTTTTGAAGGTCGAATCAAATTGATTTAAGTCCATCGCTACAGTAAAATGGGCAAAGTCTGAATGATAGTTAACTGGATTAAAAGGTCATTTTTCGCGTAGAAAAATATTCCTGGAGTTTCAATCTTGCTTTTAGAAGGTTACTTCTGGAGGTGCTTTCCGTGATGTCTAACGCTTCACCGATTTCTTTGTGGTTATATCCTTCCACTACAAAAAGGTTAAAAACAGCCCGGTAGGCCGGTGAAAGTTGTTGAACGGCTTCCAGAATTTCAGATTCGGAAATTCTGCTCAGAATATCCGGATCTGATTGCGCCGACATCTGGTTGACTTCCAAGGAATCAAGATCTTCCGTTCTACGGCGGTTATTTTTCCTGTAATAATCAATACAGGTGTTAACCACTATGGTTTTCAGCCATTTGTGAAAGGAGGTTCCTGGGTTGTAGAGCGCAATTTTGCTAAAGGCTTTGATAAAGGATTCGTGGAGCAGATCAGTAGCTTCATCCCGGGTACCTGCATAACGCATACAAATACCCATCATAGGTCCGTAATTCTCCTCATAAACTTGTTTCTGCGCCCAGCGCTCTCCGCTTAGCAGGGCCTGCACCAGCTGTTGTTCGGCACGATCCAGATTAAGGGTTAATTCCATGGTGTTGATTCTCGTTGGAAGGTGAGCAATGCTCGTCGGAGATCCTGTTTGAACTGGAACGGACAAGGTATCTCAAACGCTGCTTATATGGTGCAAATGTTTTGGAAAAGGTTGGATGGGGGTAAAGTGTTTGAGTGTTTTGGTGTTTGAGTGTTTTGGTGTTTGAGGGTACGGAGGCGCAAGCCATTGACAATCAATTATTTAACAAGAAGAATGTTTTATAAATAAAATTATTTGTTTTATTTTTTATCAAAACTATTTGTTTAAAACAAATTGTGTGTATTTTTGCTCGCCGAAACGTTCAGAGGCGAGCAAAACAAGGGGATATTCCACTAACATTTCACCACATTAAATAAGCACCGCCATGGGAAAGAACAAATGGTACTTCGAATCCGAAAACAGCGCTAAACAGTCAGGAAGTGCCAATACCCAAAACCGGAGTAAACGAGCGGCGAATATGCCCAGTACTTTTGTTTGGGAATCGCC
>JAEUUS010000603.1 GCA_016787545.1 Saprospiraceae bacterium
CAGTTTTTGATTTTCGTGCGGGCGCACGCTTTGGATGGCCTCTATATGGATGATACACTGCCGATTGGCACGATAAAACAGTTGTGGATCGAGTAATTCTTCTATTTCTTCCAGTGTGTTATAGTCAAGCATGTATTTCTCGCCGTTAAACGTATGCAGATAGTTCAGCTGGTCGCGTACAAAACAGGCAATATCAGCTGTGCGAACAGGCACCCATTGATTTCGGGCACTGACTATAAACTTCTCTTTGTACAAACTTCCCTGACCAGGCAATTGCAATAGTTTGGCCAGTTCAGCCAAACTGTTGTGTTGTGGTTGTTTTGCCTGTATCTGATTCCTGGCCCGATCAATGGTTTTCCGAAGGGTATCTTCATCAATGGGCTTGAGCAGGTAGTCAAATCCATTCACCTTGAATGCACGGATGGCATAATCGTCATACGCTGTGGTGAATATAACCGGGCACTGGAGGGTATACTGCTCAAACAATTCAAAACTGATACCGTCTCCCAATTGAATATCCATGAAAATAAGATCCGGCTCGGCATTACTCATGAACCATTTCCTGGCCGTTTTGATACTGGGTAAATGGCACAGGATGTTAATATCCGGCGCCACCTGACTGATTTTATACTGAAGTTCTTTTGCAATGAGCAATTCGTCTTCGATGATGATTGCATTCATATCTGAGTGTTATTGGGAACGGTGACAGGCTAGTTACATTTATGTATCCCGCGCCTACAAATTTCTGCATTTATGAGCATTCCCGCAAACCCCGAAAGCTAAGGTGTGATGAATTTCGAATAAAGCGTGGTTATTTTAACATAAGCCGTTTTATGATAAGGCTCGAAGTTGTGATAGGAAGACGCTAAGACACTGAAACGCTAAGGCGCAAAGACACTGAAACGCAAAGACGCAATGGTATTACATATTACACCTTCAGCACACCAAAACTTTGCGCCTTTGTGTCTTTGCGCCTTAGCGTTTCAGTGTCTTTGTGTCTTCCTGCCTCCTTCACACCTTCTCAAGTAAACAACAATTTCAAAGCTGCAATTAACAGCACCACTGCGAGGCTGATTTTCAGCGCCTTTTGTGGAAATTTAAATGCCCCGGCCCAGGAGCCTGCCAAACCGCCTATGATAGCAATGAAGACCATCAGCGCCATTTCTCCACTAAAATGCACCCCGCGCTGAAGTTGTCCTATGAGTCCGGCAACAGAATTGACCACAATGAACAGGGCGCTTACAGCGGCGGCTTGTTTCACATTGGCCCAGCCCAACAAAATGAGCAGGGGCGACAGGATGATGCCGCCTCCAATACCAATCATGCCGGAAAGCGCGCCAATACCAGCACCCATAAGCAGGGCGCCCGGAATTTGCAGCTTTCGGGCTTGCACTGGAGTTGTTTCCAGTGGGAGTAAAAAACGTATGGCCGGGAGGAGAAGCACCGCTCCCAGTATTTGTTTGTAGAGGCTATCAGGCGCGGCCATCAACCCACCCAGATAGGCGGCAGGAACCGCTGCCAGGGCAAGCGGCCAGAAGGTTTTCCAGGAAAAATGTCCGCCTTTGTAATAGGAAAAGAAGGAAATGCTGGCCACAAAAATGTTCAATACCAGCGCTGTGGGGCGCATTACTTCAGGGGCAAAGCCAAAAAGTGCCATCAGAGCGAGGTATCCGCTTGCGCCGCCATGACCCACGGAAGCGTACAAAAACGCTACCAGCAAAAGCAAAAAGCTGAACAGGAGGTTGATCTCGGGTGTCATGTTACATGGGGTTAACCAGGTGTACTTCCACGGATTGTCCCTGGGACACTTCCGTGGTGTCTTCATCCAGCACGATCAGACAATCGGCCAGCGCAAAACCGTCCATTTTATACGATTCCTGTCCGTGCAGCGGCCATACCATATTGCCGTCCAGTTTGCCTTTCAGGAAATGGGTTAGTCCGGCTTTTTTGTACAGGGTTTGAGCCAGTATTTTTTGGGTAGAGCGCGGAAAATCGCCGGTTTTACCCAGCATTTGGAGCAGCATGGGTTCTACGTATTCGTAGTAACAGGTGAGCACGGAACCGGGGTTGCCGGGCAGCCCGAAAACCCGTTTTTGGGCGTATTTTCCGAAAAAAAGTGGCTTTCCGGGTTTTTGTTTCACCTTGTAAAAGCCGGTTTCCACGCCACAATGTTCCATAGCCGCTTTTACCAGATCGTAATCGCCCACGGAAATGCCGCCGGTACAGAGTACTACGTCGCATTCGGAAAGCGCTTTTTGCAGATGGTTGATGATATCGTCGGCTACATCATCGCAGCGGAAAACCAGGGCGGGCGAGAGTCCGATCTCCGCCAATGCGGCGGTCAGGGTGATGGAGTTGCTTTCGTAAACTTGTCCGGGTTGAAGTGGGGCGCCTGGCATGGCCAGTTCTTTTCCGGTAATGATGAGGGCAACGCGGGGTTTGGTCCACACACTTACGGCGTTTATACCCAGACCGGCCAGTAGTCCTATGGCTGCCGGACTGAGGGTGGCTCCTGCGGGTAGCGCCAGGGCGCCTTTGGCGGTTTGGGAGGCGCGCAGGCGCACGTTGGCGCCAGACTTGAGTTCCGGATCTTCGAGGTAGAGCAGGTTGTTTTCTACCCGTACTTTTTCCTGCATGATGACGGTGTCGGCGCCTTCCGGTGTGGGGGCTCCGGTGAAAATCCGCATGGCAGTGCCGGGTTCTGTGATGGCCCGGGGCGCCACACCGGCCTGCACTTCGCCGACGATGCGAAGGGGGTGACTGGCATCTTGAAACCGAAGGGCGTAACCATCCATGGCCGATTGATGAAAGGGAGGCATATCCACCGGGGAGTAAACCGGCTCGGCTAAAACCATGCCCAAACTGTCGTTCAGGGGCCTGGGTTCAGCGTTTATAGGCGGGATGGACGAGTATATGATTTGTTTCGCAATGGAGACGGGTGTCATGGTGTGATCGAGGATTTTATTTCCTGAAGATTTCGTAGAGGGGTTTTTCCCGCAGATTTTCGCAGAAAGCGTTCGGCTGGATGTATTAAAACAGATATTAGGTATTTCTCCAAACCACAATAGGCAAATCAAATCGCAAATCGCAAATCGAAAATCGCAAATCGCAAATCCTCACCCGCCAATGGCAATCATACTGCGGTTTTGGAGCTTATCGGCTTCGATGTGGTCGTAATCGGCGCGGAGTTGGCCGCCAAGGGCTTCTTCTTTGAGGTCGAGGCAATATTGGATGAGGGGCACGATGTCTTCGCCTTTGCGCAGTGCGCCGAGCAGGTCTACTTCCGAGCGGGAGAACAGGCAGTTTTTCATTTTCCCGTCGGCAGTGAGGCGCATGCGGTTGCAGCCAGCGCAGAAGGGTTCGCTCATGGTGCTGATGATGGCGAAAGTGCCTTTGTGGCCGTACACCTGGAATTTGCGGGCGGTATCGTTTTTAGCGTCCTGCAGTTTTTCAAAGTCAAACTTTTGACTGATCAATGCCAACATTTGTGCGGCGGGAAAAACCCGGTCGTGTTCCCACTGATTGCCCTGGAAAGGCATAAATTCAATGAACCGGGAATGTATGGGCAGATCGCGGGTCAGCGCTACAAAATCAGGCAGTTCCTGTTCGTTTACGCCTTTCATGACAACCGTGTTCAATTTTACGCGCAAGCCTTTTTCCAGCATCAGCTCCAGGTTTCGCCATATCCGGTGCCAGTTGTCGCGACGCGTTAAGGCAAAAAAGGTTTCCGGATGGAGGGTGTCCAGGCTCACGTTGAGCGAGCGTATGCCCGCGCTCAGGAATTGATCCAGAAACTGATCGGCCAGGACGGCATTGGTGGTAATGGTCAGTTCAACCGGAAGGGCCGACAGCCGTTCGATGATGTCGGCAGCTTCTTTGCGTACCAGAGGTTCGCCGCCGGTGAGTCGGATTTTTCGCACGCCGTGGTCCACAAAAATCCGGGCCATGATCTCTATTTCTTCAGCCGACATCAGGCTGCTGTGGGGCATACATTTGATATGCTCATCAGGCATACAATACGAGCAACGCAGGTTGCAGGAATCCGTCAGGGAAATCCGCAGGTAATCGTGCACGCGATGGAAGCGATCGGTGAGCATGGGTGTGGTGAGGGCTTTCAGAAACAATATTCTGTGGGGTAAAGTTCGAAAGTTTTGAGGGATTGAGTACGGAGAATCGTTGGAGGGCGTATATTAGAGGCTCAGAGGGTATTTTATTTTTACCGCAGAGACGCGGAGGCGCGGAGAAACGCCTCTCTGCGCCTCTGTGTCTCCGCGGTGAAAAAAACTCCGCGCCTCTGCGGTAAACAAAAACGCTATACTCCCTCAACTGACACATGAATCAATCACCTGGCATCCTGCGCATCACCCTTCAGGATCTCCCATTGCTCCAAAAAATTGGCAGAGAAACCTTTTACGAATCTTTTGCCGCAGTCAATACTCCGGAAAATATGCAGCATTACCTGGATCAAAGTTTTTCAGAAGCTGCGCTCGCGGAGGAGTTATCCCATCCGGATATGGCTTATTATTTCGCCCTGATGGATGGGGAGCCGGTTGGCTATTTGAAGTTGAATTTTGGCGCGGCGCAAACAGATATTCAGGACGATGCCTCGGTTGAAATACAACGGATTTATGTGCGCCAGGCCTATCAGGGCCAAAAGATCGGGCAGTTTTTGTTTGAACATGCGCTGGCTATAGCCCGGCAGCGTGGAGCGGAATACATCTGGCTGGGCGTGTGGGATGGCAACCCGAATGCCATCCGGTTTTACGAACGGAACGGTTTTGTCACCTTCGGGCAACATGAATTTATGCTTGGAGACGACAAGCAGCGGGATTGGCTGATGCGATTGGAATTACCCAAAGAATAATATCCGAGTCACGCTGGCCAACTAATCGCATTACCCATACTGCTGCGCGTAGTATAATTGGTACTCGCCGGAAGTAACCCGTAGCAGCCACTCTTCATTCTCCAGATACCATTTGGCAGTCTCCCGGAAACCTTCCTCCGCATGGATGGATGGCTGCCAACCCAGTTCGTTTTTTAGTTTGGAGGCATCAATGGCATAGCGGCGGTCGTGCCCGGGGCGATCCTTGACAAAAGTGATGAGTTTACGGGATGCGCCTGGCTCGCGGCCGAGAAATTCGTCCATGATGTCGCAGAGCGTTTCCACCAGGTCAATATTCTTCCATTCGTTATTGCCACCAATGTTGTAGGTTTCTCCGTTGCGGCCCTTGTGAAAAATGGTATCAATGGCCGATGCATGGTCTTTTACCCAAAGCCAGTCGCGGGTGTATTGGCCATCGCCATAAACTGGCAGCGGCTTTTCATCCCGGATGTTTTTGAGCATCAATGGAATGAGCTTTTCCGGAAAATGATACGGCCCGTAGTTGTTGGAACAGTTAGACAACACCACCGGCAAGTTGAACGTGTGGAAATAAGCCCGCACAAAATGGTCGCTGGCTGCTTTGGAGGCGGAATAAGGAGAGCGTGGATCGTAACGAGTTTCCTCTGTAAAATAGCCCTCTTCGCCTAAGGAGCCATACACCTCATCGGTGCTGACATGGTAAAATCGTTTCCCAGATGTATCATCGCCCCAAAGATTTCGGGCGGCGTTGAGCAAATTCACCGTGCCCAAAACATTGGTTTCTACGAAGGCTATGGGATTGGAAATAGAGCGGTCTACATGACTTTCTGCTGCCAGATGGATCACGCCATCCGGCTTGAAACGGTTGAAAACGTCAGCCAAAGCCTGCGGATCCCGAATATCGGCCCGTTCAAAACGATAATTGGGGGCGTGTTCAACGTCCCTGAGATTTTCCAGATTACCGGCATATGTAAGCGCATCCAGATTTACAATGGTGTATTCCGGATAATGATGCACAAACCGGCGAACCAGATGTGAGCCAATAAAACCGGCGCCGCCGGTGATCAGAATGGTAGGCATGGATAGTTGGACGTTGGACTGCTGGACGTTGGACTGCTGGACGTTGGACTGCTGAACTTGGGCTTGATGAAATTGAAATGATTCATTACCCCGAGTCCAGGTCTAACGTCCAACTGTCCAACGTCCAACCGTCAAATTTATCTTTTTCCGAACAGTCCGCCCAAAACGCTTCCGAGGAGGTCGCCGGCGCCTGACTGTTGTTGCTGTTGTTGTTGACCACCGCCCAAAACGGAACCGAGTACGTTACCGAGCAGATCGCCCATTCCTTGTTGCTGTTGTGCCTGTTGCGCGCCGCCCATCAGTACGCCTGCAAGGCTACCCAGATCCAATCCACCGGAGCTTTTAGCTTTACCCAATACGCTCATCACAATTGGCGCCAGAATGGGCAACAATTTCATCACCTGAGAAGCGCTCAAGCCGGAAGACTGACCGATTTGTTCTGCTGCAACTTCCTGGCGATCGCCAAGAATGTGGCCCAAAATACCCATGCCGTTGGTTGCTCGGTTGTCGGCGCCACCTCCGTTCATCAACATTCCACCAACCATACCAGCCAGATCGTCGAGAACAGAACCATCATGGTCGCGGTCAAGTGCAGAACCCAGTGCAGACAATCCGCTTTCTGAGGAGGCATTGTTTGCCAGTCCACCCAGGAGGGTTGCAAACACACCGTTAGCTGCCTGTGCAGTTTGCTGAGGCTCAGCGCCGATGTATTCGGAAAGTTGGCCCACCATATCATCGGAAAGTTGGCCTTGAAGGATGTCCATTAAGTTCATAATCAGAATCGAATTTTTGAAGTTGAAAAATGTGTTTGTGTGGCGCAAATGACTTTTTCACCAATTGCCGAACTAAGACGCAAAGTTGCTGAAAAGTATCAGGCAAAAGTTGAATTCGGCATAAAATTGGCAGGGTTTAGAAAATATTTTGTCGGGAATCTCGCAAGTTTTAAGAAAACCCGCAATTTTGGGCTTCTAACCAACAAATTT
>JAEUUS010000631.1 GCA_016787545.1 Saprospiraceae bacterium
CAGTTTTTCCAGGTTTTTATCCTGATTATACCGAATAACAGCCAGTTGCACCTTCATGGGCGCCGCCAAACGGTAACCCGGATTGATCTGAAGGGATTTGTTCAAATAAGGCTCAATTTCATTCAGAATGGCCGTTCGTTGAGCTACCGACGCCTGATCGGTGGCTTTTTCCAGCGGTTTATACTGCTTTTCATAAAGCAAATTGGCATAATAGTAATTCGCCCGATAGCTGTTTCCTGATACCTCAATGGCTGACTCCACCAGACGGGAACCATCTCCGCCCCAATCCGGGATCCTGGTCCAGGTGCGCTCCGCAAACAAGGCAGCCACTACCCCCAATACTGCATACCCTGGCCAAACCTGGCGGTTGCCCAACCATTCAGGCAGTTTTTTCACGCCAAACCATGCCGCCGCCAAACAAAAGGCCACTGAAGGCAGGAATAAATAACGTTCGTTCAGGAAAGTGCTGGTGCGCACAAACAGGTTGGAAACAATGCTGATGGTAAACAGGAAATACAGCACTGCATAGGCTGGTACCGACCAACTACCTTGTTGACCGGATTTCTCCTTTCTCAAGGTTTTATACGCCCACCAGCCCAACCCGGCATAGATAGCCAGCGAAACCAGCGGACGCCAGTCTGCCCAGCTCACCTTGGGCACATGGTACGGATAGTAGTCAATGGTAAGCGGGTGTGGCACGAACAGGAGTTTAAGGTTCCAACCCAGGGCCAGGAAGATAGTAGCCAGTCTTTCCAGACCATTCATGCCAAAAAACGGGTTTAATACCAGTTCATCCGGGTGAGTGCCTAATTTTTGCAAAGCCACCATGCGCATCAGCAGGAACAAACCCAAAGAGCCTAACAGGGGCAACACGGCGTTCACAGCTCTTCCCAGCGATACATGCGAAAATACCCAAATGGTAAGCGGAATCACCGCCAGAAAAGTAACAGTGTTTTCTTTTGACAACAATCCCAGCAGGAAAAAGCCGGCCGCCATCCAGCGATACCGATCTACCTGTGTGTCAAAATACTTCATCACAGCCCAGAGTGCGCCCAGGCTGCCAGTCATGGCCATCATTTCATCGCGGCTTTTGATGTTGGAAACCACTTCCACGTGTAGTGGGTGCAGCATGAAAAGCACTGTTGCCCAAAACGCAATGCCCTGATACCAGGAGGCGCCTTCCTGCCGGGGAAATAGCGCCAGCAGGATGCGGAACAGCAGCAGGGTGCACAATACATACCACAAAACATTCATAAAATGGCCCGCCCAGGCACTTTCTTTGCCAAAAAGCCCAACTTCTATGGCAAAAGTGGCCAAAGGCAATGGACGGTAACGCCCGCCTTCCAGCATGATTTTAGGGTCTTTGTAAAACCCCAGCAGGCTGTCGTTTCCAAAAATCTCTGCCAAACCGGCAAATCCCTTTTGCACAAATGCATTGTCCCAGATGTAAATCTGATCGTCTTGCAAGTAGCCAAAACTGATGGTTAAGCCATACAGCAGAAAGGCAACGCCCGTGAGGACCAGGCAGGCATACAGGTTTTCCAGCCAGAAACCGGTTTGAAAAAAATGAGTAGGGGATAGAGGCGCCGTTGTCTTGGGCGCAGCCTTCTTCGAAGCGGTATTTTTCGTTGCCATGCAGTGAGGTGCCGTTTAGGTGGGCAAATGTATTTTTTTCAGGGCTGAAAAGATATCGGAATAATCAAAGGTTTCCAGATTTCGCCAAAAATCCAGAGATTCCTGCAATTGAGCTGTGCTGGAAACACCCAACAGCAGACCATTGATGCCCGGATGCAAGCCGGCATAAACTAATCCAAGGTGGTTCATGGTTTTCACCGGCGGACGCACAAAGGCGGTGGCCCAGTCGGGTAGCAACGACTGAATTTTAGACAGTTGCTGCGCTACTTTTTCCTGTTGCCCGCCTCTTGCCAGAAAGGTGCTGTTGGCGCCGTAGTCTCCGTGCAGTTTCACGCCGCCGGCATTAATCCCGTAGGCAAAATACCGGTGTGGTCCGCCTGCCAGTATATGTCTTTGCAGCGGGGCATAACGATCCAAATCAGAGTGAAAAACGTTGTGTTTCAACTGAATATCAAAATTCAGTCCTAAGGAAGCGTTCGCCTGCGCATACGCCTCCGGGTGCGCAATACCGGATAGTCCTGGCCTCAGGTTAAGGTCGCCACAAAGTCTGTGCAGGGATTCCAGGGAGGCCTGAATATCGGCAGCAGCTTCGCGGTTATCCCAATGGAACATCAATACCGAGAGGTTTTTCCCGAATAACCGGTGATATTCTTCACCGATCATTTGGATAAAAGATGGTGACAGGTTGACTTCCGGAGAACGCATGTTATCCAG
>JAEUUS010000710.1 GCA_016787545.1 Saprospiraceae bacterium
AACGGCATACCCTGCACCGAAATAAGGGCTACATCTTTTCTGTGGTTGAAAGTAAAAACGCATTCCGGTTGCTAACTGAAAAACCGGCATGGCCCCTTCTTCAGGTGTATAGTATTTCAAAACGTTATTCACATCAGGATTTGAGGGTGAAGGCAGGTCAAGTGCAGCGGCGTTATCAGTCCCTTCAAAATAGAAGCCCATATAGGAGGCATCTACGGTTAAAGCAAGATGATCTGAAAAGCCAATTTCTGTCCCTAAGGTAGTTGAATAACCACTTTTTTGGCTCAGATATGCGCCAGTGGGCAGAAGGAATCCTCCTCCGGCGCCAATACTAATATTTTTAGGAGTCAGTATTTGTCCGGTAGCAGGTTTCTTCTTTTTCCGGGCGAGTGCGATAAATTCTTTAGTGGGAATGAGGATGTTTTTGTGTCTGGTACGGATGGCTGCACGTGAAATCGGCAGGTTTTGAGTGGGGATTAGCCCGGGCGCCAGTGAATTCTGGACTGATACAGGTGAAATCCCATCTCTGGAACCGGTTGCGTTTTGTGTGGCTATGTGGTCGTGTTCAGAAACAGCGGCGGTTGTGGTTTTGTCTTTTGTGAGCGCTGGGGAGATGGCGGCAGGGCTCAGTAGCAGGGTTCTGTAAATAGTGTCATAGTGGTAAACAATTTCCTTTATTCGAATGGTATCTTGTGTATGTAATGATTGGGCAATAACGTTGGGTGATTGGATTTTTGCTTCTACGTACGACAATTGATGTTTGATGTTTTCCAGTTGGTTCCACCAAAATAAATTGGAGCTGAACAACAGCAACAATAGCAGAGCTGTCGTCGCGGCCAGCAACTTTTTAAAATTATTTCCTTGTTGGACATTTAATTGAGCCGACAACCCGGGCCAATCTTCTTTACTGAAGTCTGGTGCGCTTGATTGCCTCAATTTATCTGCAAAAGCCCTGTCGAATTCAGAGTCATCCATAGTGCTTCAGTTGTTCGATTGATTTTTAATGATTTCATTTTGCGCAAGAAGCGTTTTCAAATTAGCCCTTGCTTTAAAAAGATTGGATTTGGATGTGCCAATAGAAATTCCCAGTATTTCAGCAATTTCGTGATGCTCGTACCCTTCAATAGCGTAGAGGTTCAAGACGGCTCTGTATGCAGGAGAAAGCTTTTGCACGGCTTTTCGAAGCTCGTCTGCTGAAATTTGCGCTAAAATATCAGTGGAATCGCCCAAATCAACATGAGGCTCCAAATCATCTTTTAGTGGTTCATTTTTGATGTATTTCCTGTAATAATCGATGGCAGTAAAAACAGTAATCCGGCTTAGCCAGGGCTTAAATGCCTGACTTTCATCATATTCATCCATCTTGTTA
>JAEUUS010000717.1 GCA_016787545.1 Saprospiraceae bacterium
ACCGGGAATAGACGCTCGGGGAAGTTAGGATCCACAATATCCAGCACGGTGGGGCGACCACGATCGTCGTCGGTGGTAGTGATTACGTTTTTCGGCTTGTTGAGCAACACGTACACCATGCGCTCCTGCACTTTCATTGGCTGTCCGTCGCACATCACCACATCTCCGGTCTGCACCCTGTAGAATGGTTCGAGTTTTACCTCACCATTCACGGTTACTTTACCGGATTCGATAAACTCAACCGCCTTTCTGCGGGAAGAAAGGCCGCAGTGAGCCAGGTATTTGTTCAATGGCATGCCTTCACCGGTAGGCAAATCGGGCTTCGGTTTGTTTTCGATGAAGATGTCATTGTTTTTATTGCGGAAATTTTTCTGGCCAAATGGCTTTCTGCCATAACCACCGCCGCCGCCGCCTCTTTGCTGATATGGACGGCGCTCGTAGCCACCGCCACCACCTTGGCCGCGGTCTTGCCAGGGCCTTTGTTCTCCACCCTGTCCGCGATCTTGCCAGGGTCTTTGTTCTCCGCCTTGTCCACGGTCCTGCCAGGGCCTGCGTTCGCCGCCCTGGTTGCGGTCCTGATAGGGTCTGCGTTCGTAGCCTCCGCCACCCTGACCGCCTTGGTTACGATCCTGCCAGGGTTTGCGTTCATAACCGCCGCCGCCTTGGTTGCGGTCCTGATAAGGCCTGCGTTCGTAGTTGCCGCCGCCTTGATTTCGATCCTGCCAGGGTCTCTGCTCTCCACCCTGGTTGCGATCCTGCCAGGGTCTTTGTTCCCCTCCCTGATTACGATCCTGCCACGGTTTGCGTTCTCCACCCTGATTGCGGTCTTGCCACGGCTTGCGCTCGTAACCACCGCCACCGCCTTGGTTGCGGTCCTGCCAGGGTTTGCGTTCCCCTCCCTGATTGCGATCCTGCCAGGGCTTACGCTCATAGCTACCACGATCCGGCCGTTCGGTTGGTTTGTCAAGGGGTTCAGCGAACGGATCATCATTTTGTTCGGATTTCTTACGCTCTTCCAGCGGAAAATCCGCGTCCGGCTTTGAAAGGCGCGGACGGCGCTTTTTTTCTTCTTCCATTTAAAGCGGTAGGTTATTGGTTTTGAATAGCTGCACTTGAATTGGGGCACAAATTTCCGTTTTTTCCCGGGAATGCCCGCGGTATTGCGTCATTATTTTACGTTTAAATCTTCAGCGCCCAACTCCTCCAATCTGAGTTTGAACACATAGTGTGGCGTGCGCGCATACATCTGCCGATATAAGGCCAATGCGCGGGTATGGTGCGGAGTGGGATTGTCGGCCACTCTGCGCAATTCAAAATGCACCGCCGCCTCCTCGCGTTCTGTACGTGCCATACCCAGCAACTGTTGCAATTGCCGCATGGCTTCCGCTCTGTTACCCTCAGATATGATCACCTGTGCCCGCAAAATATTCGCGCCAAAGGTCAATTCTGCATTTCCAAGCGCCAGCGCAATATCCCTGCCCTCTTCCACATATTGACGGGCCATGGCTACTTCTCCAGCCTGAATGTGCACCAAACCTTTTTCAATCAGAGAATACCCCAACACCAAACGATTGCCCATTTCACGGGCATAATCAATGGCTTCGTTGTAATAATTAATGCTGCGCTGATAATCTCCCTTGTAATACCAGGTGTCACCCAGGGTATTGAGCGCCTTGGCAATGCCTTTTTTGTAGTTCAACTCCCTGCTCAACGCCAAATTCTGTTCCAGATATTCCACCGCCTGGTCAAATTCGCCCATAAGCGATAAAAGATCTCCAATCAAACCGCAGGCAATAGCCAAACCCTGCTTATCACCCAACTCGCGAACCAATTGCAGATCTCGCTCGAAATTCTGCATGGCTTTTGTATAGTCGCCCTTTTTCTCCCATACGGAGCCAATGGACCCAATACAAATGGTCATGAATAACTTGTTGCCCAATTCTTCCGAAAGTGCCAGTCCGCGCTCCAGACACAACAAGGCTGAATCCAGCGAGCCTTTTTCCAGATTAATGATGCCAAGATTGGTGTACAAGGTGGTTAATCCCTGCTTGTCGCCCGCACGTTGTGCAATATCCAATTGCTCTTCCAGCCAGCGTATCCCTTCGTCATAATGACCCTGATTCATGAAAATCAGGCCCAAATTGGCCACTATGGCGGCATTTTCAGCATCGCGACCATTAGCCCGGTTGATTTCAATAGCCTTGGCAAACCAGCTTTTTGCCGATTCATAACTGCCCTGCCGGAAAAACAGGGTGCCAAGGTTGCCATAGGTTTTGGCGGTTCCAACCTGATCTTTGGCAAAATCAAAGAATGTGTTGGCTACTTCCAGGTGCTTTTTGGCCTCCACATAATCGCCACGCAACATACGCAACTGCCCGAGCCTGCGGTTAGCCCGACCCATCAACCCCCAATCATTGAGGTTTTGCGCCCGTTTCAGGGCAATCCGGTAGTCTTTTTCAGACTCCTCCCACTGACCCACCAGTTCATGCACTGCACCTTTCCGCAGCATGAGACGAATGATTTTTTTGCCCTCTTTTTCCTTTTTCAGCAGGTTTTGAATCAGTTTATCGTAAAACTGAAGCGCCTGTCGGTTCTGGTAGTTGCGCTGGGCAAAACGGGCTGCCTTTTCTAAATATTTATTGGTCTTTTTCTCGTCTTCCGCCTCATCGTAATGGAAGGCGAGATCTACATAACGCTCTTCTGAATTGGGGTACAACTGTTCGATAGCCTCGGCTATCAACTGGTGCAACTCGCGCAGGCGGGTGCGCAATTGCATATCATATGCCGCCTCCCGCAACAACGAATGTCGGAAAATATACCTCAGTTCGTTCATGGCATACCAAACCTGCCACTTTTCAGCCGTTTGAATTTGCTCTTTGAGTACTAATTCCAAATCACCGTTTTTGCGGGCAAATTCTTCCTGCCGGGCCATTACCGCAGAAAGTACCGGCAATTCAAATTCCCGCCCAATCACAGCCGCTGCCTTCACCGTCTCTTTCACCAAACCACTCAGGCGGTCAATCCGCGCCATCATGATCTCTTTCACAGAATCCGCGATCTGTAAGTCTTCATTTTTGAGTTGCAACACTCCTTCGTCGGTGGTTTTCAACAAATTGGCCTCCCGGAAATATTCGGCCATCTGTTCCACATAAAAGGGATTGCCCTGAGTCATCCGTTGCAGCAACTCGAACAGATCCGGATGCATTGCATTGCCCAAACGAGCCTCCGCAAAGGATTTCAAATCGTCGTTTTGCAGAAAATTCAGGTCTACCTCACAAAATGGCGTCCCGATTTCTTCCAATAGCGGTTGTTTAAACACATAGTTTTTAGCGCCATCGTCTTCATACCTGCTGGTGGCCAGAAACATCAGGGGGTAGGATTGAGCCCGGCGGGCAAATTGCGCCAAAAACTCCCGACTCATATCATCGTACCAATGCCCGTCTTCCAGCTCAATGACCACTGGCTGGAGCAGCGATTCCGCTACAAACAAATTGGCCATGGCAGCAAGTCCGTTCTGGTATCGGCCCCGCGCATCCAGTTGCTCCCACAAGGAGCCTGGATATTGTATACCCACCATGGCAGCCAGCACACTTTGTGTACGGGCTATCTCCCGGCGAACGGCATCTGCTTCCGGATGTTTGTTCTCGGTGAGCTCGTATTGAAGTTCCAGAAAATTTTGTTCAAACAATTCACGGTTGCGCTCTGGCGTGTTCTCCGGACTCTGATCGAAGTAGTTTTTAAGGAAATAAATGAAGGGGTTAAAAGGTTTGCGCAGAATCTGATCGCTGGCGCAGCTGAACCAGCTAACGGCCATGGAATCGCGCAATCGTCGGCGCAATTCATAACTCAGTCTGCTTTTTCCAATGCCCGCTTCCCCAAAAACATAAGCTACACCGGCAAATTTATTCTCGTGCAGCGGCTGGGCAAAAGCAACCAGTTTCTCCAATTCGGCGCTTCGCCCGAAACAATCTCCGGAAAAACTCGCCTTTCCTGCCAGGTTTCGACCTGTGAGCAGGTAGGTAGGCAACTTGTTTTCAAACCCTTTGAAATACCCGTCGCCCCGATAACTGAATTTGAAATTTCGGTTGCGCGACACATTTTCGTCGCTCAGCACCTCGCTCCAGTCGGCCTGCATCATGAGTCGTGCGCCCAGGTTTACGCGTGCGCCTACCGCAGCGTACTGGCAT
>JAEUUS010000465.1 GCA_016787545.1 Saprospiraceae bacterium
CGGATCATTTTTCTTTTTCCAGAAGAACTCATAGCCTACCCGGTAACAGAAAGCCATGTATTTATCCGCATTGGAGCCGTCGAGATATTTCAAATAGGCAGCCAGGTTATTGCGGAATGTAGGGTTGTATGGAATTTTTTCCAGGACATCCTCTGCCTGATGGAAAAACTTATCCAACTGGCGGTCAACCTGAAAACGGGCAGCTGCCACATTAAATTTCATAATGAGCGCCGCTCCATAATTCGGGTTGATTTCGAGTGCGCGTTTTACATGGTATTCCATTTCTGTTACCAGCTCTGCTTTTACCTCCGGATCTTTTTCTTTCAGGTATTTTTCCTGATACAAACCGGTAACATAAAAACAGTGAGAACGGGCACTGCCTTCCGAAACCTCCACAGCTGCTTTATTCAGCGTAAGCCCTGTTTGCCAATCCGGTATGCGGGTAATTACTCGGTAGGCATACAGACCGGCAATGGCTGTTGCCAGGATGGCCCCAATAGGGTAAACCGTATTGGGTTTTTCTTTGATCCATTCCGGCAATTTTATGGCAAAAAACCAGCCCAATACCAAACAGAACGCAATCGAAGGCATGTATAAGAAGCGTTCATTCATGAAGGTCCCTACCGAAACAAACAGATTGGAAACAATACTGAGTGTGGCCAAATAGAACAAAATAGCGTACGAGAGCAGGTTGCCTTTTTTGAATTTCCACAATGCCCATAATGCCATGGCCGCATAACCCGCCACACCCAACAAAGCACGCCAGTCCGACCAGCTTACTTTGGGTACATGGTATGGGTAATAATCAATGGTCAATGGATGCGGTACAAACAAAAGTTTGATATACCAGCCCAGCGTGAGGAAAATGGTAGCCAGACGCTCGTCTTTACCCATTCCGAAAAACGGGTTATTCATAATGTCTGTACCCGCGTCTATGCCTTTGTCGGATTCCATCATATATCCGAGCGCCGCATAACGGGCCCAGATAAAGATCAGGGCAGCAGCCAGCAACGGCCAAAGGGAGTTGAGTGCCCTGCGGAAACTAACCGGGGTAAAAAACCAAACAGTTAGTGGAATAACCGCCACAAATGTGATGGCATTCTCCTTGGCAAACATACCCAACAACAACGATACACCTGAAACAGCCAGGTACCACCATGCTTTGGTGTCGTAATATTTTAACGCTGCCCAAAGTGCCCCTAAACTTCCTAAAACGGCTAAAATTTCGTCGCGCCCCTTAATATTGGCTACACATTCCACGTGCAGGGGGTGCAACATATAAAAAGCGGTAGCCAAAAATGGCAGGCTGAAATACCAGCGACCACCTTCACCAACCGGAAATAATCCAAGCAAAATACGATACATCAGCACACCCGTCAGGCCATACAGCAACACGTTGAAAAAGTGCCCGGCGGCGGGCTTGTCCGCGCCAAAAAACTGTACTTCCATGGCAAAGGTGGCCAATGAAAGCGGACGGTAACGCCCTCCTTCCAACAGGAATTTTTGCTCCTTGAAATAGCCCATGAAGCTGTCAGTGGTAAAAATCTGACGGATGCCGGAAAGTCCCTTTTGAACGTATTCATTTTTCCAATACACCATTTCATCGTCAAGTACGTATCCGTACTTTAATCCAATGAAATACAAGGCATAAGCCATCACCATCATCAAAAGCGCCGGAATCCAGTGCCGACTCCAGAATTCGGCGCTGAATATTTGTGTTGGGACTTCGGAAGCGACAGACTCCTTTTTGTCGGTGGTTTTACCTGTTGGTGCGGGTTTGGATTTGCTTTTTGCAGCCATATATCAAATAAGCTTGAATCGAAGGGTAAAAGTAGGAGGATTACCGGCATTTTTCGCATTTACCTATCCCAACTTCTCTACAGCATCTTCCCATTCCTGGTACACTTTGCTCAGTTCTGCCTTGAGATCGCCGTATTTTTTGAGGTCAGAGTCGGCAGTTGGTTTGCTGTAAAACTCCGGATCTGCCATTTTATCCTCCCATTTTTTGACCTCATTTTCGAGCTCAGCAATGCGTTTTTCCTGTTTCTGAACCGCTCGTTCCAATTGTTTACGCTCCTCTCCGCTTACGGTGCTAATCGCCGGTTGGGCGCCGCCAGCCGGTTGCTGGTTCAGGGTGGAACGCTTTTCAATTTCGCGCATATTATCAACCTGGCGTTTTTCCAGGAAATAATTCACATCACCCAGGTATTCTTTCAAATGCCCGTCGCGAAATTCAATGGTGCGCGTGGTCATGTCTGACAAGAATTCACGGTCGTGACTTACAATCAACAAGGAGCCGTTGTATTCCATCAAGGCCTGCTTCAGCACATCTTTCGACAACATGTCGAGGTGGTTCGTGGGCTCATCGAGGAGGAGCAGGTTGAAGGGCCTAAGCAACATGCAGGCCAGAGCCAGACGTGCGCGCTCGCCCCCGGAAAGCGCCGCTACTTTTTTATCTACATCTTTGCCGCTAAACAGAAAAGCGCCCAGGATTGCCCGCAGTTTGGTGCGCATTTCCTCTGGCGAATTTTGTTCCATTGTTTCCAGCAACGTAAGTTTTGGATTGAGCGTTTCTGCCTGATTTTGAGCATAATAGCCCACGCTTACGTTGTATCCCAGGGTAACTTTTCCGGAGCTGGCCGGTTCCTGTCCGATCAGGATTTTAGCCAGAGTGGTTTTGCCTTGTCCGTTCTGACCTACAAATGCTACACGGTCGCCGCGCAACATCTGAAAATCTACTTTATCGAGTACCGTCAGGTTGCCGTATTTTTTGGTCAGGCCTTCGGCTTTCGCTGTTATTTCGCCGCTGCGCGGAGCATCGGGGAACCTGAGGCGCATGGTAGACGTATCCACATCATCAATTTCGATACGATCCATTTTATCCAGCTGTTTCTGCATGGATTGGGCCATACTGGTTTTGGATGCTTTTGCCATAAACCGGGCAATGGTTCGTTCGCGGTCGGCAATCACACGCTGCTGGTTTTCGTAGGCGTTTTGCATTTGCTCCCGCCGGTCGGCGCTGAGTTCCACGTATTTGGAATACGGGGCTTTATAATCCAGGATTTTCCCCAGGGAAACTTCTGCGGTTCGATTGGTTACATTATCCAAAAAA
>JAEUUS010000468.1 GCA_016787545.1 Saprospiraceae bacterium
ATGCACCACATCAGTTGCGCCCGGATCAGCAGAAGAGCTGCCGCCGCCGCCGCCGCCTACCCAGCCGCCGCCGCCGCCGTAGTAACCGCCGCCACCGCCGCCGCCGCCGCCGCAGGATGCTTGACCATTTCCACCCTGACCTAAGCTGCCTGCCGTGCCACCTTGTGGTGATGGAGCGCCGCCTGCAATTTGAGATCCACCCATTCCCTGAACAAATCCGGACCAATCCGGAGCATCTTCGCCATCCAGACCGCCGCCATTACCACCTGGTGATGGTGGGCCAAAAGAGGCAAATCCTCCACCGCCGCCACCGGCAGCCACTAATATCCTGTCCGTCAGCGCATTGCCGCCACGACGGATATCTGATGCACCACCACCGGTACCAGCATGTTGCGGATTGCCAGGACTGTTACAAGTCACATTCGTATTTCCACCTCCATTAAAGCCGCCATTTTGGCAAGGCGATGGAGATATATCATCGCAGGTATTACCCTGTCCGCCTACATAAATGCGCAAGGTTTCACCAGGAGTTACCGCCAAAGTAGCTGTAACCTGGCCGCCAAGGCCACCCTGGGTGCTGGCGCCATCGCCTCCTTTGGCGCCAATGGCATTCACCATGATGGACGTTACACCGGCTGGTACCACCCAGGTTTGTTCTGCACCTGTGTAATCAAAAATCACTTCTTCAGAGGATCCATTAATCTCACAGTTATCTGAAATCGTTGGATCATCAAAAGTCACCACCGCGCCACATTCGCCCGGATCATTCACCACCACGATGTCAGCAGGGCATTCAATCATTGGATCCTCATGGTCTTCTACCGTTACGGTAAAGCTGCAAGTCCAGGTCTGGCCACTGGCTGTTTCCTCGATCGTATAGGTCACCGTGCTGGTGCCTAACTGGAAGGTATAACCACTTACATCGTTATTGCCGGTTTCAGTGCCACCATCCGGATTCACCACTTCCCAGGTAATCTCTGCCGGACAGTTGCTGGCCGCCAATAACGGCGTCAGGCTGTTGGCTGGAGAAGTCCAGGTACAAACGCCCGGATCTGTTTCGTCAATGACTACGTTGCCCGGACAAACAATCACCGGATCCTCTGTATCAATTACTTCTATCGTGAAGTTGCAGGTCGCCGTGTTGTTCGCAGCGTCGGTCGCTGTATATTGGATCGCGTAAGTACCAACGCCAAGGATTGCTCCCTGAAGCGGACCATCCGACTGGGTTACCGTTGCGCCACAGTTATCGTCTGCAACAGGTATACTCCAGATAGCGCCACCCTGACAGTCGTCGCTGAACAAGCCAACCGTGAAGGTCACGCCTTCAGGGCAGTTCACGAAGGTTGGATCTTCGTCATCGGTTACGGTTACGGTGAAGGAACACGTTTCTACATTTCCGTTTGCATCTTCAACCGTGTAGGTAATATTGGTAACACCCAGATCAAAATGACGATTTCCGGTAGCTGGGCCGTTATTTAGGCCAACAGATGACGATGTGGTGTATACATCAAAAGGACCGTCAATAGTGCCATCAGCATTGGTATACATAACGGTATAATGTACTACCCCACAGTTATCGGTAGGAACAGGGTGTTCCCATGTATATTGACCGGCACAATCGCCTGTGGTTCCAAGGTTACTGGTGGGAATATTGGCATTTTCCGGACATTCAATCTCTGGCTTTTCTTCGTCTGTTACCGTTACCGTGAAACTGCAGGATGCTGTATTGCCGGAAGCGTCTGTAGCCCAAAAGACGTTTTCAGTAACCCCCACAGGGAAGACATCGCCACTTGGCAATCCGGAAACCTGGCTAAGAGGTGAACCCATTCCATAAGAAATGATGACCACACCATTCCCAGATTGTGCACCTGACATAGTCGTTCCACCTGTAACACCATCAATATAACTTGAGCCGCCACTTCCGCCTGCTGCATAAGCAGAGCCGCCGCCGTACCAACCGCCGCCGCCACCGCCAACGTGATATTCATCACCAGGGTTTGTACCACCACCCTGACCAAATGAGCCATTCTGGCCAGAGCCTCCCCCTAAGCCACCGGCACCTTGAGTACCGCCTGTTGATGGGTCCCAACCAAAAAAGGAAAGTCCATCAAGACCAATTAATCCACCTCCATCACCTCCCTGACCATGATTCGGACAGCCGGTATTGCCTCCGCCACCACCAGCAGCTACAATCACCCGTGTATTGAGATCACCAGATACAGTACGTATATCTGAAGCGCCACCGCCGCCGCCGGCCCAAAATCCACCATCACCACCGCCATTCCATCCACCGTCAGCTGTTCCATCATTACCAACCAACCCTTTTCCTCCAACGTTTATATAAATTACCTGTCCCGGAGTCACCGATAATGTACCAGAGGCAAAGCCACCTAAACCACCATCGAACTCAGGATCAGGTCCACCGGTACAACTGCGTGATTCGCCGCCCTGGCCTCCCCAGCTTTGGATGGTTATTGAGGTAACACCTGCCGGAACGGTCCAGGTTTGCTCTGCACCTGTGTAATCAAAAGTGATGGAACTGTTTGCCGTAGGTAGGGTACAATTGTCTGTAACATTCGGATCATCAAAAGTTACCACCGCGCCACATTCGCCCTGATCATTCACCACCACGATATCCGCAGGGCATTCAATCACCGGCACTTCATTATCTTCTACCGTAACGGTAAAGCTGCAAGTCCAGGTCTGGCCGCTGGCCGTTTCCTCAATCGTGTAGGTTACCGTGCTGGTACCTAACTGGAAAGTGTAGCCGCTTACATCGTCGTTGCCGGTACTGGTCGTACCATCCGGATTCACCACTTCCCAACTGATGGTGGCCGGGCAGTTGCTGGCCGCCAGTAACGGAGTAAAGCAGCCGGCTGGTGAAGTCCAGGTGCATACGCCCGGATCGGTATGACTTACCACGCAGTTGGCCGGGCAAACGATTACTGGTTCCTCTGTATCCAACACCTCAATAGTAAAGGAACAAATTGTGGTATTACCGGAAGGATCGGTTGCGGTATATTCAAGATGATAACTGCCTGCAGTGAGAATTTCTCCGAGCATTGGACCATCGGTTTGCGTAACTACTACTCCACACTCATCCTCTGCAATAGGTATGCTCCAAATAGCTCCGCCGGTACATGAACCGCTAAAAAGCCCCACAGTGAACGTTACTCCTTGAGGACAATTGATGAAAGTCGGATAATCATTGTCAACAGAACAACCCATCAACAAAGAAGGGTCAACAGATAACTGATCCTGAAAATCACAAGGGAAATCATCATCCAATACTTTAATGGTTGTTCCATTTACGGTACCTGCCGGCAAGAAAACATCGGTCGTAATACCAGAATTATAGTTGAATGGTCCTAAAACAATGTTTGCCCCACCTGGATCAACGATTACGGTAAACTGGCCATCTCCGGTAATGGAAGCGCAAGCCAAATGATTTACTGTGATGGAAAAGGTGTAAATATCATCAGTAGATGTGCATATTGTACCATTGTCACTACAACTCACATTGGAATCAAAATCGATGATTGGACAAGTGGTGCAAACCGGCGGAGGAGGAGGATTGAAATTGCCCTGAGCTTGTATTCCACAACTTGCCCAACAGGCAACGTTGGAATACGTGGACACCGATAGAGGTGAGCCTAAAAAAGGTGTATTTATTATTCCGTAACAATCGCGATTGTCATTCGTAGAACAAGCTCCGAATATCGTTGGGCTAAGTGGCACAATACTTCCCTGATGTACCGATTGAACCGGATATTGCACCCCATTGATCACCAATCCCGATTGATTGGCATAATCATGACAAGCCTGTTCGGAAAAGGAATGCCAATTCTGTAAATACCAGGTAAGGGATCCGTCAGGGTTTTGATTAACCCGAACCTCCCATGTATGGGCTTTCAGATTCCCTGTAATCAACAGGTTCAGTAAAAAGCAAAGAAGGATGCTCAAAAAGGATTTTGTAAAACTTTTCATAAGGATGAAAAAAGAGTTAGCTACATGGATGACTTACACGGAGGGCCACTACAGGCATGCCCATAGCAGAACAACCGCCGTGTAAGGGCAGTCTGGTCGGTTTCCCGGAAAAAATAATAATTTGTAAAAGGGAGAAGGAAGCTAACCTGAGGGCGGCCTAACCTCTGACTTTTCACAAACGGCATGCTGCAAAACAGCATCTTGGATTAGAGATTAAAACCATGTGAAACGGGAATAACCACATGATATCGAGTGCAAAGGAAGTGCCGATATTAAATAAATCGCTGATAAAATAGGGGGATAATAGCGACATGATGGTGGAAAATAGCGACAAAAATCTTAATTATTGCTTTTCACTTGCAAGGATGGACTTTTCTGAAACCTTTTTTTATACTCCCGGGAAAAATATTTCACATCCCGCATTCCAACTGCCAGTGCCAAATCTTTCAGATGCTTAAAATTTCCAGATTCCAAATGCTTTTTAGCCAATTGCATTTTAATTTCCTGAAGAAATTCTGTAACTGTAAGCGTTGTAGCTGCTTTTACCCTCCTTTGAAATTGCCTTGGACTGAGGTCAAATCCAGCACTCCAGGTTTCAAGGGAAAAAGTTGGATCATGAAGATTGGCAACGGCATAATTTTCTACAATATTTATCCATTGTTCCGGCGCCTCCTCGTCAACATCAGACAATGGAATATTTTGGGTCGATGGATCTTGTGCTATTGGCTTCTGGACCGGTTCCTTTTGGATATAATACCGAAGGTTGGCGCACAACTCCCCAAGTTGAATCTGGTAATAAATCAACATACACAACCAAGCTAATAATATGCCCCACCCAAAAAAAACCAGCCACTTTGGCCAGTTTTCAAATTCGCCATGGCCTACTTTGCCCTCCCGAGCTGCCCATTCTGATTCCCTGGATGTTGGACTTGTTCGCAAAATACTATCATGGATTTTATCCAATTCCTGATAAGCATTTTCCAAATGCTTTAACGCTTCCTGGTACTCCCCTTTTTCTTTTTCCAGTTTATAATGCTCTTCCAGTACGTGAATCTGATTATAGTTGTGCTTTGGCCAACCTGAAGAATCGACAGCATCTGATAAATGCAAAGTACTCCGTTGCCCATAGAAAGAATTGGCAATCAGAAAGAAAAACAAAAAGTAAAAGCACCGGCTGTTATGAAGGCAACGCAAGGCTACCTCGCCGCCAAGAAGGTTCACAAGCATGACTCTATTAATGTCCTTAACTCTATTATTGTAACTAAAGTCTGATCAGATTAAATGCGTATTTTTTATCGAATGCCGTGCAATAGTACAGTATCACCATTAGACTTCAAAAAACAGGCAATTGAAATACCCCAAAAAAATGGCGGCGTCTCAATGGAATGATCTGTAATTAGCAAGCATTTCCTGACTTCAGGAAGACACATGCTGGATTTATTATGTTTATGCCTCCTTTAAGCTGGACTTTAGCCAAATGAAAAGCACAAACACCAAATCCAACCTGAGTTGTCACCCCCGCAGGGGGCCTACACAAGCCTAAGCTACCCGGGATGTATTTCGCCAGACCAACCCACGCAACCTGGCTTGTGTAGGCCCCCTGCGGGGGTGACAACTCACATTAAGTTTGAGAAAACAGGTATTTTTAGCCAAATGAAAAGTACAAACATCAAACCCTCCTTTCATATAGACTTTAGCCAAATGGATTGCTAAAAAAAGCACTGTTTGCGCTCCACGAAAGCAGTTTATGAAATGCTGAACATTCCTATTTTACCAAGATGTTCAGAATTGTTTTCAAAACTTGCCTTCATTGTTATTAAACGGCATTTCCAGTTTTCTAATTGGCTAAAGTCCAGTTAAGAGCGTGTTCAAATTTATCAGGTTGAAACTTATGCCACAAGGAATTTAATGAAAATAAATGACCGTAATCTTTTAGCATTGCCTCATAATCACATCTGATACTTCACCTCTGCCTGCTCCGCAGGAGCAGTTTCGGCTGCTGGCTCCACTTTAAAGCTTTCAAACACATCGCCTTCCGAAGCACCCTGAGCCTCTTTCTTTTCCTCCTGTTCAAAGAAGTTCACGCCATTGTCAAACCAGTTCAACAGGTTTTCTACCAATGGTTTTCCCCCTACCGCAGCCTCCAGATCGCTTACCCCAAGTACCTCGGCGCCAATAAAGCGGCCCAACTGAAAATAGGCCTCCCACTGGATCTCATCAAAAAACTGATCGCTGGTAGGCTCATGCGGGAAGTCCGGATGGTAAATTTTATATTTATAGGTGCCGTATTTTAAGGTATCACGCTTGTCGAGGTCTGGTTTACCCTCAGGCGCGCGTACGGAAGACTTTACATATACAAAGGTGCCAACAGGCCCCATGGTATCGCGCTCCGCTTTGCTATAGTTGATGATACGCTTTCCATCTTCCTGACTTGGATCAGGCACCTCCTCCCAACATTTGTACACATCCGCAACCGCATACCGTTTGGCAGAATAAACCTGTGAAGGCCGCGGACGAATGAGTTCCTCCGGTTGATCCTGTGGTCGGAAACGGATTTCCAGTCCCAACTCATTGCGTGCCCGGATGATCAGATTGTTCAAATCAAAGAAGGAGTAAATTTTGTCTTCCCCGGCATCTACAGCAATGATCAATCGGCACCCACGGCGCAGCAATTCATACGCGCCCAGGTTTTCAATATGCCCCCCATCCGAAATATTGATCATCTTCTTTTCCGACCCAATGCGGCCCAGCAACTCATAAAAGAAATACAACGGCCACCACACCACTGCCCGTGCCTTGACCAAAATGCTTGGATTGGAAATCCAAAAGCCCAGTCTGGCATTGAACAAGGTCATCATAACGCTCAATGTCCGGTTGGAATAAATGCCCATGCCAGGATTAACCGCTGCTGCGGAAACGGTTACTGCCGCCGGCAAAGTCATCCGCTGGTAGTCGAAATAGCGGTCGGTAGGCACGTAACCCACCAGTTTGGATCCGCAATAAAACGGACTGAGCAGGAAATAATCCGAGGTTTTGGTGCCCTGAAAAGCAGCATCCTTACCCGGATTCATCAGGTTCAAACAGGTGTTGATCAGTGGGTATGGGCTAATGTAGTCTTTCAACTGATCGGATTTGGCATCAAACACCTTTCCAATCGGCATGTTATCGTAATTATTGGAGAACTGCAGAAATAAATCTGCTAATTGTTTGCGGTAAAAACGGTGGAAACTGAGCGCATTGGGATTGGTAAAAAAACCCAAAATGAAGAGCAACACCACATTGATGGCAAAATCAATTTTAAGTTCGTTAGACAATATGCCGGTGCCTTCATATCCAACCACCATCATCCAGACAAACAGGACCAAACCAATGCTTACCAGCACAGATTCTGCCCGGTTAAAGATCTTGGATACCCCCAAATTAAAGTTGAGGATGATATTCGCGGCAAAATGGACCACAAAAAGTGCCCCCGGAATGACCACCGCCCACCAGCCTAAATCATGTCCGGCAAAAAAATCAAGTCCTGAAAACGGATTTTGCCCTAAACAACCCGCCACGATCAAGTATATGTAATATCCGATACCCATTAATATGGCCGGGCTCACAAGACTCATGGCCCAACTCACTAAAAAGGCGATAATGAGCAACAAAAGGTTACCGGTTTTCCCCATCAAACCTTTTCTGGGCACCATATATTCGCCGTGTTTCCGCATGGCATCTATATGTTCAGCACTGAAAAGTTTCCCGAAGTCCAACGTTTCCTTGGCCGTTGATTGCACATAGGAATGCGTATAACCGCCTCCGGAAACGGAGCTCAGATAGTCTGCTTTTTGCAGGATACCATATTTATTGAGCGTTTTCAAAAAACCAAGGTTAATGGTAGCCGAGCGGATACCACCTCCGGAAAGTGCAATACCAAACCAGTTGGGCTGCGTTTCCGTGCCATGTTCGAGCCCGAGTTTTTTGCGACGAATTAATAAATGTTCGCGTTCGCTGGCAATTACTTCACTGAGTTCGGTTGGTTTCATTGTTTTTACGGTTACGGTGGACGGCCTACGGTGGACGGTGGTTTTTGAGAGGGAAAAATACAAGAAATGTTTCAAATGGTTGGCTGTGTTTATCTTGCGGCAAAATTGGGGAATATTTTAGTATTCTTCACCGTCTACCGTAGGCCGTCAACCGTAAGCCGTCAACCGTCATGCGCATCCTCGTTTTTGGCAAACAATGTAAAGAGAAAGACATCCCCCAGGTACAGGAGGTGTTTGATGCATTGTTTAGCGAAGGATTAGAGGTTAGTATTTACCAACCATATCTGGAGGATTTCAGGGACCAGATCCGGCTGAACGGCGAGTTTAAGACTTTGGACGGGTACGAGGAAATTGTGCCGCAAAGCATTGATTTTGTGGTAGTATTAGGTGGTGATGGCACCATGTTGTCTGCCACTACCCTGGTGCGCGACACCGGAGTGCCCATGCTGGGCATTAACCTGGGTCGGTTGGGCTTTCTGGCCAGTATCGACAAGCATCATATCCGGCAGAGTATCGGAATGTTGGCCAAAGGGCAATACCGGATAGAGGAAAGAGCCATGTTGTATCTGGAAAGTTCACCGCGGCTCTTTGGTCCAATTCCCTTTGCGCTTAACGATTGCACCTTATTAAAAAGGGACACTTCCTCCATGATTACCATTCATACGTTTCTGAATGGCGACTTTTTAACCTCTTATTGGGCAGATGGCATCATCATTGCTACACCAACTGGCAGTACAGGTTATTCCCTGAGTTGTGGAGGCCCCATTATTTTCCCCAATTCCGGCAATTTTGTCATAACCCCTGTGGCCCCCCATAACCTCAATGTAAGACCGCTGGTGTTATCTGATCAGTCTGTCATTTCCTTTGAAATAGAAGGTCGGGCAGACAATTTCATTTGCTCACTGGACTCCAGATTTGAACTGGTAGGTACACACCACCAATTAGCTGTTCGCAAAAATGATTTTTGCATCCGGCTGGTTCAACTCCAAGACACCACCTTCCTCAACACCATCCGAGCCAAATTAGGATGGGGAGAGGATATCAGGAATTAGTGTTTGAGTTGGGGAGTGTTTTAGTGTTTAAGTTGGCGTGCGGCTTTAGATTACCACTAAGCCACTTAAGGCACAAAGAGCTCTTCAACTTAGTGTTCTTTGTGGCTTAGTGGTAAAAAGGGCGCTAATACACTCAAACACTCCCCAACTCCCTAACTTAAACACTCCCTAACTCCCAAACTCAAACACTCGGAATATGCAAACCGCCCAAACCCTGGTACTTGACACCGTAAACGGCCTGATTGAGGAAAATGAAATTGAGAAGGCGCTGGATATGCTCAAAGATCTGGACAAGCAGACCGGAGCAGATATCTGGCAGGATCTTACCTTGCAATACGGCAACTATCGCTCGGCTAAAAAGGCTCAATTAGAAGGAAGAATTGATTACAACGAATTCCGGCGCTACGAAGCACAAGCCAAATACGCTCTGACGGAACTCATGAAATCCATTCCGCGCAGGGTGGCACTGAATGCACGGATTCACAGCGTTGGCGCGTTTGAATTTGAAATTCCTGATGCCCCGCGTCTGGAAAAACTTATCGGGAAAAAGAGTAATCTGCTCACCATCGATTGGTTAGAAAAAGCGCGCAAAGCTGCCAATGCGGTTTGTCGGGTTGTTTGCACCGATGGAAACGTAGGCACCGGATTTCTGGTGCAGGGCGGTTACCTCATTACAAACAACCATGTTATCGTTAGTGGAGAATCTGCCAAAACGGCGAGGATTGAATTCAATTTCGAAGTAGGCAAATCGGCCATTTCATACGAACTGGATGCTTCCGATTTTAAAAGCAGTCCGCCTACAGAACTCGATTTTGCCAGGGTAAAAGTTAAGGATCGCACCGATGTGCCGCTCAGCCAATGGGGTTTTCTGGAGATTGAGACAGAATCCTTGCCGCTCGTAGGGGAAGATGTAACCATTATTCAACACCCACGGGGAGAGGTCAAACAGTTCAAATCCGATGAAATTATTGGCCAGATGAAACAATACCTGTTTTATACCACAGAAACAGACGGCGGCAGCTCCGGCTCGCCGGTTTTGAACAAAGATTGTAAAGTAATTGCCCT
>JAEUUS010000148.1 GCA_016787545.1 Saprospiraceae bacterium
GGTGTGTATTGCCGGAAAAGTGCTGTATTTTGGAGAAAACACCCCGCTGGTCAATGCCAAGGTGGAATTGTATGAAGTTAATCCGGCCAACGGAGAACGCATCAGCAGCAGTCCAGATTTTACCTTCCAGACCGATACAGACGGTAAATACGGTCCGGAAAACATCAAAGCCAATACCACTTATGAGTTTGTTGCCACACCGCCAAACGCCACTCAGCGGGTGATCCACTATTTTCGGGAAGGCATCACACACCTGAACAGTTTGGTGTACCTGCGAACCATCCCGCCGCCGCCATCGCTGGCCGGCATCCTGCTGGCGGGTTTGCCCAAAACCGATCAACAAACGGTGATCAATGTGTTTTCAGCCAGCCAGGCTGTGGTGCATCAGCGAGATACGCTGCTGGCGGCCGGCTCCGAACTCTCCACTGCGCAATATGCGCCGCCTTCCAAAACGGCTATTACCTATTTTCTGTACGATGATGGCGACGCACAAACGGAATTAACACCTGTAGGAACCTTTGGCACATTTCCTTTCATGAATGGCGTGGATATGTTTTTCCCAACCCAGGCAGCAACGGCCATCCCCCTTACGTTTAACAGTCGTACCCTGTATGTGCGGAATATCCCCTCATCGCAAGGAGTGGTAGTTGGGGTGTTTGATTAATAAATCCCAACTTTGCGCCCGCATGCGTTTGTCGGTAGTCATCGTTAATTACAACGTCCGGTATTTTCTGGAACAGGCCCTCGGCTCCGTCCGCCGGGCCATGGAGGGTATTGATGGCGAGGTGTGGGTGGTAGACAACCATTCTGCCGATGATTCTGTGCGCATGGTGCGGGAGCGATTTCCGGAGGTAAAGCTCATTGCCAATACCGACAATCCGGGGTTTGCGGTAGCCAACAACCAGGCCATCCGGCAGAGCGCCGGCGAGTATGTGTTGATGCTCAACCCGGATACCCTGGTAGAAGAAGATACGTTTCGGAAGTGCCTGGCTTTTATGGATGCGCATCCGGATGCCGGCGCTTTGGGCTGCAAGCTGATAGACGGCAGTGGCAAGTTTCTGCCGGAAAGCAAACGCGGTTTTCCCACGCCCTGGGTGGCTTTTTGCAAAACCTTTGGCTTGTCTACTCTTTTTCCCAAGAGCAAACTGTTCAATCGTTACCACCTGGGTTACCTGCCGGAAGACCAGACGGCGGAGGTAGATGTGCTGGCGGGCTGTTTCATGTTCATGCGTAAAACGGCGCTGGAGCGTTCAGGCTTGCTGGATGAAGCCTTTTTCATGTATGGAGAAGACATAGACTTGTCGTACCGCATTCAACAAGCCGGTTTTAAGAACTATTATTTCCCGGAAACGCGTATCATTCACTACAAGGGTGAGAGCACCAAGAAGGGCAGCCTGAACTATGTGCGCACTTTTTATCAGGCCATGATCATTTTTGCCCGCAAACATTTCAGCGGGCAGGGCGCCGGGTTGTTCATTTTTATGCTTCACGGGGCCATCTGGTTTCGGGCAGGCCTCACGCTGCTGCGGAATTTTATGGGTAAAGCCTGGTTGCCGGCGCTGGATGCAACGGCCATTTATCTGGGGCTGTTCTTACTGAAAGATTTTTGGGCCAACTATTATTATCACGATCCTAATTGGTTCAAATCCAATGTGTTGTGGTTCAATTTCCCCCTGTATATACTCATTTGGCTGGGCACTGTTTGGCTGAGCGGGGGGTACGATGTAAGGTACAAGGTGAGCCGGTTGCTGCGCGGGTTGGGTTTGGGCACACTCATCTTATCGGCCGTATATGGCTTTTTGGACCTCGATTACCGACCCTCGCGCGCGCTGGTGCTGATGGGTGCGGTATGGGCGTTTGGCGCCACGCTGGGCATACGACTGGTGGCGCATTTTTGGGAATATGGTCATTTCCGCTTGGGTAATTCGCGTTTGAAAAACCTGTTGATAGTAGGATCGGTGCCGGAAAGCAAAAGGGTGCTGGAACTGCTGAACCGGGTGGGCATGGAAGGCAAAAACCTGATTGG
>JAEUUS010000487.1 GCA_016787545.1 Saprospiraceae bacterium
CCCATGAAGCGCTCCATGGAGCCAAATGGCGCCCGGTGGATCATCACCGGACGGTGCTCGGCATTATCAGCGCCAATATAGGTGAGGTTGAAACGCTCAGGCAGGTTGTAGTCTACCTGGATGGTACCCAGCTGCCAGGACCGACCCAGTGCGTCTTTCACCATGAAATCGAGCTTGGGGCCGTAGAAGGCCGCCTCGCCCAGCTCAGTCACGGTATTCAAGCCCACCTCCGCAGCAGCGTCGATGATGGCCTGCTCGGCTTTGCGCCAGTTTTCTTCCGTACCGATGTACTTGGTTTTGTTTTCCGGATCGCGCAGACTGATCTGTGCGGTGAATTTTTCAAAACCCAGCTTTTGCAGCACGTAGCGCGTCAGTTCCAGCACGCCCAGAAATTCTTCCTTGAGCTGGTCTTCGGTGCAGAACAGGTGCGCATCGTCTTGCGTGAACCCGCGCACGCGTGTGAGGCCGTGCAGCTCGCCCGACATCTCATAACGATACACGGTACCAAATTCTGCGATACGCACCGGCAGTTCCCGGTAGGAACGCGGACGGTGTCCGTAAATTTCGCAGTGGTGCGGACAGTTCATGGGCTTGAGCAGGAATTCCTCGCCCTCCTGCGGCGTCATGATGGGCTGGAAAGAGTCTTTTCCGTATTTCTCCCAGTGTCCGCTGGTTACATACAGCTTTTTAGAGCCGATGTGCGGCGTGATTACCGGCTGGTAACCGCGCTTGAGTTGTTCTTTTTTCAGGAAATCTTCCAGGCGCTGGCGCACGGCGGTGCCTTTGGGCAGCCAGAGCGGAAGACCGGAGCCCACTTTGTCGGAGAACATGAACAGTTCCAGTTCCTGACCCAGCTTGCGGTGGTCGCGTTTTTTAGCTTCTTCCAGCAGCGTGAGGTACTCTTCGAGTTCCTTTTGCTTGGGGAAGGTGATGGCGTAAACACGCGTGAGCTGCTGGCGTTTCTCATCGCCGCGCCAGTATGCGCCGGCGAGGTTGAGGATCTTCACGGCTTTGATCGGCTCTGTGCTCGGGATGTGCGGACCCTTGCAGAGGTCGGTGAAATTGCCTTGCTGATAGAAGGTAATTTGCCCGTCCTGCAAACCGTCGATCAGTTCGAGTTTGTACTGATCTCCTTTTTCCGTGAAGTACTTGATGGCATCGGCTTTGGAGACTTCACTGCGCTTGTATTCGCTTTTCTGACGGGCCAGGTCGAGCATTTTTTGCTCAATGGCAGGCAAATCAGCGAAGGTAAGCGGCTTGTCGCCCGTGTCGATGTCGTAGTAAAACCCGTTTTCAATGGCCGGCCCGATGCCGAATTTGGTACCCGGGTGCAGCGCCTCGATGGCTTCGGCCAGGAGGTGTGCAGAAGAGTGCCAAAAAGTTTGTTTGCCCTCCTTGTCATCCCATTTATGGAATTGAATGGTCGAATCCGAATCAATCGGACGCAGGAGATCGCGTACCTCGCCATTGACGGAAGCCGACAGCACTACGCGAGCCAGGCCCTCGCTGATACTTTTGGCCACGTCGAGCGCGGTAGTCCCGGCAGCATACTGACGAACGTTGCCATCGGGGAAAGTGATGTTAATCATAAAAAGAGAAAGATTTAGCCCGGCCATACAACGGTCGGGTGTTCCGGCGAACCGGAACGGTTTGTAAAAGAGTGAAGGGCAAAGATAGGGAGAAAGGAGTACATGATTGACGAGTACATGAGTGAAGAGGGAGGACGCTCGGCTCGGCTCAGAACGGATACCATGAGCAACGCTTCCCCTCTTCAATCATGTACTCATGTACTCGTCAATCATGTAATTATTCGAGCCTGAAATGAAACGGCATGGTATACCGCACCCTGACTGCCAGGTCATTTACTCTACCCGGGCGCCAATTAGGCATTCCTTTTAATGCCTGGATAAGCACCTTGGTTGCGGAAGGGTGTGGGGTTTTGAGCACGTTAAAATCTACCAGCTTGCCGTCTAAATCCACCACAAAGGATACTTCAACCGTACCGGTTATTCCATCTTCTTTCATTTCTTCCGGATAGTTTACCGCTCTGGCCAAATACATATACATAGCTTGTGTGCCACCCGGATAAGAAGGCTCAATCTGAACTTCATTACTTTCCAGGTCTTCCTTGAACCGAATGGGCTTGGGTGAACCGTCTTCAAAAAAAAGTGCGGCTTTTACAAGGGTATCCTGATCCCAATTGATCTGGCGCATGAGACTGCCTCCAGGATAAAAAGATTTCTCCTGGCCCTGTTTTTTCCCATTGTCATAGGTGATTTCGTAACTCATTACCCCTGTAGAACTCCAACGGTTGCAGCGGCCATGGTAGATTTTTTGAGGATAGTCTGAATACCTCCAATTAGAAATAATTTGGTTTTTACTCAGTAAAAAGGTTGATTCCGAACACTTGACCGGGTTATCGGCGGCGCACTTGATGATTTTCATGTAGGTGGCATCCTTTGCTGATTTAAGTGCCACAAAATCGGCAGTGTAATACAAGGTGTCCTGTGCGCAAACGCGCATAGCCAACAGACTAAGCGCTAAAAGAAGGGTTTTCTTCATAAAGTAAGTAGTTTGATGTGTTTTACTACACAAAAATACGTGTTTGGGTGTTTAAGTTGGGGAGTGTTTGCGTTGAGGTTCACCACTAAGCCACTAAGGGCACTAAGATGAAATATTCTAAGTGCCCTTAGTGGCTTAGTGGTAAACCCAAACTCAAACACTAAAAAAAAGTCCCGGCCCTGACTTTTCAGGACCGGGGTTCTCGCCTATGAAGCATAAGACATCTGAACCAATGGGGATTGGTTTTTCAAAGGGTGTAATTTTCTTGTTCAGAAACCGAAAAACCCATGCGCAATGCACACAGGTGATGGTTTAGGCAGAAGCCATTAACGGCTGAGCCATACATTCTTTACCGAAAAATAATGTTGAAACAGAGGTAGCCCGGGATATAACCCGGGATTGGGCGCATTGCGCCACAGACAATAGCATAGAGCACCTCATGGGATAATCGGTTTCTGAATGTAATCGGTATGTACTTATGCTTCTGGAATAACTGGATTAAAAAAACAAAGCACAAAAATAAACAAAAAACCGGTATAAACAAGGTTCCCGGCATCAATTGTTAGGTTTTGTCGGCTATCCGGTAAATTTAACAATGTACCAGTACAGCATATAACGGTAATGGCTGGCAAATATTGTCAAAGATACCCGCCCCATTCTCTCCCTAACTGTTCCCAAAAAGCAACCACCTTACTTCTGGCCGGGAACTCAGAGTAAATTTCTCCGTCTTTAATACACTGAAGCACATGCCTGGTAGGTTTGGACACTTCATCCGGCAACTCATTCGGAGAAAACCAGGCCACATCCTTGAATTTTTTCGTTTCCATGGATTCCGGCTCCCCGGAAAAACGCGTGGCTTTGAAGTAAAGCACCAACAACGTTTCGTTTTTTTGCAATTTATGCCGGTGCAAGGTATGCACCAACATCAGGTCTTCTGGTTCTACATGAATGGAGGCTTCCTCCCTGGCTTCGCGGGCAAGGGCTTCGCGGGCAAACTCATGTTCTTCTACATTCCCTCCAATGAGGGTATATCGGCCTCCATTTCGTTTGGTCTGACGCAGAAAAAGCAACTTTCCCTTGTCTTCCAAAATAAGCCGCACCGCAAAAATCAACATGGCGGAGTAGTATTATCGGTTGAAATGCGATGGATTTATTCAGCGTAAATACCCAACAAGCTTGCGTTAATTTCCTGTTGGGATGCTTTTTTTGCTGCCAGTTCTTTTTGCTTTTTATTACGGGCCACCCGGATTTCACCTTGTGTTTTCTGGTAAAGCTCCACTTGCTCCTTGTTGTTCAGGATTTTGCGGATGCCCGACAAGGTGCTTTTCTGCACATTCTGAACCTTGGCACCGTACAAGGCTGGATCTGTGCTTTTGAGCGACTCAATCTGTGCCAGGTTTTTGGCTTTGCGCAATTGCACCGTGTACATCTGCTTAGCCTGATCCGCAGACAAAGAGTATTTAACGGCCAATGCATCTGTAGATTTGCGGACTTCCACATCATTCACCGCAGTTCCAGGTGCTGCCGGAGCTACAGGAGCGGCAGCTTCCTTTGACTGTGCTTGCGAAGAAACAGCTGAGACAAACAGCAAAATGAGCGCTAAAAGGCTATTTTTCATATCTTTTCAAATTGATCCTGTGAAAGGAAGACCCAAATGTAAGGGATTTTGGTAATTACATGATTGAAGAGTACATGAGTACATGATTGAAGATTACATGATTGACGAGGGGGGCGTTCGGTTCATTATCCGTTCGAATATCAAACACAGCGCCTCCCTCTTCAATCATGTAATCATGTACTCTTCAATCATGTACTCCTACTGGCTCCGCACCTCTTCCTCTTCCTGCCCTGCTACAACCAGTTTCCAACCGGCGCCTTCAATCATGAAACGCATGAGGTCGAGCATTTTGGCGCCTTGTGTATCTGCTTCAGCCAGCAGATTGCTGCGCAAAGCGCTGTCGCGAATCAAATCCTTGGCGCGCTGATTAATGCGGGTGTAATCTTCCGGTGAAAAAGAGGAAAAAAGTCCTTCAGAGATGTCGTAATAATCCAGGGTATGGTCGATACTCAGGATTTGAGGCTTGGGCAGTCCGCTCATCCTAATGGATTTGGTAGCAGGATCGGCCACAATGTTCAGTTTTTCCAGATCGTACCCGGCCGAAACCGTGGCGCGCACGCGCACAAGCACTTTTTTATCCCAGAAAAAGGTGAAATAGCCTTGATACTCGGAGTAATTGTAGATTTCCGAAAAGGTGCCTTCTACTGTGCTGAGTTTGGCTACTGCCTGAATTTTTTCCAGCAGCACCGTGGAATCTTCCACTGGCTTGTTGCCTTGCGACGATAAATAGCGCCAACTTAGCCAGCCTCCCAACAAAAATGCAGCAAGAACAAGGAGAAAAGAGGTGTTTTTCATGGTGAAATAATGCAAAAAACCGTTTGTCGGCACACTTTGCATCTTCTATAACTAATTGAATATGAAAACATTGAGTCCTTTTGAGTAAATTTACTCAATTGAATGAGCAAATTTACTCAAAGTTTTAGAGCATGTTGGGGATTTTCTGCCGGAGTCAAAAATTTGAGCTTTTTTCGTCAGTTTTTGCGTTTTTGAAGAAGCATAGCCTGAGTTACGTGACTGAAAAAAGGTGAAAAATGGCGGAAAAAGGACAGTTTTTGGCCCGGCAAGAAAATCCCCAACCTGCTCTTAACACTTCCTCAATTCCGCACGAGCCGGTCCACACGTCGCTGCCCATCCAGCCCTTCCCAATAAACCATGTACACA
>JAEUUS010000217.1 GCA_016787545.1 Saprospiraceae bacterium
TACGGCGGCTTGTGGTTGGGCTATTCCATTCCAACCCAAAAAGCGGTACACGGTTATGCGTCTATGAAAGTAGGCGTGGGTGGAATCGGGATTACCAATGATTATGACTGGTGGGATGAGGATCCGGATTTTGATACGTACGATAAGGCTATTATGGTGCTCATGCCAGAGGTCGGTGTTGAGGTGAATTTATTTCACTGGATGCGATTGGCAGGCACCGTTGGTTATCGGCACGTGAATGGATTTGAAGGTGGATTAGGTTTGGGGAAAAAAGATTTGAATGCTCCCGTTTTTGGATTGACCATGCGCTTCGGCTGGTTCGGGCATAGGAACGCTGGTAAGAACGCGGGTGAGAACGCGGATTGAACGCGGATGTTTTGGAACGCGGATGACGCAGGTGACGCGGATTTTTGTTTTGGAACGCGGATGACGCAGATGACGCGGATTTTTGTTTTGGAACGCGGATGACGCAGGTGACGCGGATTTTTTTTGGAACGCGGATGACGCAGGTGACGCGGATTTTTTTTGGAACGCGGATGACGCAGGTGACGCGGATTTTTTTGGAACGCGGATGACGCGGGTGACGCGGATTTTTTTTGGAACGCGGTTGGCGCGGGTGACGCGGATTTTTTTGGAACGCGGATGACGCAGGTGACGCGGATTTTTTTTGGGAACACGGATGACGCGGATGACGCGGATTTTTTTTGGAACTCGGATGACGCAGGTGACGCGGATTTTTTTTTGGAACGCGGATGACGCAGGTGACGGAGGTTCTCCAACGAAAAACCCCGTGAACAATCAAGCCCAACGCCAACTAAAACACTAAAACACTCAAACACTAAAACACTCAAACACTAAACATGACCCGGCGGATACTTGAAACAGAACAGAAAGCGCTGGAAATCAATCTGGATGACCGGGTTTATGGCGCTTTTGCGGAAATAGGCGCCGGTCAGGAGGTAGCCAGGCATTTTTTTCAAGCCGGGGCGGCGGCTGGCACGATTGCCAAAACCATGAGCGCTTATGACAAAGTGGTTAGTGATGAGATTTATGGAACAGAGGAGCAAGGCAAAGGCAGATATGTGTGTGAGTCGCGACTATATAAAATGCTGGCGCATGAATATGCATTAATGGAAGGCAGGTTGCGAATGCTTCGGCCGGAACAGTGTTTTTTTGCTTTTGCCGATACCGTTGCAGCCATTAATTATCAAAAAACTATTAAAGGGGATGGTTGGTTAGGTTTGAGGTTTCAATTAGACCCTGCGTCGGCAACCAACGATTTGATTGTCCACGTAAAATTGCTGGATCAGGACAATCGTTTGCAACAACAGGCCGTGGGGATTCTTGGGGTGAATATGCTGTATGCTTGTTTCCGCTACCATAAAGATCCGGAAGTTTTGTTGCAATCACTCATGGATAATCTTTCGGGCCGGGTAAAAATTGATATGGTTCGATTGATTGGTCCGGATTTTTCACATATTGATAATCGGTTGGTGTGTTTGTGGCTGGTGAAGCACAAACTGACCGATGTAGCTATTTTTGGTCCGGATGGAAACAGTTTGCACGCAGGTGAATTTCTATACCGGAAATCCATTTTGATTGCCCGAGGAAGTTATCGTCCGCCCACGCTGGTGCAACAGGATATGATACGTTGTGCTTACAGGCAGTTCAGGGAGGAGCCGGATGTAGAAACACAAAACACCTTTTTTTTAGCGGAGATCACTCTGGACAATCTGAGTGCTGACGGAACGCTGAACGAGCAGGATTTTTTGGATAGGGCAGATATTTTGTGTGCCTTGGGCCAAACGGTAATTCTATCGGATTGCCTGCAACATAAAAAACTTATCGCCTATTTTGCAGACTACAAAATTCCCAGGATTGGTTTGGCGATGGGCGCACGCAAATTGCAGAATATCCTGCGGGAAACCAGCGAGGCTAACCCCGACAACTTGTTGGCTGCTTTTGGCGAAGTGTTTTCCCGAAATATCAGGTTCTATGTGTATCCGGCTTTGGCCACGGAAAAGGATGCCTTGCCTGACGATCAGGCTTTGATAACAGCCCAGAATCTTCCCTTTCCGGCAGTCATTCATTTTTTATATGATCATTTGCTGGAAATGCGCAACATTGTAGACATTCAAGGGTTTAATCCGGCAATTTTAGGCATTTATCACAAAGAAGTGCTTCGCCAGATTCGGCAGAAAGAAGCAGGCTGGGAAGAAAAAGTTCCGGAACAAGTGGCACTTTTGATCCGGGAAAAACGTTTGTTTGAAAGTGTTTGAGTGTTTTGGTGTTTGAGTGTTTTAGTTGGCGTTCGGCTGGGGATTGAAATGGAAGCTGGAGACCATTTCACCACTCAAACACCAAAACACTCAAACACCAAAACACTCAAACACTCAAACACCAAAACACTCAAACACTCAAACACTCAAACACTAAGACAATAACACCTTAGTGCCTTAAGTGCCTTAGTGGTGAAAAAAAACATAAACTAAACTTACATCCCCTCTTTTGCGCCCTTTGCGGACTTAGCGGTGAACTTAAAATACTAACCATGACTCTTGAAGAAAAAATCAGCAAAGACCTTGTAGCGGCCATGAAGGCCAAAGACGAAGTCGCTTTACGTGGTATCCGTGCCATAAAAACCCTTATTCAATTGGCTAAAACCGATGGTTCAGGGCAGGCTATTGACGAGGCACGTGAAGTACAAATGCTCCAAAAATTAGTGAAAACACGTCAGGAATCCATGGAGATTTTTGAAAAAAATGGTCGCCCGGAACTGGCACAAAAGGAAAAGGAAGAGGTTGAAATTATTCGGCGCTATCTGCCTGCCATGTTGGAAGGGGCCGAATTGGAGGCTGTTATTCAAGGCATTATCGCTGAGGTTGGAGCCACTTCAGCCAAAGACATGGGTAAGGTGATGGGTGCGGCCAGCAAAGCATTGGCCGGCAAAGCAGAAGGACGAACCATTTCTGAAACCGTAAAAAGACTGTTAGGTGCATGATTTTACGCGCAGAAAATATTTACAAAACCTATGGGAAACGTACCGTGGTGCGAGGCGTTTCCTTTGATGTAAAACAAGGGGAAATTGTTGGTCTGCTGGGTCCTAATGGCGCCGGCAAAACCACTTCTTTTTACATGACGGTTGGGTTTATCAAGCCTACTGACGGGCATGTATATCTGAACGAAGAAGAAATTACCGACCTGCCTATGTACCGTAGGGCACAAAAAGGCATTGGTTATCTGCCGCAGGAACCGAGCGTGTTTCGCAAATTATCAGTGGAAGACAATATTCGGGCTGTGCTGGAGATGACGAACCTCAGCAAAACGGAACAACAGGAAAAATTAGAGGCGCTTATTGACGAATTTAACCTGGGCAGGGTGCGCAAAGGAAATGGCGATACCCTTTCCGGCGGCGAGCGGCGGCGAACTGAGATTGCGCGCGCATTAGCCAGCGATCCAAAGTTTATCCTGCTCGATGAACCTTTTGCCGGCATTGATCCAATTGCCGTTGAAGATATTCAATACATCGTTGCCAAGCTCAAAACAAAAAACATCGGGATCCTCATCACAGACCACAATGTACAGGAAACATTGAGTATCACAGACCGGGCATATCTGATGTTTGAAGGCGCTATCCTAAAGGCCGGCACTGCAGAAGAACTTGCTGCAGATGAAATGGTGCGCAAAGTGTATCTGGGCAAACATTTCGAGTTAAAGCGAAAAATTATTGAGGTGTGAAGGTGGTGTTTACCAAACTGGCACGAGACAGCGCGGAAAATTATTTTATGGCACAAACACTATAATACAAACGATAATTTTTTGATGCGTTTATTTTTTTGCATCAAAAAAAATTTTATTTTTCAACTTAAGGGCGATGCTTATTTAGGGCACGGCCCCAAAACGTTTGTCCTAATTTGGCAAATTTGTGTTTTGGGGAAAATTTTGAGTATTTTGAATAAACTCAGCCAGCATTTCGCAGGTTCGCTGTATCTTTATTTTTGATTACCAGCCAAATTTATTCTAAACTGCCCGAGTATGACGCAACGCTACACCTTTTTAGGGTGGATTCTACCCTTTTTCTTGCTTGTTTTACCGCTTTCCCTGAAAGCAAATGGAGATCCCAACAACGGTGATCCTACCACTATTGAACCTTTGAAACTGACTCCGGCTACACTGGATTCCCTTTCCGCTGTATGGGGGCACTGTAACCCGATTACCATTGCCACACCAAACTGCGCCACCCAAACCATTGATATCGCAGCTTTTGTGCAGCTCCTTTTCACCGGCCAAACCATTCC
>JAEUUS010000252.1 GCA_016787545.1 Saprospiraceae bacterium
TTGGCCGGAACTAACTGCAATGATACTGCAAGGCAAAAATTGCAGGAGGGTTTTTTGGAAAAACGACGTGGAAGGAACGGTGTACGTTCTATCTTTGTGCCACGACCAGTGTATTTCTCTGGGCAGCAACCTCATAACCAGTATTACAGAAATCACCACGTTTATGAATCAACGAATTGCTATAGCACTCATTGCCCTGGCCACCATTACCCGACTCCTGCCACACCCGCACAATTTCACGCCATTGGCAGCTATTGCGCTGTTTGGTGCTGCGTATTTTGGTCGACAATACCTGTTGTTGCTGGTACCTTTTGCCTCCTTGTTTTTATCGGATCTGTTCATCAACAACGTGATCTATGCCGATTTGAACCAGGGTTCGTTTGTTTGGATTACTTCTGGCTGGCTTTATCTGGCGTTTGCCCTGGTAATGGTTGCAGGTAGCGCCTGGTTGCATAATAAGGTTTCCGTACTTCGGGTGCTGGGCGCAAGCCTGTCCGGATCCATGGTATTCTTCCTGGTTTCCAATTTCAGCACCTGGCTGGAAAGTGGCATGTATGCCCTGAACCTGTCTGGCCTGATGGCTTGTTACACTGCTGGTATTCCTTTCTTTGGCAATACCGTAATGGGCGATCTCGTATTCTCCGGATTGCTGTTTGGCGCTTATGCCTGGCTGACCCGCAAACAGGAAATTATTGCATAAACCTGACAACGATTTTGCGTTTTTAGGGTTTAAACAAGCTGAAATAATCAGGTAACGAGGCTGTCTCACCAGTCGTTGCTATTTTAGCACAGATGCTCAGGGGCTGCTACAGTGAGAGTCTCACTTTGCGTGAGACTCTCACTGTAGCAGCCCCTGAGCATCTGTGCTAAAAATTACTTGTGTATTCTATAGAAAAAGCTGCTTTCATGCCAATAATGGAACAAAAAACCGGCATTCTGCTGGTAAATCTCGGCACCCCGGATGCGCCTACTCGGAGCGCGGTTTACCGATATCTGCAACAATTTCTGCTCGATGCAAGGGTCATTGATATCAACCCCTTCGCCCGAAATTTGCTGGTGCGTGGCATTATCGCGCCATTCCGCTCAGGGAAATCTGCCAAGGCGTATCAGGAGCTCTGGACTGAAAATGGTTCTCCACTCAAATTTTACGGCGAGCGACTGGCTGCGCAAATCCAGACCAGACTGGGCGGAGCCTATCAGGTGGAGCTGGCTATGCGGTATCAAAACCCTTCCCTTCAATCTGCCATTCAAAAACTGATGCAGGCCAAGGTGTCTAAAATCAAGGTTTTCAGTTTGTTTCCACAATATGCCAGCGCCACGGTTGGGTCGGTACATGAAGAGGTGATGCGTATCCTGAGCACACAACAAATCATTCCGGAAACGGAGTTTATCAATTCCTACCCAACCTGGGAACCCATGATTGAGTTGTTTGCTGCCAATGCCAGAGAGTTTGAGCTGGGCAGTTACGACCATGTTTTGTTTAGCTACCACGGCTTGCCTCAGCGACAATTGGTTAAAGCCGATGCTTTTAACCATTGTCTGAAACAAAACGACTGTTGCAAAACACTGACGCCAACCAACCAGTTTTGCTATTCTGCCCAGTGTTATGCCACCACTCAGGCCATTGCAGCTAAACTGGGCTTGGCGGAGCAACAATACACGGTTTGTTTCCAAAGCAGGTTGGGCAGCGACCCCTGGACGCAGCCATATACCGTTCAGGTGATAGAAAAACTGGCCAAACAAGGCGCCAGACGCTTGCTGGTATTTTGTCCGGCATTCACGGCAGATTGCCTTGAAACCACCATCGAAATTGGGGAGGAATATCTGGAAGACTTCCACAAATGGGGTGGGGAGCAATTGGATCTCGTTCCCAGTCTCAACGACTCCCCGGCCTGGGCAGATGCCCTTGCGGATAGATTGCGTTAGCTGGTTTTAGTGACGGGGTGACTGCAAGTCACCCCGTCACTAAAACCAGCTACAATTCGAATCCCTCTGCGTCTCTCCGCCTCTGCGGTAAAAAAGACTCTACCACCCTCACTGATTCACCAACTTTTCCCGGTATTCTTCTACCTTTTTGGTGCATTTGCCACCTTCGGAGGCGATCAGGTCAGACATAGCCCTGACGGATTTTTCCAGGCTGGTTCCGGCGTATTTTTCTTTGATGTATGCCCATACTTTCTGGTATTCAGCAATGACTGTTTTATCCTCGTAATTAAACACGGGAGTATTATCAGCGCCACAGACGATCATGAATTCAAGCCACTTGGCATGGTTTTGTGTTTCTTCCCGCCGTACAAAATAGGGATGCATTTGATGGAATTTCTCCCACCAAACAGCACGATCTGCCACTTCTTCCAGAGGAAGCAGGATGCCGCCATCGTCCATCATGGGTTGAAGTAACTCTTTGGTAGTTTGCTCCATGTAGCTTTTCATGGCAGGCGTAACCTTGGTGGCAAAGAAATCAGTCAGCTTTACCCAATCCACTACCGGAAACACCATGCCTTCGCCAGTGGCCAGTCGGAAGCCGTTGTCTGCCAGCTTTTGGGTGGTCGGGTATTTGCTGATGTTGAATTTGTCGGCGTTAATAGCCTCGTATTCTTCAGTACTGAAGGGTACTTTTTCCGTCATGGTATAATAATCCCCGTCGGTTTCCATGCGGAAAAGGAAACGTTCCAGCAGGATAAATACGCCATCGGCGTTGACACCCTGCACATTCGAGAAGTTTTGCCGGACATCATCCCAGGCTTTTTTACCGTTTTCCAGCTTTTTAGGGTCAAGTGTGGTAAGAAATCGGCTGAATGCAGACAGCTTTCCAATATCCGGACTGGTGGATTGTGCGCCCGCATATACAGGTACCAGAGCGGCACTGAAAACCCAGCCTTCCTGTGGCGGATTGGTGGTGGTTTTAACCTTGAAATAGGGTTCATTAAAAGGAATATTCCGCAGGGTTACTTCCTCCTTGTTGGCAGAAATCTCGCCATTGCCTGATACAAAATCTCCTTCAGCCAATTGGGCAATGACTGCTCCCTGTTTATTGGGCTGATCCCGAAGGTTGAGCTTGTCGACATTCAGGAAATACCAATAGACCTCCGGTTCCGGAGAGGGCGGGGGAGTGAGGAGGGGTGGGGGAGGCGCTTCTGGTGTTTGGCCGCAATGCCAGGAACAGATAGCCAGTGCCAGCAGAAAGGATAATTTTTTCATTTTCAAAGTGATGGGTTTAATTAAAAAAAGCCTCGCAGATTTCAGCAAATCTACGAGGCTTCCATTGGATTGATGTTGTTATTAAATCAACCCATATACACTGCCAGGCGCAAGGGTTAGCCAGGCAATGAGCGCCAGACCTACCAATACAGCCAAACGTACGCCAGCGGGAATTTCCAGGGCTGTTTCCTGACTGTCCTCCCGATTGAAGTACATGGCAATGATGATTTTGAAATAGTAGTAAATGGAAATGGCTGAATTAATGACAGCCAAAACAATCAGCCATGGGTACTTGGCAAACGCAGCCGTAAACAGGAAGTATTTGCCAAAGAAACCTGCCAATGGTGGAATACCTGCCAACGACAACATCGACAGGGTAAGTACCGCAGCCACCAGCGGTTGTTTTTTACCTAATCCGTTAAATGCCTCAAAAGAGCTGTTGCCGGTTTGCTCAGCCACAATGATGAAAGCGCCAAAAGCGCAAATGGTGGCCAGCGAATAGGTCAGGGTGTAGAACAACAGCGCCCGATCTGCGCCTTCTGTGCCAATAGCCAGCACGGCCAGTAACAAATAACCGGCGTGTGAAATGCTGGAATAGGCCATCATTCGCTTGAAATCCTGCTGGAAAATGGCTGTAATGTTGGCTACCGTCATGGTCAAGGCCGCTACTAAAGCCACCGGCACGCTCCAGAATCCTTCGGCACCCGGGAAAGCAATGGCAAAAAGGCGATAAAATGCAGCAAACCCCGCTGTTTTTACCACAGTTGCCATGAAGGCTGTTATCAGGTTGGGACTGCCCTGATACACATCAGGCGCCCAGAAGTGGAACGGAACTGCAGACACCTTGAAGCTCAGACCCATGATCATGATCAAAATACCCACTTTCAACATGCCCGGCATCTGATCGCCGTTGCCGATCACTCGACTGATTGCACCCAAATCAAAGCTGGCGGTTGCGCCATAGATCAAAGCCATACCAAACAACAATATGCCTGTAGCAAAAGAGCCCATCAGGAAGTATTTCAGTGCGGCTTCATTGCTCGACAGATCGTCTCTACGACTACCTGCCAGTACATACAACGGAATACTCAGAATCTCAATGCCGAGGAACAGCATGGTGAGATTGGTGAACGAAAAAAGGATCAGCGCACCACATAAACTGAACAGAATTAGTCCGTAGTGGTCGCCAAGTGTTGAGTTAAGGTTCCTGAAACCCCAGCCGGAAAGTGCAATAATCAACAGGGTCGCCAGAATAGCTACACCTGAGAATGCATGTGCAAAGGGCATAAACCGGAACATGGAAGCATATTCCATGCCCCACCCGAATCCCGGGCCAAACAGGTCGTATCCGGTTGCGCCAAGCGCCAGCAGTGTGCCAAAGAGCGACAATGGTTGCAGCAGCGAGCGCTTTGTCAAGCCTGCAAACAATACGGCAATGGCCGTTAAAAAGAGTATCAGTAGTGCGGTCATCTTCGTTGCAATGTTGTTCCCGGGGTTAAGGGATAATTTCGATGGTAGCTTTTTGGTATTCAACCCGGTCGCCCGGACGTAGTTTCTTTCGTTTCTGGGTTTCTATCTGACCATTTACCCTTACTTCACCATCCGTAATCCGGATATTGGCTTCTCCTCCGGTCTCCACCAGATTTAGCACCTTGAGGAGATTGTTTAACGGTATATGGTCGTGCTCGCGCAGAGAAAACTGCATGATGGCTGGTTTTAGAATTGTACTACGCTGAGGATGCGGTCTACGCTGGCCTCAGTGAGTCCCAGAATGGATTGTGGGAAAAAGCCCAGCACAATCACCAATCCGGCAATAATGCCCAATACCAAAAATTCACGGGTGTTCAGATCTTCAAAACGCTCTGTTGCCGGAGTTGGCGCTCCGAATACCACCAGTCCGTAAGCGCGCAGCATGTACACTGCTCCGAAAATGATGGTCAAACCAGCCAGTACGCCCAGCCAGAAGTTGTAATTCCACACGCCATTCAGGAGCAGGAACTCTCCAGGGAAACCATTGGTGAGCGGCACAGCTACAGAGCCCAATACGATGATCATGAACAGCGTAGCAAATTTGGGCGCCGATTTGGCAATGCCGCCCATGTCTGCCAACGAACGGGTGCCCAGTCGGCGTTCCAGCAGGTCTACCACAAAGAACAGACCTACCACGTTGATCCCGTGGTTGAGCATTTGAATGATACCACCCTGCACGCCGGTTTTGTTCCAGGCCAGAATACCTGCGGCAATCAGGCCCACGTGGGCAATGGAGGAATAAGCTACCAGACGTTTGATATCAGACTGTTTAACAGCAATGATGCTGGCATAAAGGATACCAATCACTGCCAAAGAAATAAACAATGGATCTACGTAATGCATGGCCTCAGGCGCCAGCGGAACCATCCAGCGGATAACGCCATAAGCGCCCATTTTCAGCATGATGCCGGAAAGCAGCATGGTGCCTGTGGTTGGAGATGTTACGTAGGTATCTGGCTGCCAGGTGTGCAACGGGAATACCGGCATTTTTACCGCAAAAGCGATAAAGAAACCTACTAATACCCAGTGTGCTGCAGCTGGACTCAGCTGAACTGCTACCAGATCGGCCCAGGCGAACGAATGTGCACCATTCACATTGGTTTGCAGGTACACCCACAACAGGGCAACCAGCATAAACAAGGAACCAACAAAGGTGTAAATGAAAAATTTCAGGGTTACCCGGATACGATCCTGTCCGCCCCAAATAGCACAAATGAAATAGATGGGGATAAGGGCCAGTTCGTAGAAAATGTAGAAGACCAGACCATCCTGCGCCAAAAACACACCGTTGAGGGCTGCAAGCATCATCAATACCAGACCATAATACCTGGGTTCGTTGTCGAACTTGTGGTCCCAGCTGGTCAGGATGATTAGTGGCGCTAACAGGTTGGTCAACACCAGCATAATCAGGGTGATACCATCCATACCCAGGCTGAAGTGGATGCCGGCGGAAGCCACCCAGGGCACTGAAAAAGTGCAGGTCATTCCCTGACTGTAATCGCAGCAAACACAATAAGCTGTGGCCGCAAGGTTAGCCAGCGCGGCCACCAACGCCAGATGGCGCGAAAGGCCCGCCGGACGAAGCAGCAGCAAAATCGCCGAAGCGATAAACGGTATAAGTATGAAAATCAGTGACATTCGTCAGTCTTTCTTGTTTTGTATAATGGGCCTTTCAGGGAATTTAGGGTCAAGCCCAGAAAGTCAGCATCAGCAAAATGGCGCCAGCCACCATGCCCAGCAAATAGTACTCAATGTTTCCGTTCTGCAATTTCCGAACCTGTGCGCCAAGCGCCTGCACAGCAGAGGCGACGCCGTTCACGATGCCATCTATTCCCTGAATATCCACGTAGTAGTGGAAGAGTTTAGACAGCTTTTCAACCGGACGCACAAAAAGGAAATCGTAGATCTCATCCACATAGAACTTGTTGGCAATCACGCGGGTCAGACCCGTTTGGGCTTCATCCGCAACCGGCAGGTTGGATGGTTTGCCATAAATAAAGTACGATACGGCAATAATCACCAGCGCCAGTGAAGTGGTGAACGTCATCAGCGTCCATTCTGTGCTGGCGTCCAAATGCATTTCACTCATCGGAATTACCGCGCTGAACCAGTGTGCCAGCCATTGATCGTTGCCGAGGTGCATAAAGTGCGGGGTATTCAGGAAACCGCCTGCTAATGAAAGCACTGCCAGGATGATCAGTGGAATGGTCATGATCTTTGGACTTTCATGCAGGTGATGCTCCTGTTCATGGGTGCCGCGGAAACTTCCAAAGAACGTTACGTAAAGCAAACGGCACATGTAAATTGCAGTGAACATGGCGCCCAAGCCAGCCAGGCCCCACCACAGTTTGCCGCCGTGTGCATAGGTGTAAGCAAAAATTTCATCCTTGGAGAAGAAGCCGGAAAGGAACGGGAAGCCCGCAATGGCCATGGTACCAATCAGGAAAACCCAGAAAGTTACCGGCATGGCTTTGCGTAAGCCACCCATTTTACGGATATCCTGTTCGCCACCCATGCCGTGAATCACGGAACCGGCTGCGAGGAACAACAAAGCTTTGAAGAAAGCGTGTGTGGTTACGTGAAACATCGCGCTCGCGTACGCGCCCATGCCCAGGGCTACAAACATTAATCCGAGTTGCGATACCGTTGAGTATGCCAATACCTTCTTGATATCGTTTTGCCGCAAACCTATTACCGCAGCAAAAATGCAGGTAATAACCCCGATGATCGCCACAAAATGCATGGCATCCGGGGAGAGGTTGTACAAAGGATTGAAGCGCGCAACCAGGTAAACACCCGCTGTTACCATCGTGGCCGCATGGATCAGGGCGGAAACCGGCGTTGGACCCGCCATAGCGTCGGGAAGCCAGGTGTAGAGCGGCAACTGGGCACTTTTACCCATGGCGCCTACAAACAGCAGAATACAAATCAGGGTAACCACACCAGCCTCAAGGCGAATATTGGGTAACGCCGCAAAAATTTCCGAGTAGGTCAGACTACCGAAATTCTGGAAAATCATGAACATACCAAGCAACAAACCGAGGTCGCCGATACGGTTCATGATGAAAGCCTTACGCGCTGCTTTTCCATATTCTGTGTTGGTGTACCAAAAGCCGATCAGCAGGTAGGAGCAGAGTCCTACGCCCTCCCAGCCAAAGAACAACATCAGGAGGTTATCGCCCATAATGAGCAACAACATGGAGAAAATAAACAGATTCAGGTAGGCGAAGAACTTCCAGAAACCTTCATCATCGTGCATATAGCCAATGCTGTACACGTGAATGAGAAAGCCTACACCGGTAACAATCAGCATCATCCAAACGGAAAGCTGATCTACCAGAAATCCGAAGTTGGCAGAAAGATTGCCTACGGAGAAAAACTGATACAGGTTAACCTGGATGGCGCCGCTGGCTGCTACCTGGTTGAATGCCATGACACTCAGCAGGAAGGACACTAACAAAGCCCCCGAGCCGATAACGCCTACAGCAGTTTTGCTGAGCCGGCTGCCAAACAATCCGTTGATCGCAAATCCGATCAGCGGCAGAAAGGGGATAAGTGGTATGAGTTGGTTCATAATATCTTGAACGAAAGTTGGATCTGCAACGGGCAGCACAACTGCCTGCTGTAAAACCTGTCGTTAGTTTCTGAGGTTGTCCAGAAATGAAATGTCTGTGCTTTTGGTGTTCCGGTAAATGGATACCAGAATGCCCAGGCCAACTGCCGCTTCAGCAGCAGCAACTACCATGATGAAAAACACCATGATCTGCCCTTGTGCGTCCGACAAATACGTGGAGAACGCTGCAAGCAGCAGGTTTACGGCATTCAGCATCAATTCCACGCACATCAATACCACAATGGCATTGCGACGGGTGAGTACACCGAATACCCCGATAACAAACAGGATGGTACTCAGGTACACATAATAGTCAATAGGAACTGTTCTAACAATTTCGAGCATGGTTGAACGTATTAAAATGCTGCTTGAACAGCGTTAAAATCAAGCTTTAATATCACGTTTGCCCACCAATACTGCGCCTACCATAGCGGCCAGGAACAGAATGCCGGCAATTTCAAAAGGCACCACGAAATCCGTAAAAAGTACCTGTCCGAGGTTTTCTACCAGACCAACCTCACCATTGGCATTTTCCGGAACGGCCACCTGTACACCTCCGCGTAAGGCGCCAACAAGGGTTACCAGCAACATCCCTGAGGCTATTGCTGCCGTTATCCGCCATATTGTGGATTTTTGCGGTTCCGTGTCTTTGTTCAGGTTAAGCAACATCAACACGAACAGGAAAAGTACCATGATAGCCCCGGCATAAACAATAATGTGTACTACGGCCAGGAACTGTGCGTTCAGCAAAACATATTGACCTGCAATGCAGAAGAACGTGAAGATCAAAAGCAACACGCTGTGCACCGGATTCCGGGAAAAGACCATGCCCAATGCAGACAGGATGGAAAGTGCCGCCAGTGTTAGAAATAGGTATTGTGCCATTTTCTTTAATTATGTCCATTGGATCCTGAACAAAGGGTAAATCGTTCCTTCGTCCATCGTCCCGTCGTTTTTTATTACGCTTCCGTTTTGTGTTTTTGGCGCTTGCTTACGTCAATGCGTTTTTCAGGTTCCACACCTTCTACCAGTTTGTCTTTACCAAATACGAAGTTCTGTCGTACGTAATCACTTGGCACAATCCGGTCAGTCAGGAAGATGGCCTCTTTTGGACAAGCTTCCTCGCACAAACCACAGTAGATGCAACGCAGCATGTTGATTTCGTACACGGCTGCGTACTTTTCTTCCTTATACAGATGCTCTTCGCCTTTTTCGCGCTCTGCAGCCACCATGGAAATGGCTTCAGCCGGACAAGCCACGGCACACAGGCCGCATGCGGTACAGTTCTCCCGGCCTTGCTCATCACGTTTCAATACGTGCCAACCGCGGTATACCGGTGCAAAAGGCCGGTTTTCCTTCGGATAGGACACGGTGTTGGACTTGCGGAAAAAGTGCTTCAAAGTGGTCAACATGCCTTTGAGGATCGCCCACAAGTAGATGCGCTCCATGAAGGTCATTTCCTTATTAACTACGTTTTTTGAACG
>JAEUUS010000286.1 GCA_016787545.1 Saprospiraceae bacterium
ATTTATCTGTGTTTAGTTTTTCTGCCACCACCACTTTATGTTCTTCATTTCCCATGTCTGATGATGCAGCATGGGCATCATGATTATGCTGCGGGTCTTCAAAAATAGGCGTATTCTTGCCTTGAGGACCAGTTGATTCCGGTTCAATGACTTTTGGCGTGGAATCGCATGACGATGCGTTCAGCACAATCCAAGCAAGGAAAACGATTTTAATGTATTGCATGTTATGGTTAAATTTAATTGCCTTTCGGATGACATTCCAAACAGGCTGTACTCAGGTATTGATAACCTGATACCCCCTGGTGTTTATTGGCCATTTTAGTGGCATTGTTGTGTTCGTGACAAGTTATGCAACTGAACTCTGCAAAATTACCAGCTATTGTGTGACATTCTATGCATTGGTTCCACTCTCCATTGTGTTTTCCACTATATATCGGGAAATATTCCTGGTCATGGTTAAAGTTGGATGGTTGCCAGGCTGAGGTGGTATGACAATCCTGACAAGTGGTTGGAAAGCCAGCAGAGGCATGCCTGGGGTCATTGGCTGCATTGTAATCTGAGGTGTGGCAGGCAATGCACTGTGTAGGCGTTCCTGCATAACCGTTGGAATGGCATTGCACACAGTCTGCGCCCATATGGGCGCCTGTTAATGGGAAATCTGTTTGATTATGGTCAAACCCACCCGTTGCATCTCCATTGGGATGACAAGCCAGGCAAGCCTGACTGTTATAGATATACCCTCCAATACCATTGTGCTGGTTATTCGTTTGAGGGTTGGTATGGCAATTGGTACAAGTAAATTCACTATAATTTGCCGGATTGGTATGGCAATCTGAGCACGCATTCCATTGATCTTTGTGTTTGCCACTATAGATTGGGAAAAATTGGGCGTCGTGATCAAAACTGGCTGGAGCCCATGCTGTTTCCGAGTGACAGGTAGTGCAATCGGTAGAAAACTGAAGATTGATATGATTCGGGTTACTGGTGGCGTTATAATCGGCTGTATGACAGCCAATACAGGTATTTGGAGTATTGGTATAATTCCCGTGATGACAGGCATCGCAATTATTGGCTATTTGGGCGTGGGCGCCCAGGAGCGGATGAAATTGATTGTGTATCGGGAAGGCTGCCGGAGTCCAGTCTGGATCGGTAGTATGGCACATAGCACAATCCATTGGAAGTCCCAGAGCTACATGGCTGGGGTTTTGGCTGACATTAAAATCGGTGGTATGGCAGGAAGCGCATTGATTGGATGTGCCGGCAAAACCATTGGTATGACATCGACTGCAGTCGGCAATATCATGGCCTTTGGTGAGCGGGAAAAAATCGTGATTTATCTTATCTGAATTCCAGCCGGGTTTGAACGGATCATGACAATCCTGGCAATTGGTAGAAAAACCACTGGCCTGGTGATTGGGACTAAGGGTAGCGTTGAAATCTGCCAAATGACAGTCAATACATTGATTGCCAACTCGATCAAACTGAAGATTGGAGGCAGATTGGTGACAGGCAGCACAATCCGCTACCTTATGTGATCCCACGAGCGGAAACCCATTATCAGCATGTAATTGTTGTATATCATTGATGAGCCAGTTTTGCGTGGTATGGCATCTGGCGCAATCTGTTCCTGCGGTCTGTTGGTGAATATCTGTATGGCAAGACAAGCAATCTGAGCCGGTTTTCTCAAAAACAAGACTTCCATGACATGCCCTGCAATCCACCTTGGCATGTTGCCCTGTCAACTCGAACCTGGTTTTTCCATGGTGAAACCGCATGGTGTCCGGCCCCCAGACATTACCGGTCATTCTGGATATCCTGGGCTTTTCCGGGTCCAAATCCTGCCAATATTGGCTACTGATTTCCCAGCCGGCAGAGGTATGACAGGCGGCACAATTGATTTTCAAATTGGGGCCATGGGGATTTTGGGCCACTAACATAGTGATACAACCGTACCAAAGGAGGACAAAATAAAGGCGTAACATGTAAATCGGATTTGAGATGAAAGGGATTAGGAGCTAGATTCAAACGAGGACATTAGAACCTCTGTATGATTCTGGTATTAAACCTGTGGAATGTGGCTTTAGTGGCATCAAAGGTACCTTCATAATAGAGGTACAATCCCAGGGTCCGGGTTATGTTCCAGGAAAGGTCTATTCCGGCAATATTCTGCTTAATCTTGTTTTCGTAACTGCTGTAATCGTATTCTACCATACGATAATACAGTTCGCTGTTTAATTTTCCTCGGATGATCTCCTGCGTAAGTCGAGCACCATAAATTTTGCTGTTCAAATAAGTCGTTTGCAGCAAGTTGGCCGACAGCGAAATATTTGAATGTATCCAGGGCAACCGGTTTACATTCAAATAGACATTCAGGTTTTTGGATAGGTTATAATTGCTTTTTTGGAAACGCCAACTGCTGTTTGCCCCCATATTGATCCGTTTAGTAATCCGTAAGGTAGCGCCCAACCGCAATCCCTGCCTGGTTTCATCATCAATTAACTGATCAATATAACTTTTATACGATTCGTAATAGATAATATTGTTTCGGTTATCATACCCGCCTGAAATACCGAACCTTTTTGACACCTTATATCGGAAAGTAAAAAGCAGATTAGTAAGCCTTATAGCATTGGTCACCTGACTATCCACCACCTGATATAAATCAGCCTCCATGGACCCAAAGAAACTAAGGTTCCTGGTCAGGTTATTGGTGTGTTGAAAATAGGCAAACCGCCTGTCGGTTTTGGCATGATTGCGTTGTTCAATAACAGCAAAGGTGGTTTCCCTTCTCTTTTGTGGATTGTTATTGACACGACCCACATATACCCCGGCCTGGAACAAATTCAGGTTCAGGCGATAATCTGCATAATCCGGCCTGGACCCCACAATAGCGCCTATGAAAAAGTTTTTCAATCCTTTTTCTACCTGCAAACCGTCAATAGCTCCCATGCTGGAAATCCGCTGATTGATTTTCCGACCCAGGATAATACTCGAACGTTTATCAATGTCGTACTTCACCGACAAGGAATACACTTTGAGTGCGTTATTCAAATTTTCTTTTACCACATCCCACTCACCCACGGTGTGTCTGAAAGTAATATATTGATCGGTTGAAAAACGTGAATTCCCAAGGTTGTTGCCTTGATACATGTAGGTATAACGCATCCGGTGGGTTTCTTCCGTATCATATACATTGCTGTATGATGCTATTGATACCCTGCCTTTGGATTTTTGTTTAAATGCCACCTCTTCTCTGTCTTCCTGTTGTGGAGGAATTACTACTGGAGGTGGTTTCAAGCTGGAATCCTGGGCCACTGGATTGGTATCCCTTGCTTTTCTGTTTTTTTCTTTTTCCGGCTTTTTTTCTACTATTCTTCTGGCGTAAAACTCTGATCCTATCTTGATTTTTTCCGGCAACAGGGAACTACAAACACAAGAGCTTGAGGATTTATCTTTCACCAGCAAGGCAGGTTTTACACCCTGGGGTCCTTGTAAATACAAAGTATCCCCTTTGTTGATCCCTTCTGTGGAGCTGAATTTTACGTATACATTCTGTGAGGAAACGAAGCTTACCACACCCTTATCCAGGGCAGCATTGTTTTGCCCGAATGAGATAACCGGGATCAAGAGTAACCACCATGTGAAAATATAGCTCTTCATAGCGTTGATCAATTGCTTCCGTCAGGGTGACAATTGTAACAAGCAGCACTGTTGTATTGATAGCCCGGTACTCCCTGATGGTGATCGGCCATATCCACCGGATCGTCATGTTCATGGCAATCGATACAACTGAATACTGAAAAATTCCCCGGAGTGGTATGACAATCTATACACTGATCCCATTCATTATTGTGATTACCACTGAAAATAGGGAAGTATTGCTGATCATGATCCCAGGTAGATGGCACCCATGCCGTTGTAGTATGGCAATCATCGCAGGTAGTAGGAAACTGTGCCGCTGAGTGATCCGGGTTATTGGCGTTATTGTAATCCGCAGAATGGCATCCATTACACGTATTCGGCGTATTGTTATAGTTGCCATTGATGTGACAAGCCGTACAAGCTGCATTTTCATGTGCACCTGTGAGCGGCCATGTGCTGTGATCCCAGGTAGATGGCACCCAGGCATCCTCGGTATGACAATCCTGACAGGTGATCGGGAATCCCGCCTGAGCATGATTGGGATTGGTTGTACCTACATAGTCATCATTGTGGCACCCATTGCAAGTATTGGGCGTATTGATATAATTGCCATTGTGACAATCCGCACAGGATTGACTTACATGCGCGCCATTCAGAGGCCAGTAATTGTTGTGAATAGGAAAATCTGCAGGTTCCCAGCCCGGATCAGTCGTATGGCACATCGCACAATCTGTGGGGATTCCCAGAGTAACGTGGTTCGGGTTCAAACTGGTGTTGAAGTCCGGCATGTGGCATCCTTCACAGGTGTTGGGCGTGTTGTTGTAATTCCCCTGGTGGCAGGCGTTGCAATCATCGGCAATGGCAATATGCGCTCCTGTAAACGGATAAATCACATTGTGATCAAAGGTTGCCGGTATCCAGGAAGACTCTGAGTGGCAATCCTGACAGGTTATCGGGAATTGGTTCGCCTGGTGGTTTGGATCCAACGCCCCATTATAATCGGCCTGATGACAGCCTGCACAGGTGTTTGGTGTATTATTGTAATCTCCATTGTGACACACCGCACAATCATTGGAAATGCCCGCATGTGCTCCGTTCAATGGGTAATAATTGTTGTGAATCGGGAAGGTAGCAGGCGCCCAACCGGGGTCGGTGGTGTGACACATGGCACAATCCGTTGGTATGGCAAGAGCAACGTGATTCGGATTCAGGCTGGCATTGAAATCCGGGGTATGGCAACCTTCGCAGGTATTGGGCGTGTTGTTGTAATTGCCCTGGTGGCAGGCGTTGCAATCATCAGCAATGGCAATGTGCGCACCCGTAAACGGATAAATCACATTGTGATCAAAGGTTGCCGGTATCCAGGCGGATTCCGAGTGGCAATCCTGACAGGTTATCGGGAACTGATTCGCCTGGTGATTC
>JAEUUS010000298.1 GCA_016787545.1 Saprospiraceae bacterium
CCGACGATGCCTTGTTTGTACATGTGGGTTACGGCATTGCTACCGCCACCACCAACGCCGATGATTTTGATGATGCTTGGCTCATCTTTTGGCAAATCAAAAAGCATGATATGTTTCTTTTTAGCGTTATCAATTAATGGATCACTTCTTATTAAAGTCCATGTCAGGTTCTGCTTCGAACCATTCTTTGGTCTTTTTGAAGACGTTATCGAACCAGGTAGCGCCTTTTTCCTCAGAAACATTAGAAGGTTCTTTGCTTTCTTCGGAAACAGTTGTTTCAAATGCATCTTCTTTCACTTTGGCAGGATCCAAGTCCTGTAAGCCACGAAGCAAAAGACCGATAGCGGTACTGAAAATAGGGCTGCTGATTGATTCGTGGTAACCGTGAGCCAGGTGTTCAACCGGGATTCCTATCCGACAAGACATGCCGGTATGGAATTCAGCCAGTTTGTCGGTATTTGCCAGCAATGCGCCTCCTCCGGTGAGCACAACCCCACCGATGAGTTTACGTTCGTAGCCGCTGCGCCGGATTTCCCAGAGTACATAGTCCATCACTTCCTCCATACGCGCCTGAATAATGCGCGCGAGGTTTTTTTCGCTGATTTCCTTGTGTTCCCGGCCTTTCAGACCCGGGATTGTGATGATGCGGTTGTCGAAAACCTCGCTGGCCATGGCAGATCCGAATTTAACTTTCAGCTTTTCTGCCTGTGGCTGCATGACTGTACATCCTTCCTTGATATCGGCTGTAATTACATTGCCGCCAAAAGGAATGACCGCTGTATGGCGAATGATACCTTCGTGGAAAATGGTGATATCCGTGGTACCGCCACCAATGTCAACCAATGCCACACCTGCTTGTTTTTCTTCTTCAGAAAGGGTAGCATCCGAGCTGGCTATGGGCTCCAGGGTAAGGTCGGAAACCTTCAGACCTGCCTTTTCGATACAACGGTATATGTTGTTGACGGCAGTAATTTGCCCAGTAATGATGTGGAAGTTTGCTTCCAGGCGTACGCCGCACATGCCCACCGGATCGGTGATGCCCTGCTCGGAGTCTACGGTAAACTCCTGCGGAAATACGTGGATAATCTTGTCACCTGGTGGCAACACCAGTTTGAACATATCATTCACCAGTCGATCAATATCGCGATGGGAAATTTCTGCAAAATCACTGTCGCGGGTCAGAATACCGCGGTGTTGCAGACTTTTGATATGTTGGCCGGCAATGCCAACGTTTACTGAGCGAAATTTCATACGAGCATTGCGCTCGCAGATTTCCACGGCTTCGCGGATAGCGCCAACAGTTTTTTCAATGTTGGATACTACGCCGCGCAGTACGCCGGCACTTTCAACCTTGCCAATTCCGATGATTTCAAGTTTGCCGTGCGTGTTTTTTCGCCCGGCAAGGCAGCAAACTTTTGTCGTGCCTATATCCAGGGCGACGACCACATCGTGGGGTTGTGGGATAAACTCCGTCATAATGTGTTGATTTTAAATGTTTTGAGTTTCGGTGTTATTGGTTCGCAATACCCAATCGGCGGTCGAAACTCTTTCCCGCGTCAAAGGTATTTATTTTTAAATTTTTTGTGTCAAAATTTTTGTTTTATTTGTTTGTTTTTCGGGGGTCATCTTTTACAAACCACTTGTCCGCTGTATTTCAGATTGATGGTTCCATATTTTTGCCAACCTTCGTAAGGCATTCCTTCCTTGTAGAAGATTTTCAATCGTTTCAATTTGTCTTCCAGTTTTCTGGCGGAACCAAGGATAATTTTTTGGTCTCCGACCAACGGCACCAGAATGAATTCGCCGGTGTTGGTGACGTGTATTTGCTGGATGAATGATTTCAGGAAATCATCCGCCTGAAGGGTTTGAGTGATGTTGTACAAGTCCTTCAGACTATTCTTCCGTTTCTCCCTGAATTCCGGGGTGTAAGGCGTAATGTTTCCGGTAGCCACCATCACCCTCGCCGCGAAATTTTTGGACGGCGGCATCTTTTTGCCGTTTTTATCCAGATAATAATTGTTCCCCTGATTGTCCAGCACACGGATAAGCGGCTCTCGCTGTTCTATCACGATGTGCATCTGGTTGTTCTGATCAATGTAGGCATCAGCATTCTCCACAAAAGGGTCTGTTTCCAGCACGCGTTCCATACGGTCTACATCCAGACTCGACAAATCCGAGTTTTCCAAATCACTGCCAAAGGCTTTCAATAAAGCCTGCCGCACGTCGTTTTCACTGATCAACTTATTTCCGTCTGCCAACTCCGACACTTTTACCTGAAGCCCTTCAGCAAAGGAGCTTGCTTTTCGGTTACGCGCAATAAACCAGATCATTCCTACAATGAAGAAGAATAATACCCAGGCCAATTTTGTATAATTGATGCGCGGAAAAAGCATGGATGGGTTTGAAGAGTTTGAAGGGTTTGAAGGGTTTGAAGGGTTTGAGGGGTTTGAAGAGTTTGAGGGGTTTGAGGGGTTTGAGGGGTTCCGGAATGGTATTCCGGGAAGAAGTTTGATGAGTTTGAAGGGTTTGAAAAAAACCAAGCCTCGTCAGAGGCGAAATTCCAGTAGCTTTTTGATGGGTTCAATGAATGTATCTATGTCCCCTGCGCCCATGGTAAGGAGCAGTTCGGGTGGGTGTTGTTTGAGGGTTTCCAGGATTTCGTCTTTTTGGATGATTCGTTTGTTCTTAAGTGTCATTTTATTCAAAAGCATCTCTGAAGTAACCCCCGGTATGGGTAATTCCCGTGCCGGATAAATGGGCAACAACAGGCACTCATCCAGTTTATCCAGTGCAGCCGCAAATCCTTCAGCGAAATCGCGGGTACGGGTAAACAGATGCGGCTGAAAAATGCCGGTCAGCTTTTTGTCCGGATACATGGATCGCGCCGCCTGAATGGTGGCTTCCAATTCTGCCGGGTGGTGCGCATAATCATCTACATACACTACATGGTCCGTTTTCAGAATGGTATCGAAACGACGTTTTACCCCTTTGAATGCCAGCAGAGCTGCCGGAATTTCTGTAGAAAAACCGCCCGCGCCAAGGGTGGCGGCAATGGCTGCAGTGGCATTGAGCACGTTGTGCAAACCCGGATAATTCATCCGCAATGCCGGCCAATCCACAATGGTAGAGGTTAATCCAAATACCGTCTGTCCATGCTCTACATGCACATTCACCGCTTCATAATAGCCATTTTCAATCCCGAAGGTGAACACCTTCCGTCCGCTGGCTTCCAGTTCTGAAGCCACGTCTTCCAAGGGCAAACCATGTTTGTATATCAGGATACCGCCGGGTTTGATTTGGCGGGCAAACTGTTTGTACGACTCCACCACGGCTTCCGGAGTACCATATATATCCAGGTGATCCGGATCCAGCGAATTCAGCACAGCCACATCTGGATGCAGGTGCAAAAAACTGCGGTCGTATTCATCTGCTTCCACCACCACCCAGTCGCTCTTTCCTTCTACAAAATTGGAACCCAGATTGCCGGATATACCTCCCACAAAAGCGGTTGCATCTACCCCGCAGGCCCGCAACAGGTGTGCGGTCATGGTTGAGGTGGTGGTTTTGCCATGGGTACCGGCAATAGCCACACATTTTTTTGCCCGGCTGATGATACCCAGTACCTCCGCGCGTTTTTTGAGCGGATATCCACGATCCTGGAACCAATTCAACTCCTTGAGGTCCTTGGGAACAGCAGGTGTCCACACCACCAGGTCAATGCTTTCCGGAATCAGGTTTACATCATCTATATAGTGCACGTGCATACCTTCGGCCGCGAGCGCGCGGGTAAGCTCCGTTTCAGTGCGGTCGTAGCCATGTACCTCTGCCCCGTGCAGTTTGAAATACCGGGCCAGTGCCGACATGCCAATGCCGCCGATTCCGATGAAGTAAACCTTTTTGATGGTGTTAAAGTCCATGTGCTTATCCTGCTTGTGCTGACTTATTTTTTAGCCAGTTTCAGTATTTCTTTTTGTCCGCCCCGATTCATTTCGAATTCCACGGCATTTCCGTTGAGGGTCAGCAATTTGACCATAATCTCTTTCTTCCCGTTTTCGGTGGTGTACAACTTGTCTTTATCCGTACGCCATACGCCGCTTTGGTTTTGGTTGCCGAAACTGGCTGCGTAAGTGCCATCTTCCTTAAACTCAAACTGCACCTGTGAGGCATCAATGTCGCTTGGTTTATCCATGATCAACCATTCTGTTCCTTGCCATTGCCCGATCAAAACCGGGTTTTTATCGTTGGCTTTTTGGCAGGCTGCCAGGGCTAAAAAACCCAGGAGAATTAATGCGTTTTTCATGTCTTTTTGTTTTAATTCATTAGTTTAAACACTTCTCTGGCAATGGCTTCAGCTGCATTAGGGCGCCCCATTTGTCGGATGCTTTCACCTAAACTGAAGGCGAGCGCCTCGCTTTCCAAAATGAGGTTTACTTCCTGCAACAATTTCTCTCCGGCATCGGCATCCCGTACGAGTCGGGCTGCACCTTTTTCCACGAGCGCCAACGCGTTTTTGGTTTGATGGTCCTCTGCTACGTTTGGGGAAGGAACCAGAACAACTGGCTTGCCAACCAAACATAATTCACTGATACTCAGTG
>JAEUUS010000352.1 GCA_016787545.1 Saprospiraceae bacterium
GGAAAAGTGACCTCCAACGCTGGCGATTGGATTACCTCTGTTGTCTTTTCAACCATACACCCATGACCATCCCTAACATAAATGGTGTACATGCCGGCCTCCACAGATTGAAATACAGGGGAGGTTTGAAAGTCGGTATTATTAATGGAAAAATCAACAGCTAAACCTAAGGGATCCGAAACAGTAATGGATCCGGTTGGCAAATTCGGGCATGATGGTTTATGCTCGATGTCGAAGTCAATCACCGGCCAGGCCGTTACGGAAATGGTTAGGGATGAATCACATCCTTCAGTATTCATCCAGTGAAACTGTTTTATTTCGCCTGGTGCAATTTCCTGATTTTGAAAGGTATAGGATTCGCCTGGGCAAACCTTTACTTCGAGCAGTTCAGTAGTACTTGGCTTTTCAAAAATAGTCACTGTGACAACAGAATCGCATCCGTAAACATTCTTTAGTGTAAAGTTTTGGGTGCTTCCGATGGGCAAAACCACACCTTCGAAGATATATGTTTCGTTCGGACAAACCCCAAATGAAACAGCTCCTGAAGAAACGGGCAATGCTGAAACAGACACGGTTACAATAGAATCGCAGCCAAGCCAGTTAGTGATTGAGAAATCTTGTGTTTGACCAGGAGCAAGTTCCACACCATTGTAGGTGAAGGTACTTCCCGGGCAAACGCTGGTATTCAAAGTGGAGGCAGAAACGGGCAATGCTGAAACCGACACCGTTACAATAGAATCGCAGCCAAGCCAGTTGGTGAATGGGAAATCTTGTGTTTGACCAGGAGCAAGTTCCACACCATTGTAGGTGAAGGTACTTCCCGGGCAAACGCTGGTATTCAAGGTGGAGGCAGAAACGGGCAATGCTGAAACCGACACCGTTACAATAGAATCGCATCCAAGCCAGTTGGTGAATGGGAAATCCTGTGTTTGACCAGGAGCAAGTTCCACTCCATTGTAGGTGAAGGTACTTCCCGGGCAAACGCTGGTATTCAAGGTGGAGGCAGAAACGGGCAATGCTGAAACAGACACGGTAATGACGGAATCACAGCCCTGAAAATTCTGTAAGGTGAAGGTTTGGGTACTGCCTGCAGGTACGGCAGTACCATGGAAGGAAACGGATTGGCCCGGGCAAGCAGAAAGATGAACCAATGACTGTATCGGAGGGCAGTTATATCCGTCAACCAATAATTGGGCAAATACTTTCCCGCCACAACCAGTAAGTTGAACAGAGTCTGTCAAAATCACAACTTCCCATAATGGACTGATTAATAGCGTGTCAACTTGAATGGTGTAACTGGTTGAAAGAACGTTAGACCAGTTAAATCCGCCATTTTGATCAGATTGTTGAGGAGCCACTACCACTCCGTTTTGAAGTAACTGAACCGGAATCCCGGAAACAAGAGTATCCAAACCATCAATAACGCCATTACTGTTAACATCCGACCAAACCTGACCAACAATATTGCCAAAACCGTTGTATAGCGCCACTGTGAGCGGCGCACTGGTTGCTTCACAACCATTCACATCCACTAATGTTGCCCAATAAACACCACTTTGTGTAGCTGCGAACTGATTACTTGTGGCGCCTGGTATGATATTACCTTCGTAAAACCATTGCCAGCTCACAATATCCGGAAGTGACGGCAAACACAATGTGTCCGGGTTGCATCGTTCGTGGCAACCTGAAGGCAATGCAGATACATTTGGACCTGGAAAAATGACCACCGTATTACTTTGTGCGGAACAACCGAATTCATTGATCACCCGAACGAAGTATAATCCGGCTTCTTCTGTTACAATCCCCGGCCCAACATCGCCGGTGTTCCAGACAATTTGCCATTCAGGAGGTTGAGGCCCGAAATAAGAAATAGTGGAAGGCAATCCTGCACAAACGTTATTGGTTGAAAGACTGAAGTTCTCTGGAAGTGGATTTACTGTAACGGTGAATGGAGCCAACACAGATGTACAGCCGGTAGTAGTATTGGTAACCGTTACAGTAAATGTATGTGTACCCACACTCAGCAAATTACCCCGGTCTTCTGAAAATATCAAAACTTCATTGTTCCCATTCCCCCCACTCCAGTTGTAGGTGTAATTTCCGTTGTCTTGAATCTGAAGTGTTACATCTTCGCCGGCGCATACGGATGCCTGGGGATACTGGACACCCACAATTTGTCCGAAATCATTGATTTCGAGAAATTTGATCGTTCCAATGGGCGCCGGGTTCACATCCACGGCTTTTCCCGGCGGAGAATAGGTGCAACCATTGGCATTGGTTAATGTAACATCGTATACGCCTTCCTCCGAAACGGATAACGTGGGAAGAATGGTCCCGTTGTTCCATACATAGATGGCCCCCAAGCCAACAGGTGCATTTAACGTAAGGCTGCTTCCTTCACAAATTACGGATGTTGAAGGTGTTATATTGCCGGAAAATGGATTGGGTATAATATCGACGACCTGTGTGACAGAGGCGGTACAACCATATCCATTCGTAGCAGTTACCGTAACCGGATAGTTTCCAGCAGGGGAATAAAGGTGGAACGCAGGGTCTGCTGTACTCTGATTTAATGCGCCTGAAGCGGGATCCCCAAAATCCCAATCTGTTTTAATAATCCCTGCATTATTGCTTAGATCAAAGGAGGTAGCATTACCGGCACAATTAGCCGTTGGAGGAGCAAATGCAGGAGTAGGAGGG
>JAEUUS010000497.1 GCA_016787545.1 Saprospiraceae bacterium
ATACAGCGGCCAAAAGTACGCCATAAACCGGTTCGAGGTTGATGGTCAGGTTGGCCGCAAATGCTGAAATATGGCGAAGTGCTAAAAGGGTTAAATAATACGGCAATAAGGTGCAGACGCCGGCCAGCACGAGCAGCCAGCTCCAATCCGCCCCGATGGGCATGAACCGCGTTTCGGGTTGCTGCCAGAGCAAAAAAGGCAACACCAGCGAACAAACAGCTACCCCGCCAAACAGTTCGGTAAAACTCATCACCAGCGGCGGCGGCGGTTTTTTATCAATCAGTTTTTTATTCAAAGAAGAAAAAACAGCCGCCAGAAAGGCTCCGAAAATGCCCACTGCGAACCCGATTTTCATATTCCAGTCAATATTCCCCACAATCAGGGCCATCCCCGGCAGAATGAGCAACCCTAGGGCCAGTTCATACCATTTAACCCTGGTTTTCATCAACACCGGCTCCACCAGCGCCGCAAAAAAAGAGGTGGTAGCCATGGTAGCCACCGCCACCGAGGCATTAGACAATTTGATGGCTCCGTAAAAACACAGCCAATGCAGCCCCACCAACACCCCGATCCCAAACATTTGCGCATACACCCGATCCCCCAAGCCCCGAAACTGCGCCCGGGGAATGAGTACAATCAGCGCCACACAACACAACACCACCCGCCACCACACCAGCGGAACCGCCTGCAGCGTAATCAACTTGCCCAAAATGGCCGTAAAACCCCAAATCAGCACACAAAAATGGAGATATAAATAAGACCTCAGTTTATCCGTCATGCCGCGAAGGTAAATAAATGCGAATTGCCGTTCCTTTGCGGGGGGGTAGTGTTTCGGTGTTTTAGTGTTTTGGTGTTTTGGTTGGCGCTGGGCTGGGCATATGTTGGAATTTAACCAATAACAATGATAGAATTTTCTGTCCTCCCCATCCCAACCAATAGCTACCAGAGATATTTAAACGAGCGCCAACTAAAACACCAAAACACTAAAACACCAAAACACTAAAACACCAAAACACTCAAAAAAATGTCCTCTCTTCTTCTTCGAAATACCCGACTTGTAAATCGCGGCGTAATCCGCGATGCGGATGTGTTGGTTCGCAATGGCCGGATTGAAAAAATTGCGCCCGGCATTACTGCTACTGCGGATATTGAAATCGATGCCAAGGGCAAGTACCTGATTCCCGGCATTATCGACGATCAGGTGCATTTCCGCGAACCGGGCCTGACGCACAAGGCCAATATTGCTACCGAAAGTCGGGCGGCTGTGGCAGGCGGTACTACCTCTTTCATGGAAATGCCCAACGTGAATCCGCCCAGCGTGACGCAGGAACTGCTGGAAGAAAAATACCATATTGCGGCGCGCACCTCGCTGGCAAACTATTCCTTCTTCATGGGTACCACCAACGATAACCTGGAAGAAGTGCTGCGCACCGACCCCAAACGGGTGTGCGGCGTGAAAATCTTCATGGGTAGCAGTACCGGGAATATGCTGGTGGATGCCCCAAGCACCCTCGAGCGCATCTTTGCCGAATCGCCTATGCTGATCGCTACGCACTGCGAAGATGAGGCCACGGTGCGCAACAACCTGGCCAAATACAAGGAACTGCACGGCGATGCCATCACGGCGGAGTTTCACCCCATCATCCGCGATGCACGGGCCTGCTACTTGTCGTCGTCTATGGCCATTGAGCTGGCCAAACGCCACAACACCCGGCTACATATCCTGCACATCAGCACCAATGACGAGCTGGCGCTGTTCCGCAATGATATCCCGCTGAAAGACAAACGTATCACCTCCGAAGTGTGCGTACACCATCTCTGGTTCTCCGCCAATGATTACGCCTCCCTGGGCAACCAGATCAAGTGCAACCCCGCCATTAAAAGCGCCGAACACCGCGATGCCCTGTTCCCGGCGCTGCTCGACGACCGCCTCGACATCATTGCGACCGACCATGCGCCGCATACCTGGGAGGAAAAGTCGCAGCCTTATCTGCAGGCCCCGGCCGGTTTGCCGCTGGTGCAACACTCGCTGAATGTTATGCTCGAGTTTTACCATCAGGGACGTATTTCGCTGGAGCGTATTGTAGAGAAAATGTGCCATGCCCCGGCCATCACCTTCCAGATTGCCGAACGCGGCTTCCTTGACGAAGGCTATTGGGCGGATATGGCCCTGGTGGATCTGGATCACGAATGGACCGTTCAGCCCGACAACGTGCTGTACAAATGCGGCTGGTCGCCGTTCATGGGCAAAACCTTCCGTGGCAAAGTGGTGAGCACCATTGTAAGCGGTCACCTCGCCTGGCACGAAGGGCAATTGCGGGAAGGGAAGTCGGGGGAAAGATTGGAGTTTGAGCGGTGAGTAAGCCTCATGAATTTACTGTCGGGGTGACTGGCAGTCACCCCGACAGTAAATTCCCAAATTGCCCCGCCCCAAATTGCCCCGCCCAAATTGCCCCGCCCTTCAGGGCGGGGAACAGATAAAAAACACAACCATGCGCCAAAGTTTATTATTCCTCTCCATTACCCTCCTGCTTAGCTTCTGCCAAAAGGAGAAATTCACCACCGACCCGGCCGACAAGCTGGAGTTCAGCACCGATACACTTCGGTTTGATACGGTATTCACGCAGGTGGGATCGGCTACCCGGTTTTTCAAAATCTACAACCGGCACAAGGAGAGCATTCGTATTGGCAAAATTTACCTCGAAAACGGGGCCAATTCCCGTTTCAACCTGAACATAGACGGTATCAGCGGCGACGCACAGGAAAACCTGGAAATAGCGCCCAACGACAGCATGTATGTGTTTGCCGAGGTAACCATCAACCCCAACGACCAGAATTCTCCGTTTGTGGTTACGGAAAACGTGGTGTTTGAAACCAATGGCAATGTGCAAACAGTGGTACTGGAAGCATTTGGCCAGAACGCCAATTACCTGCCTTCGCGCTTCGGCGCCGGCGCAGTGGTGGGCTACGGCTGCAACGGCGGCGAATGGGTGTGGGACGACCCCAAACCTTACGTCATTTACGGGGTTGTTGTGATAGATTCCTGCACGGTGCGCATACCCAAGGGCACGCGCGTGTATGTGCACGGAGGCTTAGGCAAGTTTGTGGACGACGAAGGTGTAACGCAACGCTACAACGACGGCTTTCTGGCTTTTGTCGGGCAGGGAAAATTGATTGTGGAAGGCACCCCGGAGGAACCCGTTATTTTTGAAAGCGACCGTCTGGAGCCGGAATTTGAGGAAGAAGCCGGTCAATGGACAGGCATTTGGCTGCAAAGTGGCAGCACCGGGCACAACATCGATCACTGCATTATCCGCAATTCCGTCATTGGCCTGCGCGCCGATTCGGCGGTGAGCCTGACCCTGCGCAATACCCAGATTTACAACACCGCCAGCAGTGGCCTGATTGGTATTCATGCCAATATTACCGCTGAAAACTGTTTGTTCCACTCTAATACCGGCTTTGGCATACAACTGGAATACGGAGGCAATTACAGCTTTGATTATTGCACTGTGGGCAGCTATGGCGTAGATGGCGAGGCCCTGCGCATGGGCAACGCGCTGTGCCTGGATGCCGGCTGCGAAACCTTTGTGGCCAATAAACTCACGGCGCGCTTTCAGAACTGTATCCTCATGGGCAGTCGAAACGATCAGCTCACCCTGTTCGACCGACTCGATGATCCGTCCATGTTTGACTATGAACTGAAAAATTGCATTGTGCGGGTGCGCGACCTCATCAAAGACACCGCTTATCCGGACTTTTTTGATCATTGCCAGCCCTGCATTAATGCCACCAGTCAGGACACCATTTTCCTGGATGTGAACAAGCGCGATTTCCACCTGGATACGCTGCATTCCATTGCTAATCGGTATGCGGTACCGATTCAGGGAATAGTGAAGGATCTGGACAACAAAGACCGGGATGCCGTAACGCCGGATGCAGGTTGTTACGAAATTGAATTTTAAAGCATCCAATCAGGCTGAACCCGGGCATTTTTCCCACTTTTGCGCTCGCTTATGAAACGCATCATCGTTGCCATCGACGGGCACTCTTCCTGTGGGAAAAGCACCCTGGCCAAAGCGCTGGCCAAAACCCTGCACTACGCCTACCTGGACACCGGCGCCATGTACCG
>JAEUUS010000372.1 GCA_016787545.1 Saprospiraceae bacterium
GTGCGGCTGGGACGAAAATCCTGGCTTATCTGCGAAAACTACCTGTCGCCCGGCGCGCAAACCGTGACGCCCGTTTGTTTGTGGGGTTTTCGGAAAAAAAGCCGGTCGCTGATGCTGGAACTGGGCGCAGGCTGGACCAAAGTAAGGCAGGAAGATGCTGAATCGCTTTCCATAACAACCCGGTATGTGCCGCTGCCCTGGTTTAGTTTGATGTTCAGCCGAAAAAAATAGACATATTATGAATCAGGAACAATTTCATCAATACTATGAAAACGAGTCGGAGCGGTTTTACGAGTACTTCTCCCGGCTGACAGAAGCGGATCTCCTCAGTTTGATCAACGACCCCAATGAATCCCGGTTTCATATCTGGGAAGGGCGCGATAATTATCAGATCTGGCGCGCTTTTCAAACCCGGGGCAGCGCCCTGTCTATCCGGCCGCTTTATGGCATTGTGAGCAACCTGAAGTACCCCTACCTGGTGCGCTATCATGCCTGCGAGGCTTTGTTCAAGCTGGCCCAACTAACCGATGAAGGTTTCAAAGGAGAGGTGCAATACGGACTCAATGCCGAAAGGCAGCCGGTGGATCAGCAACTGGCGTTCCGGCGATTGGGAGAGGTTTTGGGGATTGGGTAAGGGGGTACAAAAAAATCTCTTCAAAAAAATACACACTTTAAAATAAGCTCATGAGCAAAATTATTTCGTTTATGCATGTGTCATTGGACGGTTTTGTGGCCGGACCAAACGGAGAACTCAACTGGGTTACGTTGAATGAGGAGATTTTTAATCACGTTGAAAAGCGCATAAGCCTGGGCAATGCAGCCTTGTATGGGCGCGTAACCTATGAGATGATGGAAAGCTACTGGCCCACAGCGGCAGACAAGCCGAATGCCAGCAGCCACGACATTAATCATTCCAAATGGTACAAGACCGCACATAAAATTGTACTCTCCAAAACCATGGAGGGCATAAACAAGCCAAACACTACGATAATCAGCGATCCTCTGGCAGGCAGCATCCGGAGCATTAAACAATCGCATAGGGAGGACACCCCGGAAATCCTGTTGTTTGGCAGTCCTACCGCTACCCATTCGTTGATGCAGGAGGATTTGATTGATGGTTATTGGTTGTTTGTGAATCCGGTAATTCTTGGGCAGGGCATCCCATTATTTGCCAATATCCAGGAAAAGACCAAGCTCAAACTACTGAATACTCATGCTTTTGATTGCGGGGTAATGGAATTGAACTATTGGGTGGACCGGGGTTTATAGACCTCGTAGGTTTTAGACCTCGTAGGTTTTAAAAACCTACGAGGTCTAAAACCTACGAGGTCTAAAAAAAATCTATATCGCCATCATAAAAAACAAACTAATGCACAAGATTACTACTTTCCTGCTCACCTGCTTCTCTTTTTCGTTTGCTTACGCACAAACGGTCAAAGAATTGTACATTGAAAACAAATATGATGAACTCGTCAAGTATGAGCAAAAAGCTGATGCCCTGACAGGGGAAGAGTTGTATATGGTAGGCCTCGCCTTTTATGAGCGCCAAATCTAATTTTGGAAATAAATAGTCTGTGTCTGACTCAATGAAATTCGATAAGTAAATATCCTCTACACCACTGACACCCTATGCTAATCTATCTATGCATAATTTTTGGCTTGCCCACATTCTTTTTAGCGCTGGAATTTATCAGTTTCCTGTTTACAGGCAGGCGCTTGTATAGCAAGCCTCAAATACTGACGCTGGAAATAGCTGGCATGCTGTTTCTGCCTTTGTTTTACCTGGGCGTTTTTGATGAGTCTGCAAACGACTGCTGTTCAGACAGTGCCACCTTTTCCCCGGAGCATAAGCCAACTATTTACCTGCTGATTTTTCTATGCATAGCTGCTTACTTTTACTCCAGTTTAAAGGGTACTATAAAAAGTCCTGTGGTAGAAGTACTGATCAATGTGCTGTTGTTGTTCGGGTTTGTATTGAACATATTCATAGGCATTCATATTGGCGATATTTATTGGCTTTTTGGGAACATCCCGGTTGGAATACTGCTGCTTTTCCGAATGATAGAAAACCATCGTTTATTTCTCGAACACCATCAAATTCACACCATTGAGCCGGACAATTTTTTTGAAAAAGTAGCCTGGAAGATCCTTGCCCTGCATCCATTGCTAAAGATCCCAGTGCTGTTTCTATTATGCCTGCCTGTTTTTACCGTCATCACCTCGCTGCTAATGCTTTTCGGGCAAAAGCCTGATGCTATTGTGCGGGCATTTACAGACACCTATAAACACGGTTTTTCGCAACTCGATCATTTGTGCAACAACGTAGCGTGTGGAGGCCACTTTTTGTGTTCTGTGGCTGCAAACGGACATAAAAAAGTGGTAAAACCCATCCGTTATGGCGATCGAAACGGTCATAAAATCATTTGTAATCGGCAACTTTTGATTGCCAATGCCTTTGAAGAACTCATTCAGGAAAAAATGCCCCGGTCGCACAGGTATATCCGCAGTCAGTACAACAAAGTGGGAAATGTTATTCACCACCATTATCACCTGTTCAGCCACAAATGGTTGTCAGATTGTATTTACCTGCTGATGAAACCACTGGAATTGGTTTTTCTGATTACTTTGTATACTTTTGACCAAAAGCCTGAGAACAGAATTGCGCGGCAGTATGTGAGGAAGCGGCAATGACTCGTAAATTAAATATTATTGTCTTTTGAAACCATAATCAAATCCCCAAAATGCTCTTAGCATGCACTGAAAAACAACACACATCATGCAACAACGCTTCATCCTAATCCTCGCCATCTGCCTGTTTTCCATACCTGCCAAAGCAGATACCATCGACTACTGGCATGTTTACTACAACAATGCCCGAATCAAAGCCTTTAACACTTACACCAAAGGCGAACTCAGGCTGCGCATCAGCGACATTAAAAAATCTGACTCCCTGGCCATACGATACTTCCGGGATACACCCTGCGCCCAATGCGAAACAACCCTGACTATTGAAGATAAAAGCAGCAGACAAATTGCACAGGCCTACGGACTTGGCACTGCCCAGGCCATTAAAATGCCTGTTTCCAGCCTGTTGCAGTATCAGCAGCATT
>JAEUUS010000373.1 GCA_016787545.1 Saprospiraceae bacterium
GGTAAAAAGTACGAAGCCGTGGAAGGCAAAACCTTTGATATCCTGTTCCACCTCCGGGAGGAAGAGTGGCAAGGTTACCGCAGTATTGGATTATACGTCAAGGATATCCGGTGACAAGGCGCTAACACGTGGTAGATAACACAAAGGCACAAAGGCACGAAGACGCTAAGGGCACATTGGGCATCAAAAAGCGAAGGGTATTTAGTGCGCAAAGCGCAGTAAATACCCTTCGTGTCTTAGCGCCTTCGTGCCTTCGTGTTATCTACCACGTGTTAGCGCCTTTCGAATTATCTTTTATGAAGTTCTACAGCCTGGAATAGGTTTCCATTCTTGTCTTCAAAAGAAAGCACATAATTACCGGCAGGCAGGTGGCCGATGGCATAAGAATTGCTTGAAGATGCCGTAAAACGAGCTGCAATTCGGCCATCAAGTGTAAAAAGCCTCATGCTTCCAACAGCATCAGCATTTTCCAGGGTAAAGAAATCAGTTACCGGATTAGGGAACAATTTCACAACTGGTTCTGGCAAATCATTGGTACCCGTGAGGGTGCTGTAGGTATACACGGCAGTAAGGGTATCGGCAGCATTGCCCAGATTGGTCAATTTCAGGTGAACAATACCGGAGCCAGCCTCACCTGGAGCAGGATCAAAGGCTGAATTATAAAAGTGTACCGTCAATTGACCGGCAGAATCCGGCTGAAGGGTGAAGGTTTTGGTAGATACTCCAGGAAACCAGCAAGTAACCGGATCGCACACCGCTGTGGTAATATTGGAGGTCAAAAAAACTTCATTGCGCTCCCATTTAATGGAAACAGGCGCATTCGACACGTTTTCAATTTCTCCATGCGCTGGAGAATCGTAGGTATCGGAAGTGGTAATGGTATCTGATGGGTTTGGGTAAACATGGTAAGCCGATTGGAATTGGGCTCCGGCAATAGATACCAGGCCAACCAAAAGAAGGAGGGTAGCAGTGATTTTTTTCATGATGGAAATGTCTCGCATTAGCAGGTTCGTGAAATAATTAAACAAAGGTACACCCATACGCAGTTTGCCCCTACCTATTTTTGTTCGGCGAAACGGTTTTGTATTAAATCGGACAATTTTAGCATAAACATGCAGAGAATATTTGGGATTTTGTTGGGATTCTTGCTCGTGGTATTGCGCCTGCCGGCACAATTGCCTGTAGGTTCCATTGCACCTGACTTTACAGCCCAGGATATTAATGGCCAAACGCACCATCTGTATGAGATTCTCGAATCGGGTAAAATTGTAATTGTAGAAGTATCTGCCACCTGGTGTGCTCCTTGTTGGGTGTATCATACCAGTCAGGCGCTTCAGGATTTATATGCAGAACATGGACCGGAAGGAGATGACAAATTGCGGATTTTTTGGGTGGAAGGCGATCCAAGCACCAATGTTAACTGCATTTTTGGGCCAGCGGGCTGTAACGGAGGCACGGCCGGCAATTATACGCAAGGCATAGATTACCCTATTTTAGACAACGCTGGTATTGCCAACGCATACCAAATCTCTTACTACCCTACCCTTTTTGTGATCTGCCCGAACAAAAGATTGTTTGAAGTAGACCCGCTTAGCGCAGAAGATCTTTGGACAAAAGCCAGTGTTTGTCCGGTAGCTTACGGGACCAATAATGCCGGCATATTTAAGTATAGTCCAGGTACTCAGCTGAATGAAATTTGTGGCGTACAGGAAATTACGCCTCATTTTACACTCACTAATCTGGGCGCCGCCCCTCTTTCTCAAGCTACCATTGAGCTACAATGGAACAATACAGTAGTTGAAACACAGCAATGGAACGGCAACTTGTACACCTACGATGAAGCCAATATTACCTTTTCCCCAATCGCCATCAGTAATTCGGGTACGCTGCAAACTACCGTTTCAACGATCAACAATGGCGCGAACGAGGATGATTTCACCAATAACGTTCGAACCGATAATTTTTCACAAGCCAAATCATTTAACACGACACAGGTGGTGTTAAAAATACGCACTGACAATTATGGGGAAGAAACCTATTGGGAAGTAAGGGATGATTGGGGCGCTGTTTTGGAGTTTGGTGGAAACCAGGATGTGGGACCACAAGGAGGTGGCTCGTTCCCCTTGGGTACTCCCATTGGCCCGGGTGCATATCCAAGCCTGACCATTATTCGTGACACGCTACACTTGCCAGTCAACGGTTGTTATTCCATTCACATCTCAGATGCTTATGGGGATGGTATGTGTTGCGATTTTGGGGCAGGATACTACAGGATGTACAATTTAGACAACCCCAATAGTCCCATTATTTCTGGTGGTGAATTTGATGAGTATGCACGCCGGGCTTTTGGAACCGGTGCTCTGTCGGTCACCACAGAAGCTCAGGCGTCTGTCCAGCTGGAGCTTTTCCCCAATCCTGCCCATGACCAGCTTTTTGTTGATTTAGCAACTACCTTCACAGAAGCGGTGCAACTTCGCGTATTTAACGCCATTGGTCAGTTGCAATATGAAGATAAGGAATTGGTCCCTACCCCAGAACCACAGCCATTGGATATTTCCTTTTGGCAGACAGGGGTTTATTTTCTGCAAATTCAGCAAGGTAACCAGACAATAACACGCGCCTTTATCATTGAAAAGTAAGCGCTAGGAAGCCAGTATCTCCATTTGCCGGGCAAGATATTTACCTAATATATCAAATTCAATATTGACGGAATCTCCGGCTTGCAGTGTTTTGAAATTAGTATGCTCCCAGGTGTATGGAATAATGGCCACTGAAAAGTGATCCATCCCGGGCGCAACCACTGTCAAACTCACTCCATTTAAACAAACCGAGCCCTTATCTACCAACAATCCCGCTTTTTCTGGTCGAAACCGAAATGTATACTTCCAGGAGCCACCGGTTTCCAATACCTCAGTACAGGTTACCCTTTCGTCAATGTGGCCTTGAACAATATGACCATCCAATCGGCCACCAACCGGCAAACAGCGCTCCAGATTGATCAATTTGCCCGGCTGCCAGTCTCCCAGATTTGTGCGATGTAAGGTTTCTTCTACCGCTGTAACCCGGTGGGTACGACTATCCTGTGCAACAACCGTGAGACAAACTCCATTGTGACTAACGCTTTGATCAACCTTTAATTCCGTTGAAATTGGGCTTTCGATGGTAAAATGTACATTCGTTCGGTCCTTTTCTACAGAAACAACCGTACCAACAGATTCTATAATTCCGGTAAACATATTGTCAAATGTTATTGAAAAACAGGCAGTTAAGATATCAATCCCGCTTTGGTTTATATTTGGCCAATTCCAGGAATCTTTGGGCATCCGTCAATTGAAACAACTCGTTCATGGTTGTTTTGGGATATCGTTTCATGTAGGCTTTTACAATACGTAATCCTACCCAGTTTCCAATTTCACCCGGCGCTTCCTGGAACACCACGGGAGCATTGGGACTGGGGGTAACCAGTTTGCGGATTTTATCGAAATCTGAACTATATAGCAGTTTTTCGCTCAACAATCTGGCCCAAACCTCTGCTTCATTGGCGTAGCAGCCTTCCATTTGAGCGCGGGTATAACCCATTTTCAAACTATCCGGCACATCTGGCAACAAACAATCCACCAGATAAAGTTCCTTCCCGTTATGCAACATGATGTCCATCAGTCGCTGGCCGGAAGGACCATTAGAGCTGTTCTGAGCCACTGCTTTAGCCAGCCTGATCTGGATATATTCCTTTGTAAACTGCCGGCGCATAAAAAATGGAAACACATCCGGGTCGTATCCGGGATAAGTTTCTCCCAAAAACAAATCCAGTCCTATACCACACAGACTATCGCCGGCAGTAAATGCATCCGTTGCATATTCGGAGATCATGGTTACAACCTGTGGCGTAGGTTTTTCCGGAAAATAATATTTGTAATACCGGAACATCTTAGTCAGGTCTTTTTCCAACCAGTTCAGGTCTCCATACACTTGTTGAACGGTATCGTATAAAAAGCGGATTTGAGGGGTAGACAAAAAAGCGGCTAAGGCTTCCCGGGGAGTTTCTTTCGGATTGGTTTGGTCATGGATGATTTCATTGCAAAAAAGCGGCAACATCGTAGGGTATTTACCTAACAAAGTTTGCATACCCAGCTGCAACTGCGTGGTATCCAAGGAAAAAATATCCTGTTCAAAACGATCCAGTTTGAAGTTGATTTTCACATCTGAAATATCCGGACGTGGAATATCATCATCATTTCCACATGCCGTAAGCATGAACGAAAAAACGGTAACTAACAAAGAAAAACGCCAAAATCCGTTCAAAATCATCTTGAATATGTCGGTTAAAAAATGGAGTGCAAAGGTAGGAAACGAAGCATTGATGAACATGTTGTCACCCAACCAAAAAACGCCGCACCTCAAATCCCGCCACATACCCCTGCCGCATAGCGGCAAAATGTCGGTAGCTCCAAAATCCGGCACATACCCCTGCCGCATAGCGGCAAAATGTCATTCCCAAAAATTAAACAGGTATGGTTCTTCAAAAGGAACTTCAGCCTTCCGCAATATATCTATATACTCATCACGAAATAACCGTTTTTTATGATGTTCATCCTGTTTTCTGATATAATTTATTACCCCAGGCACATGAGATTTGCTATATGAAAACGCCCCGTAACCTTTCTGCCAGGCAAAATAGCTTGGAGTCAACTTGTTTGTATTGATAAAAACATTTGAAGAGGTCTTAACCACTTCAACCAAATCTGAAAGTGCCTGTGTGGGCCGAAATCCTATCAGGATATGAATATGATCCGGTTGCGAATTAATACATAAGACCTTATGATCATAATTTTGAATTATGACGGTTATGTAAGCATGTAGTTGTTCACGCCAACTCTTGTGGATTTGGGCATTTCGGTGTTTTACCGCAAATACTAATTGGAGGTGAATTTGTGTATACGTATTTGCCATTGGTTTTTTGTTATTTATATGCAATTTATAACAAACTAAATTATTTTCCAAATAACAGGGGCGGCGTTTTTTGCTACCAACGTTTTGCCGCTATGCGGCGGGGGATGGGGCGGCGCTTTTTGCTACCAACGTTTTGCCGCTATGCGGCGGGAGATGGGGCGACGCTTTTTGCTACCAACGTTTTGCCGCTATGCCGCGGGGGATGGGGCGGCGCTTTTTGCTACCAACGTTTTGCCGCTATGCGGCGGGGGATGGGGCGGCGCTTTTTGCTACCAACGTTTTGCCGCTATGGGTGGAGAGGACGCTCTGTTGCCTATGAGATATAAGCAACAGAGCGTAAGTAACATTATTCAGGTCAACACTTATTTCAATCCAAATTCTTTGCGGATTTTGTTCAGAGCGCTACCGGCATGTACCCACTCAATCTGTTGATCATTGTAGGTATGATTAACATCGAAGGTTTCGGAGCTGCCGTCCGCATGATCCAAACGAATTTTCAATGCCTTGCCTGGTGCAAATGTGTCAAATCCAAGGATACTCACTTTGTCGTCCTGACGTACTTTATCGTAATCCGCCGGATTAGCAAAAGTGAGCGCCAACATTCCCTGTTTTTTCAGGTTTGTCTGGTGAATTCGGGCAAATGATTTTACGACTACCGCTTTTACGCCTAAGTAACGTGGCTCCATGGCTGCGTGTTCGCGACTGCTGCCTTCACCAAGGTTTTCTTCCCCGAAAATGATCGTGCTAATACCTTTTTTCTGATAATGACGGGCAGAAGCTGGCACTTCCATGTACTGACCTTTATCGATGTTAAACACGTTGTTGCGTTCTCCATTGAAAAAGTTTTCAGCGCCGATGTAACAGTTATTGGAGATATTCTCCAGGTGACCGCGGTACTTAAGCCATGGACCCGCCATAGAAATATGGTCAGTGGTACACTTGCCCTTGGCTTTGATTAACACGCGCATATCCGTCAATTCTCCGGAAGTAATGGGCTTGAATGCTTTGAGCAGCTGCAAACGCTGACTGTCTTTAGCCACTGCTACTTTCACCTTGCTGCCTGATTTCGCTGGCGCAATAAACCCGGCATCTTCCACAGCAAACCCGGCTTTGGGCAACTCAATACCTTTCGGCGGATCAAGTTTTACCTGCTCCCCTTTTTTGTTGGTCAGGGTGCCCCGTTTTGGATTGAACGTTAAATCGCCCGCAATGGCAAATGCCGTCACAATTTCCGGGGATGCCACAAAAGCATGGGTATTTGGATTGCCGTCGTTGCGGGAAGTGAAATTGCGGTTGAAAGAGGTCATGATAGAGTTCGGACGCTTCATATCATCCATGTGGCGCGCCCACTGACCGATACAAGGGCCACAGGCATTGGCCATCACTACGCCGCCAATTTGTTCGAATTCCTTAAGTAATCCGTCACGATCAGCCGTATACCGAATCAACTCGGAACCTGGTGTGATGGTGAATTCTGCCTTCACCTCAATACCTTTTTCTTTGGCCTGACGTGCTACAGATGCCGCGCGGGTAAGGTCCTCATAGCTTGAGTTGGTGCAGGAGCCTATCAAGCCTACTTCTAATTTAGCCGGGTACTTGTTCTTTTTAACAGCGGCGGCAAACTTAGACAGCGGCCATGCCAAATCCGGAGTGAATGGTCCGTTGATGTGCGGCTCCAGTTTGCTCAGATCGATTTCAATCACCTGGTCGAAGTATTTTTCCGGATTGTCGTAACACTCCTGGTCGCCAGTGAGGTATGGAGCGATCTTGTTACACATAGCCGCTACTTTACTGCGGCCTGTAGCCTTCAGGTAACGCGCCATGCTCTTGTCGTAACCAAACGTAGAAGTAGTTGCACCAATTTCAGCACCCATATTGCAGATGGTGCCTTTACCTGTGGCACTCATACTTTGCGCTCCCGGTCCAAAATACTCCACAATAGCACCGGTACCGCCTTTTACGGTCAAAATGCCGGCTACTTTCAAAATTACGTCTTTAGGAGAAGCCCAACCGCGCAATTTACCGGTGAGTTTCACCCCGATCAACTTGGGCATTTGAAGTTCCCAGGCCATACCACTCATGGCATCCACTGCATCTGCGCCACCCACACCGATGGCCACCATACCCAAACCACCGGCGTTTACCGTGTGAGAGTCGGTACCAATCATCATACCGCCCGGAAACCCGTAGTTTTCAAGCACGATTTGGTGGATAATCCCCGCGCCTGGCTTCCAGAAGCCGATTCCGTATTTTTGGGAAACGGAACTCAAAAATTCAAATACTTCTTTGTTCTTATCCAGCGCTACTACCATGTCTTTTTCAGCGCCAACTTCTGCTGTGATCAGGTGATCGCAGTGAACTGTGCTGGGTACAGCAACTTTTTTCCGGCCGCAGGTCATGAAT
>JAEUUS010000457.1 GCA_016787545.1 Saprospiraceae bacterium
GAATTCAAGGTGGAGGACTACACGCACCAGGAAATCGAAGAAGGAGGCAAAGCCAAAACGGTTTACAATGCCATCATCGACGGTCAGTGTCTGCGTCTGGAGTCCAAAACCACTTACGACGGTGGTATATTGGGCGGTGGCGTAACCGGCTTCTCCGATTTCAGTATTACGCGCAATGTGTTCACTATGTTGCTCACCTTCGTGATTTTGTTTTTCCTTTTCCGCAGCGTAGCAACTGCCGCTACACGCACTCAAGGACAGGCACCCAAAGGTTTGCAGAACTTTATTGAGCCATTTTATACCTTCATCCGGGATGAAGTAGCCAAACCAAATATCGGTCCGAAATACGAGAAATACATGCCTTACCTGCTTTCGGCATTTTTCTTTATTCTAGGCCTGAATCTGATTGGCCAAATTCCTTTCTTCCCTGGCGGCGCCAATGTAACGGGTAATATCTCCATTACCATTGTTTTGGCCCTTATCACTTTCCTGATTTCAACATTCAGTGCCAACAAGCACTTCTGGGAACACACTTTGTGGATGCCAGGCGTGCCAGCGGTACTTAAGATATTCATTCTTACCCCGATTGAAATTCTGGGCGTATTCCTCAAGCCATTCACGCTGCTGCTTCGTCTTTTTGCCAACATTACGGCGGGCCACATCGTGATCCTGAGTTTCGTAAGCCTGATTTTCATTCTGGGTAATGCCGGTGAAAGCGTGGGCGGATCTGCAGCAGGCGCTGCGGCTTCCATTCCGCTGACCCTCTTCATGATGACGCTTGAATTGCTGGTAGCATTCCTGCAGGCATTCATCTTCACCATGTTGAGCGCTACCTATATCGGCACGGCCATTGAAGAACCACACCACGATCATCACTGATCTACCCCATAAACCGGACACAACGAGCAATCAACATTCATCATTCATAATTTTTCATTATGTACGCAGCAATTGGTGCAGGCCTGGCAGTAATCGGCGCAGGTCTCGGTATCGGACAAATCGGTGGCAAAGCAGTTGAGGGCATCGCCCGTCAACCAGAAGCATCCGGCGATATCCGCGCAAACATGATCCTGACTGCAGCTCTCGTTGAGGGTGCTGCTCTGGTTTGCATGGTATTGTCTTTCTTCGTAGCCGCTCCGAAGTAATTGTTCCCGGGCCGGCGCGAAGCGGTTGGCGACTCAATGGCCCGGAATTTTGACATGTCAGGGGTTTTACCCTTCCACATATTTTATCACTCATAACTCATCACTACGATGTTGTTTTTGGCAGATTTCAACGTACTCAAACCCGAACCCGGGCTTCTTTTTTGGACCACCCTCATCTTCCTCATTTTCTGGTTCATGATGAGCCGTTTTGCCTTTAAACCAATTGGCAATGCGCTCAAACAACGTGAACTGGATATCCAAAATGCACTGGATGAAGCCAAAAAAGCACGCGAAGAAATGTCGCAACTCCAGGCAGAGAACGAAAAACTGCTGGCTCAGGCCCGTGAAGAGCGTTCTGCTATCCTGAAAGAAGCAAAAGAGGCAAAAGACGAAATCATTGCAGAAGCAAAAGAGCGTGCCAATGCCGAATACAAGCGCAAAGTGGAAAGCGCTATTCAGGATATCGAAAACCAAAAACAGGCTGCTCTGGTATCGCTGAAAAATCAGGCCGGTCAGATGGCTGTGGAAATTGCAGAAAAACTGCTCCGCCGCGAACTGGCCAACAAAACTGAACAGGAGGCTTACGCTAAATCCCTGGCAGATTCCATCAAACTGAACTAATAGCACACCATGTCTGTAACTCGCATTGCTACCCGGTATGCCAAATCGCTGATTGACCTTGCCCTCGAGCAAGGCAAACTGCCTCAGGTAAGCGCCGATATCAATTCGCTGGCGGTCGCAGCCAAAAACCGCGACCTGCATCTGATGCTGAAAAGCCCGATCATCAGCGCTGATAAAAAGAATGCCGTGCTGGCTGCCATATTTGGCAAGCAAATGGACAGCCTGACAATGGCATACATGACCCTGCTGGTGAATAAAGGCCGTGAGGGTTACCTGGCAGAAATTGCCACCGAATTCATTGCTCAGTACAAGGCACTGCAAAAAATCACTACCGTTAAAGTGATTGCTGCTGCACCTCTGAGTGATGCCGTGGTAAACGACCTCAAAGCCCGTTTGCTGGCCAGCGGCATTACCAACCCCAATCTTGATATCGAAACCAGTGTAGATCCCGAGCTGATCGGTGGTTTTGTGCTGGAATTCGACAACAAGCGTTACGACGCTTCAGTAGCCAGCAAACTGGCAGATCTGAATGCCGAGTTCACGAAAAACCTCTACATTAAAGAATTTTAACTCAACAGATACCTGGTCCTGGATTTTTCCTGCGGACCGGATTTCTACTTTTACGAATCAACAAATCAATATAAGTCATGGCAGACGTACGACCGGAAGAAATCTCCGCGATATTGAAACAACAACTGTCTGGCTTCGGGGCGGAAACTAACCTCGAAGAAGTAGGTACGGTGTTGCAAGTGGGCGACGGTATCGCCCGTGTATACGGCCTGAACCGCGCTCAGTCCGGCGAACTGGTTGAATTTGAAAATGGCACCCGTGCTATCGTATTGAACCTTGAAGAAGACAACGTAGGTGTCGTACTCATGGGTTCTCCAGACGGTATCCGCGAAGGTTCCAAAGTAAAACGCACCGGCCAGATTGCTTCTATCGAAGTAGGCGACGGCTTTGTAGGCCGCGTAGTAAACCCACTGGGTCAGCCTATCGACGGTAAAGGCCCTATCTCCGGCGCCAAATACGAAATGCCGCTTGAGCGTAAAGCTCCGGGTGTAATTTACCGCCAGCCGGTAAACGAGCCGCTGCAAACCGGCGTAAAAGCTATTGACGCGATGATTCCAATCGGCCGTGGCCAGCGTGAGTTGATCATTGGCGACCGTCAGACAGGCAAAACTGCTATTGCGATTGACACTATCATCAATCAGAAAGAGTTCTACGATCGCGGTGAGCCTGTATTCTGCATTTATGTAGCCTGTGGTCAGAAAGCTTCTACAGTTGCTACCGTTGCCCGTACCCTCGAAGAGTACGGTGCAATGGCATACACGGTGATCGTGTCTGCATCTGCGTCTGATCCTGCGCCACTGCAGTTCTATGCTCCGTTTGCAGGTGCTTGTATCGGTGAGTTCTTCCGCGATACCGGCCGTCCGGCATTGATCATTTACGATGATCTGTCTAAACAAGCAGTTGCTTACCGCGAAGTATCTCTGCTGCTGCGTCGCCCACCAGGCCGTGAGGCTTATCCTGGTGACGTATTCTACCTGCACAGCCGCTTGCTCGAGCGTGCAGCTAAAGTAAACCAAACCCAGGAAGTGGCAATGGCTATGAACGACCTTCCTCCAAGCCTCGTGAAAGCGGGTTTGGTAAAAGGTGGCGGTTCTCTGACAGCACTTCCGATCATCGAAACACAGGCTGGTGACGTATCTGCGTACATCCCAACCAACGTAATTTCCATTACCGATGGCCAGATCTTCCTGGAGTCCAACCTGTTCAACGCAGGTGTTCGTCCGGCCATCAACGTGGGTATCTCTGTAAGTCGCGTAGGTGGTAATGCACAGATCAAATCCATGAAGAAGATCTCCGGTACGCTGAAGCTCGACCAGGCTCAGTATCGCGAACTGGAAGCATTTGCCAAATTTGGTTCGGATCTTGACGCTACTACCCAGGCAGTATTGGCAAAAGGCGCCCGCAACGTGGAAATCCTGAAACAGCCTCAGTACAGCCCGGTTTCTGTTGAAAAGCAGGTAGCCATCATCTACCTCGGCACCAACAACCTGCTTCGCGATGTGCCGCTCGAAAAAGTACAGGAGTTCGAACACCTGTTCCTGGAGCGCATGGAAAACAAATTGCCGGAAGTACTCGAAGAGTTCCGCAAAGGTAAGCTGGAAGATGCCAGCCTGGCTAAAGTGCGCGAACTGGCAGCTGATCTGGCAGGCGGATATAAAAAAATGTGATTAATGTGGGAAATGTGTTGAATGTGGGAAATGCTAAAGGAAATTACGAATCTTTTCGGTATGTTCCTAAACCACATTTCCCACATTCAACACATTACCCACATTACTCAAATTCCCCACATTCAACACATTACCCACATTATTTAATATGGCTGGCGGATTAAAAGAAGTACGCGAACGGATTAAGTCGGTAATCAATACACAGCAGATTACGAAGGCCATGAAAATGGTATCTGCTGCGAAACTGCGCAAGGCCCAAAATGCCATTGTTCAGGTGCGCCCGTATGCCGATCGTCTGAACCGTATGTTGTCCAACATCCTGTCTAATCTGGATGGGGGCGCCAATACCAGTTTTGGAACGGCACGAGAAGTAAAAAATGTATTGGTGGTGGTAATTACCTCCAATCGTGGCCTTTGCGGTGCATTCAATACCAACATTTGCAAAGAAACGACTTCTCTGATCAATGAAAAGTATGGCAAACAACGCCGCGATGGCAATGTAAGCATGTTGTTCATTGGCAAAAAAGGCTACGATTATTTCCGTCGTCGTTTCCGTGATGTGCATTTCATCACCGACTTCATTGATGTGTACGACAATCCGGCTTATGAAAACGTAAGTCGTGTGGCACGTGCGCGCATGGAAGAGTTCTCAACCGGTAAATATGATGCAGTGGAAGTGGTTTACAGCCGCTTCAAAAACGCTGCTACCGTATTCCCAACGGCAGAACAATGGCTTCCGGTTCCTAAGATGGAAACTCCTGCGGGAGTAAAGGTGGCCAAAGCCGACTATATTTTTGAGCCAGACCAACAGCAATTGCTGGAGACTTTGGTGCCAAGCATTTTGCAACTGTCGTTCCATAAGTGTGTACTGGATACCCAAGCTTCTGAACATGGTTCCCGAATGACGGCTATGGACAAGGCAACAGAAAATGCTGAAGAGCTACTCAAATCGCTCAAAATTCACTACAACAAGAAGCGACAGGAAGCTATCACAACCGAGCTCGGCGAGATCGTGAGTGGTGCTGCGGCCTTGGAGAATTAATAGCTTAGTTGTT
>JAEUUS010000461.1 GCA_016787545.1 Saprospiraceae bacterium
GGCATTGGCGCCAAAACTTCGGAAAAACTGCTTCAAACCTTTGGCTCTCTCGCACGTATGCGCGCAGCCGATCCTGCTGAAGTGGAAAAATTGATTGGAAAGGCGGCAGCCGGAAAGGTTAAGGCGTATTTTGATGGGGAAAATCAGGAATGAATATGCCTTTTTTCTGGTGTGTTACCTACTGACGGGGTGACTGGCAGTCACCCCGTCAGTAGGTAACACACCAGAAAAAAGATTCATCTACAAAGTAAAATCACCACTTATGAAAAACCGGAAATCTCTGTTGCTCCTTTCGGCCGGTATTCTGGCTACCCTTCTTTTCGTTTCCTGTGCCGATCAGGAACCCGTTCAGGAATGTTTACATGGAACCCAATATGGTTTTCTGCGCGGTTTGTTGCACGGTTTCATTACCCCTATCAGTTTCATTGCAAGCCTGTTCGACGACAACGTAGCCATTTATGCCATCAATAATACGGGTGGTTGGTACGATCTGGGATTCCTGCTCGGCTCCAGTGGCTGGGGATTTATGGCGGGGAATCGTTCGAAGAAGTAGAGTCATTTAAGGGTCATTTTGAAGTCATTTAAGGTCATTTAGGGGTCATTTTTGAAGTCATTTACTTAGCTTGGTTGTCATCTTTCGCTGCGTTCAAGATGACAACTCTCGTTGTTTTTTGCATACGGAGATTTTTTGGCCAGAATCACCCTGAGCCATCAAGCCGAACGCTTTCTGCGTAAATCTGCGGGAAAATCTGTGAAAATCTGCGGGAAACCCAGCACGCGAGAGGCTTCCCGCAGATTTACTGGGATTTTTCCCGCAGATTTACGCAGAGGCGCTAGGCCGGGCATTATATCGCGGTTTGCCCAGATCTTTCGCTGCGTTCAAGATGACAAACAAGCTGAGTCAATGATTTCAAAAATGCCCCTTAAATGACCCTAAATGACTTCAAAATGACCCTTAAATGACTTAAATCCCCCCACTACCCTACCTGGAAAGTCCGCATACTCAAGCCGCCGTATTCCACAGATTCATAGACCTGTTTTACTTCTTCTTTGCCATCAGCCAAACCAAGGGTGTATAGCATGGGGATGTAGTGATCTGTGGTTGGCACGGAAAGTTTTCCTGCCGAGCCAATCTGCTCGTAATTAGCCAGGGAAGCATAATCGCCGGCGCTGATGCGCGACGCCACCCAGGTATCAAATTCAGTAGCCCAGTCGTATGGTTTGTTGTCGCCTGTTTGCAACTTGGGAATACTCATGCGGAGGTTGTGCACAATATTTCCGCTGCCAATAACCAGCACACCCTTTTCGCGCAAGGCGCGCAGCTGTGCCGCCAGGTCGAGATGGTATTGCATTGGCTGGTAGTAATCAATACTCATTTGAAACACCGGAATATTGGCTTCCGGAAACAGGTGCACCAGGATAGTCCAGGCGCCATGATCCAGCCCCCACTCGTTGGTTTCGTGAAGTAAATGACTTAGCAGAGCTGTTTCTTTTGCTTTTTGAGGCGAGCCGTTGGCCGGATATTGCATATCAAACAACTCCTGCGGAAATCCGCCGAAATCGTGGATGGTTTTCTGCTTTTCGCTCACATTGACAAAGCTGCCTCTTGTAAGCCAATGCGCCGACACCACCATAATGGCAGATGGCGTTTTGCCTTCTTTTTTGAATTCAGCGCCTAATTGTTTTAAACTTCTGGTAAACGTATTGTCTTCCAGAGCATTCATGGGGCTACCATGACCTACAAAAAGCGCAGGCATTTTAGAGGTATTTGGCCCCTTTTCTACCAATTTTGGGAAATCTTGCAGTTTCATATTGCAGGTGGCTAATGGCAACATCGCCATCGCTTTGAGAAATTCCATCCGATCCATAGATAGTCGACGTTTTTGATGTTGCAAATGTAGGTGTTATAACACTTAAAATACAAATTGGTTAATTAATTTTCCTGCTTTGGTGCTTAATTTTTGAAAATAATTCAAAAACATAATGTTCAAATATACATCCAAATGTTAAAATTTCAGGAGTTACGACAATTGTCGTAAAAAAATTTGGAGTTACGACAATTGTCGTACACCTTTGTCGTTATAAACAGGTAAGCACATCAAAACCCCAATAAACCTTCCCGGACTATCATTCCGGGATACACATTCCCCACATTAACCACATTAAACACATTTACCACATGTCTTTCCAACCCAGCGAAGCAGAACTCGAAATTTTACAGGTCTTGTGGGCCATCGAACCCGCCAGCGTACGCAGCATCCATGAACGTATCCTGGAATCAGGCAAAGACGTTGGCTATACCACCGTGCTCAAACAGATCCAGCGCCTCACCGAAAAAGGGGCATTAGATAAAGAAGTGGTAGACGGCGTACACCTTTACCGCTCCCTCGTCAATGAAAAGGACGTCAAACAAGAGCTGGCAGGCAAAGTCATGCGCACAGCCTTTGGTGGCTCGGCCCTGCAAATGATGATGCACGCCCTGGGACAGGAAAAGCCAGATACCGCGGAACTCGAAGAGCTCAAAAAATGGCTCGACCAGCAAATGAAAAAGTAAACCTAAACACACAATTACTACCTTACCTTATGAAGTACATCCTTTTCTGCCTTGCCCTGCTTGTTGTAACTCATACTCCCCTATTCAGCCAAACAGAAGACTATACAGTCGTTTATTATCCAAGCATCAATGAAGCGGAACTTGCTATTACCCGAAACGATATAAAAGAGGCGTTAAAACACTATAAAATAGCCTTTAAGTCTGTAAAAACGGGTTTTGCAAGAGACTATCGCAACGCTGCCATTTGTGCTATTCAAACCAATGACGATGATTACGCTTTTGTCTGCATAGAAAAACTCATGGCTAAAAGCCTTGCGAAAGACTATTTTCAGGATACCATTTTTGCCCCGTTAAAAGAGAAAACGGGCTGGAAAAAACGA
>JAEUUS010000464.1 GCA_016787545.1 Saprospiraceae bacterium
ACGAGCCGGTGGCGTTTGGATATTGGCAGGTGCCAATGATTTCAATGCCCGTTTTGACCGCTGTATTATCCGAAACAACGACAGCCCATGGGGCAGCGCCATGGGCACTTATCAGCTTGAATTGACAGAATATATTCTGCCCGTAGGCGCAACAGTTTCCATCGAAAACAGCCTGATCGAAGGAAACACCAGCAGCGCAGCCATTGTACTGGATTCCTTCCCCGGCTTTCGGCTGATAAACTCCACTATCGCCCATAACCACGGCGGCATTCAAGTCTCCGATTCCAGCGGTGTCCAACTGCAAAACACCATACTGTACAACCCCGGCTACGCAGAATACCAGGCGCTCAGCAATGACGTGACCTTCACCTCCAACGGCGGCAACCTCATCGGCGACCTCAGTCTCAACGGGCAGCTGCTCCCCAGCGATAAGGAAAACCTCGACCCGGTCTTTGTCGGCGGGGGCGATTACCACCTTGGCGCGGGCAGCCCCGGCCTCAACAAAGGCGTCGACCTCGGCAACCTCTCCGCCCTCGATCTGGGCGGCCATACCCGCGTCGTCGGCAGCGCGGTGGATATCGGGGCGTATGAAGACCAGACGGTAGCGGTGCAGGAACTGATGGCTGAAAACCTGATGGTTTCTCCCAACCCTGCAGATGCGTTTTTGACCATACAGTTGCCGGAGGAAATTACGGGGCCGTTCGTGATAGAAGTGTACAGCCCGGAAGGGAAACGGTTGCGCAGTCAGTCGCTGATTCCGGGACAACAGCTTGATGTCCAGGGGCTTGTGCCGGCGACTTATGCGCTGAAAGTCCTTTGGAACGAGCGGGTATATGCAGGGAAATTTGTGAAGCAGTAATTTTCGGTCACGTGGATAGCGATAGTCTCACGTGGAGTGAGACTATCGCTATTTCTCTTTCAAAAACAATCTCGCCATGAAAAAACATCTCCTACTCTTTTGCCTGCTTTCCACCTGCCTATCCCTAAACGCACAGGTGGGCTGGAAATGCGGGACTCCGCCTTACAAGATGCCGGAACACCGCCAGGCGCCCGTAAAAAATATAGTCGCCTCCAGGTCAGATACAGACACGCTATACATACCAGTAACCATAAATATATTGGGCACAGACAATGGTACAGGATATATTCAGGCATACCGGGTATTGGAAGCCTTATGCCAATTACAAACTGATTTTGAAAAACACAGTTTTCGATTTTATGTGGAAGGGGAGTTCAATTACTTGAACAGTTCCGCTTTTTATAATATGTCGTCCACCTATATTTGGAGCGATACAATGTTACAATTCATCACGGACCATAATGCGCCCAATACAATGAATCTGTACATCGTGCAAAGCGCCCAAGGGAGCGCTTTTGTACCTATTTTGCCATGGGACTATGATAATTCGACCTATCCGCCCACCATAAACAATAGTTTTAGGCATGCACTCATAATCCCTAAATCATGGCTGGGTACCGACGACCATACCTTTGCCCATGAAGCCGGGCATTATTTTGGTCTGTGGCATACTTTTTTTGGCTGGGAAGGAACGGACTATCAGGATTATGTCGGCCTTCCAGCGCCCGATACAATAAAATGGAGTGGCACTGTACTCGGAAATCCTTTTTCCTTAGCATTTCCTGTTGAACGAACAGACTCAACAAACTGCCTAACTGCCGGCGACTTAATCTGCGATACCCCGCCGGATTACCTTTCCATTGGATTTACTTGTAACTCCGACAAACAAAGCCCTATAGTGCAGACTGACCCTACTGGCGCCCCGTTTCGCTCTGACGGGACCCTTTACATGTCTTACAGCAACAACGCCTGCCAGAATCGCTTCAGCCCAGACCAGGCTACCTGGATGCGCGATGTAGCCCAAGGACCCAGAGATTACCTTTTGTTCAATCAAACGCCACCCGCTCCGTTTTCTCCATCCAATTGGCAATTACTCTATCCCCTGAATTTCGACACGATCCCGCTTACCGATTCTGTGACCCTTGAGTGGGAGCTCATTCCAGAGGCCGATTTCTACGTTTTGGAGTTGGGCAGACTGGTTGGCGCCAATATCCATGTACCAATACTGAATAGTGGCCTTTTGGAAAATAACAACTTCAAGGTGAAGATCAACCCGGGATTTCGGTACTACTGGAATGTTACGGCCTTCAACAAATATTACCCATGCGACGGATTGCGCGACACTTCGTTTTTTACCGTTTCAACTTCTGTAAGAAACCTGGAAGCCGAACTGGAGACGCTCAAACTGTATCCCAACCCAAGTGTCGGCCAGGTTTATTGGCGTTTGCCTGAAGGGGTAACACAAACTGAAGGCACGACAGTACAAGTGTTTGATATACAGGGCCAGCTGCTGCACTGCGAAATTAGCAACAAAAGATCTCTCGATCTTCAAGGTTTCCCGGCAGGGATATACGCAGTGAAAGTGTCCACAAGAGATCGGGTTTTTTCGGGAAAAATCGTAAAGCAATAGTCCGAAACCAACCCCTTTTTCACGTTCAAAAACAATCTCTACATGAAAAAAACAACTATTACCCTGCTCCTTTCCTTTTCCTGCTGCTGGCTGGCAGCGCAGTGCCCGACAGGCGACATCACTTTTACTACGCAGGGGCAAATTGACAGTTTTCCGATGAACTACCCGAACTGCTCCGAAATGGAAAGCAGTATCGTCATTTCCGGCAGCAGCATCGTTCGACTCGACAGTTTATATCCGCTGAAAAAAATCGGAGGCAGCCTCAAAATTTCGCAAACCTCACTCACGGATTTGCAGGGGCTGCAAAACTTGACCTATACAGGGCTGGCTGGCCAAGTCTTCGGGATTGATGATTATTACGAATCGGGGCTGGACATTTTGGACAACCCCTTGCTGGCCTCGCTACACGGTCTGGAAAATTTGGCGACCGTGAAAGGTTGCGTCGAGGTCGGTTCAAACCAATCGCTGGCTTCGCTGAGCGCGTTGGGAAGTCTCGAGCACGTTGGAAGCTGCGAATTTCATAGCGGGGCTTATTCCAGTTACGGCAGCATCACACTTACTGAAAATCCAGCCCTGAAATCATTGATTGGGCTGCATCGAATTGGTTCCGTTCCGGGAGACGTTACGATTTGGCACAACATAGCCTTGAAATCCATGATTGGCCTCGACCACATCCAAAGCGTCGGCGGGGAGCTTAGCATCCGTAATAGTGATTCCTTGACAACCTTGAGCGGCCTAGAAAACCTCGATTCGCTGGGCATGTGCCTGTACCTGCAGGACAACCCGGCACTGGTTTCGTTGGACGCTTTGGCTGGGCTGCGCTTCATCGGGAGTTGTTTAATTTTCACTGGCGGTTTCGTACCTAAGTTAGCAAACCTGTCCATCGTCAACAATCCAATGCTGAACTCATTACAGGGTTTGGGGCAGGTAACTTTTATTGGGTTGGACAGGGTGTACATCAAGTCTTGCCCCATGCTTTCCGTTTGCGAAATCCAACCCATTTGCGCCCATCTCGCCGCGGGTGCGCTCGGTTTCGTTTCCGACAACGCCCCCGGCTGCAACAGCGTCGCGGAAATTGAAGCCGCCTGCATGGTTTCCATCGAAGAAACCTCCAGCGGCGGGCCAGTCCTGCTGCTTTCTCCTTCCCCCGCCAGCGATTTCCTGCAAATCCAAATCTCAGACCCAGAAACCTGGGACCTCCGCCTCTTCGACCTCCAAGGCAGGCAAATGTTCCGGCAGTCTGTTTCCGGCAGCCAAACCATCCCGCTGCACGACTGGCCTGCGGGCTTGTACACGCTCCGGGCGGTTTCGGGCGGGCGGGTTTTTACGGGGAAGGTGGTGAAACAGTAAGCCAATCGAAACCCGAGCGATAGTCTCACTTGGAGTGAGACTATCGCTATTTCTCTTTCAAAAACAATCTCACCATGAAAAAAACAACCTTTATCTATTTGTCCCTTCTCGCCTTCTTTTCTCGCTTAACTTGTCCAATTTTCGCTCAGCAGGAATTTCTCGATCCCGGGTTTGGCGTAGCCGGCAAACAAACCCTGATTCTTCCCGCTTACGACAAAATAGGCGACATGCTTGTCCAGCCCGACGGGAAAATCCTCCTCGCAGGCGAATCCTTGCAAGGAGAAGAACCCCGCCGACTTACCATAGCGCGTTACCTACCTGACGGCTCGCCTGATCCAACGTTCGGCGTAAACGGAAAGAACGGCTCTTCTTATGGTGACTCTGAAAGTATTGCGCTACAGTCGGACGGGAAAATTGTAGTGCTACAGCCTTCTGACGTCCTGACCCGATTTACTTCGGACGGTCAACTCGACCCTGTTTTCCCCAATCCGGTAAACCTGGATAATTCTTTCTACTTTAGGGATCTGGCTATTGATGCTGACGAAAATTTTGTATTGGCCGGAAGCGGTCTTAGTAACAATGAGGGTTTTCGGCTCCAGCGCTATTTTTCAGATGGAACCAAAGATTGGAATTTTGGTGATAACGGCGCCGTAAAACTTGATTTCGGCCCCGGTTACGAACGCGCAACCAGTGTTGCCGTACTGCCCGACGGAAAAATTGCAGTTTGCGGATATTATTCCCCCAATTCCGGCCCGCTAGGTCTAATTCTTGTACGCCTGAACCAGGACGGTTCGCTGGATGATAGTTTCAATTCGGAAGGGTTCATCCTCGTCGACGGAGATACCACTTCATTTAACAACCCCGTACTGATGCCTCAATCCGACGGTAAATTGGTGGTTGGGACTACCGATTATGGAACGGTTATATTGTTTCGTTTTAACACAAATGGCGCCTTGGATGATACATTCGGCGCCGGAGGAGTTGCGAAAATTGTCTTGTACCATGAGGCCGTTTGTTTTGCACAGGCTCCCGACGGAAGTATCTACGCGGGCTGTATGCCGGATAGAGTTTTCAAATGTACCGCTTCCGGCGCGCTTGATCCAAATTTTGGAGATGCCGGCGAACTTTATGTGACCTCAGCGCCGCAATTCATTGCAGTAAAATCCAATTCGGGCTTCATTACGGCCAATTCCATAAGCGGCGATTTTTCCACCATGAGCTACTTGACAGATGGAAGCCCGGATCCTGTTTTCAACGGCGGTGCTCCGGTAGTAGATAATATCGGGCAGAGCGGCGGATCATTTCACAAACTCCTGATTCAGCCCGACGGAAAAATCATCGCAGGCGGCGAAAACCTGGCCAGCCAAAGGGTGATGGCACGCCTCGGGATTAACGGCTTTCCAGACGAAAGTTTTAAATTCCCAATAAATGATGATCTGGAGAACGGCGTAGCTCAAATTAGCGGCATGGCTTTGCAAGCCGACGGCAAAATCATTGTCGGAGGCCAACAAAATTTCAGCGGATGGCCGGAAGGGAGTTTGTACCGTTTGCTGCCTGACGGGACACCGGACAGTATTTTTTATGGCCCCCAATCTCCTGTGGTCGCCCTCGCCCTTCAACCCGACGGCAAAATACTGACTGCTGAAGTCGGCACAACAACGCCAACCAATTGGTGGTCTGGAATCAGGCGGTTTCAAGTGAATGGAACTGCCGACCAAACATTCGGTCTATCAGGTTACTGGTCCACCAAGCCATACTGGGCATACCTTTTAGCACTACAGGCCGACGGCAAAATTTTGACGGCCGGGTGGAAAAATTTCTCGGACCCATCCGCCATACTGCGTTACAACAGCAACGGCCTGCCGGACACGACATTCGGAATTAACGGTGTATTAGAGGCGCCCGGTACGGAGTTTATCATCCCGTTTCCCGACGGCAAATTCCTCCTTGCAGGACCTCAGATTGACGGATTTGAAATTTCCCGCTACCTTGAAAACGGCAGCCCGGATACCGGTTTTGGTACGGCGGGAAAAAAATGGATTCCTTTGGGAAATGGCGCAGGAATATCTGCTATGAGCGTTCAGGTCGACGGCAAAATCCTGCTCGCGGGCGGAGCCGGCGGCCCTAACCAGGGAGATTTTCTGTTGGGCCGTTTGTTGCCTGACGGAAATCCGGATTCCTCCGCAGGTGTCGGAGGGTTTGTAACCACCAATTTTGGGGTCGATTCTTACAGTCAGGCATTTGGGCTTGCCGTGCAGGCCGATGGTAAAATCCTTTTGTCGGGCACGTCCTTTATGTCTGCTTATACGGCCTTTGCCCTCGTGCGCTACCGGGCGAATTTGACGGTTGAGGCGTTGGAGATTTACCCTGCCCGCGCTCCTGAAATAACGTTCCAACCCAACCCCGCCCATGATTTCCTGCAAATTCAAATCAAGGAAAAGGGCATTTGGGATATTGATATTTTTAGCGCACAAGGAGAAACGGTTTTTGAACAATCCGTTTCGGGAACCCGGGAACTGTCGCTGAGCAATTGGCCTCCAGGCATTTACACCCTTCGCGCGGTTTCGGGCGGGCGGGTGTTTGTGGGGAAGGTGGTGAAGCAATAAACCCTAAAAAACGCTGATTTAATACTCAGTCAAAAGGGGCAGCGCCCCGTAACATTTGTAGACCCGTCAACGGAAGAGATGTTGGAGGCGCAGCGTACCGTTATATATTTTGGTGCGCTGCACCTTGCCCCTTCCAATTTGTTCAAAAGCTACAAATATTTCGCCGCGCTGCGGCTGGCGTAACAAGAAGACCTGAACTTATGTGACTTGTGTATATACCTGATATTTTGCAACAAAGAATTTATAGCGCGTTTAAACACCCTCCACCGACTTCTTCCAAACATACGTCTCATCTTCCAGCACCTCCTTGCCCCACACAGGCGCCTCTTTTTTAATGCGCTCCACTATTTCCGTGCAGGCATCAATGGCTTCCTTGCGGTGTGCGGCGGAGGTGAATACAAACAAACAAATCCCGCCAGCCGGCACCAGGCCCAGACTGTGGTAAATGTGCATGCAGGTGAGTGGATATTTGGCAAATATGTCTTCGCGGATCTCGTGGAATTTTTCTTCGGCCATTTCCATGTAGGCCGTGTATTCAATGGCCGCAACGGTTTGATCACCAATCACGTCTTTACGTACCTGACCAAGAAAAATGCTGTGCCCGCCAATACCGGTTTTGCTGCTGTGTTTGGCAATGGAATCAGCAATAAAGGCGGGGGATATGGCCCCTTCTACAAACACTTTTTTGGGTTTGTGCGCCTTTTCGGTGGCAGTTATTGTTGTGTTTTCCATTTGAGAATACCTCCTTTGAGATGGTAAACAGTCCGAACTGCCAATCGTTCAGTAATAAGGTTCAAGGCGGTAATACTTCTGATGCCCGATTGACAAAAAACCACCAACGGGCGCTCCGGATCAATGAGGTGCAGGTTTTGCTCCAGTTCCGCCAGTGGTATGCGCAGATGCTCGAATTCCGTCACTTTGGGCCACTCATTCAGATTACGCACATCCAGGATCTGCGGCGCTATTTCTGCCCGGATCTGGTCAAATGTTTGTCCGTCAATATCCTGATATTCACTCATTTGCATGTTGCAAAACC
>JAEUUS010000492.1 GCA_016787545.1 Saprospiraceae bacterium
CAGATGTTTGTCGTGCGTAATGGATTGAGCCTCGGTAGTCAATGCAGCTGCGAATGATTTAAGGTCGGTCGTGGCATCAAATGCGCCAGCTTTAAGTTGTGCTTTAAGGTGTTCGGCAGTCGTTTTGGCTACTTCCGGGAAAACATATCGTTCCTGTAAAAGCTCTGCAATCTGGTTGACACTTTGCTGTTTGAATTCGGCATCGAGATTTTGTGCCTGGAGCGGGGCGCTGCAAAAAAGGGCGCCTAACAAGAAACTGGAAATTTGTTGAATCATAGCTAAATCGTTTGTTAGAAAAATTAATCGAAAAGGTGATGAGCTTTCAAAGATATGCCCAGAAAAATGGCTGAATAGTGGGCGACAGCTATTTATCAACCATAATTAACCTTCGGACTACGCTTGGATGGTTGCTGTGCTAATGAGGTTACAGGGGAGGAGACCTTTTTTCGGTATCGTTGAAATAATAGGTAAACATGGATAAAAATGAACGTTACTCTGCCCGACGAGCCCGTTTTTTGTCACTCATTTGATTCAACTGCTTTACGCTATGAAAACATGTTTTTTTACGAGCTGCCTTTGTGTAGCTATGCTTTGCGCCGGACAGCTTACCGGGCAATCCTATCAAATCTATGTAAGCGATGCCAGAAATTTTCAAAACCCTCCCTGGCAAATCCTGAAATTCGATGCAGATGGCCAAAACGGTCAGGTGTTTATTGATACCCACCTGGCCTGGCCTCAGGACATCTTTTTTCTGGAGAAGGAAAACAAAGTGCTGATCTCCAACCTGAACAATGGACGGATCAGCACTTTTAATGCCGGCACCGGTGCGTTTATCGGGGAATTTGCCACTGGCATCGGCGGGCCTACCCGTATGAGCCTGGGGCCGGATAGTCTCCTGTATGTGCTCCAATGGAGCGGCAACGGCAAGGTGCGACGCTACTCCCTGACCGGTAATTATCTGGGCGAATTTACTCAGGTGGGCGTTAATACCAGTATCGGATTAGATTGGGATCAGGCAGGCAATTTGTATGTTTCCTCCTACAATGGCAAACATATCCGCAAGTTTGGACCAGACGGCGCTGATTTGGGTTTGTTTATATCTGCCAACCTGGCCGGGCCGACCAATATATGGTTTGCAGACAATGGTGATTTAATGGTTATCGATTACAATGGCGGCGCAGTGAAAAGATTTGATGCGCAAGGGAATTATCTGGGCGTATTTATTTCTTCGCTTCCACAAGGGGAAGGCGTTGCGTTTTTGCCAGACAGCAACCTGCTCATTGGTGTGGGCGGCGAATCGGCTGTTCGGAAATACACCGCTTCGGGCGTGCTGCTGGGCAATTTAATTGCACCCGGAACACTAAACCTGCTCACGCCCAATGCCGTGGTACTGCGTCCGCAATCGGCAACGCCAGTGCAGGAAATTTATGAAGACATAACTTTGGTAAAGCCCAATTTAGGCCAACAATTCCAGTGGCAAAGCGCAGCTTCAGACCTAAAACAGGTATTCCTTTACAACCATTCCGGGGTGCTGATGCGAACGCTTACCTTTACCGACAGTACCTATTGGGATGCTTCTGATTTGCCAGCCGGCGTGTATCACCTGCATGCAAAATTGACAGATGGCCGGATGGGCAAACAAACCATTGTCATCGCCCGATGAATGTATGACCAGGCAAAAACGCATTTTTGTACTACTTAAGTTGCTTTGGCCAGCATTGGCCCAAGCGCAAAACACGCTGCCCGCTCCTGCCCAGTCGCCAGTTGGGTTCAACGTCTGGACGCTGGCCCTGGCGGGAGTGGCAGGGTTGGGCTATTTATTGGCGGGTTTACTTCTTTGGAAACGCTCGGGTTTTACTACAGGAGCAAGGCGTTTAGCCGCTCTTATGCTCGTCTTTGCCTGTATTTTAAGCATCTATTTGTTGTATTGGACGGGTTACGAGCGTTTTTTCCCATATTTTCAGCACTGGTGGCCATGCCTGACTTTTACGGCAGGACCCTTGGTTTATCTGTACCTGAAAGAAGTTTTTCAGGAAGAGTTCAGCTTTAAGGAGGCAGCGGTTCACTTTATAACTCCGGTATTGTCCGGCCTACTGACCATGCCAGTTTACCTGCGTGTATTTGGCTGGGAGATCCCGGGAGCTGGCGATTTGTATCGTATTGCCGGCGCACCGGTGTTGCTGACAGGGCACCTATTGTTGTACACCATGCTGGTATGGCGCAAAACCAATAATGAATGGCAGGTAGATACCAATATTAAAACCTGGACCCGCTTATTGGCCCGAGGAATGGTGTTGTACACCGGGGCGTTTATCTCCTATTTCGTGCTGGTGAGTTGTTCCTTTTTCAATCCGGAATGGGATTATGGTATTAGTTTGGTAATGTCGGTGGGTATTTTGACAGTAGCTTATATGGGATTATTGCAACGGAGAGTGTTTAGCAGCGAACCGATCGGGCATTTTTTACCTGTAAGGAAATATCAAAACTCAGCATTGACCCCGGCGGCAACGGCATCCATTAAGCGTCAGTTAGAACGGTTATTGGAGGAGGAACAGGTTTATCGGGAAAATGAATTGCGACTCACGGATTTAGCAGCCTACCTCAATATCGGGCATCACGCCTTATCGCAAGTGATTAACGAACAATATGGCATGAATTTCTTTGAACTCATCAACCGTTACCGGGTAGCCCATGTGCGCAAGCTTTTGACCGACCCGGCTTACGGGCAGCATACCATTTTGCAAATTGCTTTTGAGGCAGGTTTCAATAATAAGGTATCGTTCAATCGCTGTTTTAAAAAGGAATTTGGGCTTACACCTTCAGCGTATCGGATTAGAGAAGGAATAGAGCGGTAATGGACAGGGGGATACATTTTTGCACAAAAAATGTACAAATACGCAAAATTTCCCTATTTTCGACCGACCTATTACTACTTTCTGACATGAAACACATCTACTACTTATGGGCATTATGCTGCCTGACACCATTTATTGCTCCCGCTCAAAACGTTCAAACACCCTGTCCCCTTCAACTGAACATCAGTGAGGGACTTTGTTTTGACATAGCCTGCATTTACCTGCAGGGCAAACCTACCAATGGAAATCCTCCCTACCAATATCAATGGTCGAATGGAATTGTGGGCAATGAAGTTTATCTGACTCCACCGGATAGCGCTAATCCAGAACTGTGTATTTCCTTGTTGGTAACCGATGCAACAGGATGCCAGGCCGTAAAGACATTATTTTTCAAGTATCCGGCTACCATCGGATTCCATATTGATTCCCTAACCCTCGAACCGGATACGCTGCGCTTCACCAACAACCCGGTTGTATTTGATCTGGGCGTCAATGATCATCCTTTGGCGCAAAACTATTCCGTCTTTAAAGCGCCCGCCCATGGCGTAATTCAACTAAATACAGATGGAACCGGGTTATTCACACCTGAGCCAGGATACTGCGGCCCGGATTATTTTCAATATCTGGCAACGGATTCCACTGGATGCCAGAATGGTCCATTGGGTTTGGTTACCTTGCTTCCGGAATCTTGTGGAGGAATTTATCTGGAAAAACCGGATTGCAATCAATCCTGCTCTGGGAAAGCCGCTTTTTACCAGAACGGACTGCTTACTCAGCCGTTTACTTATGCGTGGTCTAACGGCAGCACCCAGGCGGCGGCAGAGGACTTGTGTGAAGGCCCCCTGTCGGTAACCATTACCGATGGAATGGGTAGCCAACAGGTGTTTTCTACAACCGTTCCGGCAGAAAGTTTGACCGTGGATATCCAGGCGCCCAGCGCTATTTGTAACCATAGTTTAATCCAGTTAGTCAGTACCATTACAACATCGGCTCCAGAGATTCCTGTGTGGTTCTGGGCTGGCACCAGTATCTATGGTACGCTGGCATTTATGGAAAACCCCCAGTTTTATTGTCATTCCGACAGCGGCAAAGCCAGTTATACCCTGACAGCTCAAACCAAATCCGGCTGCCAGGTTTCAACTAATGTGGAAATTCCTGTTTCCCCTACTCCGGTGATCAAAACAATTGCGCAAGCACCTGCCTGTCCGGGTGATACCCTAAGCATAAAATCCTTCATCACCCAACCGAGCGCCCCACCCTATCACTATGCCTGGTCGGGGCCACATGGCGTTCAATCCAACTGGCCTGATTTAATTTGGCCGGATGCCAGGACAGAACATGCGGGATCTTATTCCCTTACCGTTACGGATGTTAATGGATGTTCCGCAATCAGAAATCAAAGTATTCATATTTCCGACACTTGTGGCATTCGGGTAACTATACTGCATGACCAGTTAGTCTATTGCTCAGGTAGCGATATACCACTGATATTTGGCATGTCGCCTGTGTATGTATTGGCAGATGAAATAACTTGGACCGGCCCCAATGGTTTTTTATCCGGAGAAGTCAAACCGGTGTTACATGATGCAGATCCCTCCATGAGCGGATGGTATTATATCACCTTGCGTTTGGGGAATAATTTACTCAGGGATTCTGCACTGTTTACCATCTCTCCTGCTACGTTAGAGGTAAATCAGGTTAATATAACCCCGCATACTACCTGTTTTTTGCCTTACAATGGCATTGCAACCATCAACATGGCAGTTGCACCCCCATTTGAATACAGAACGCCCAATGTCGGTTCCTATATAAATGTAAATACAAACCCTTTCAATGTGAGTAATTTCCCACCGGGGAATTCCTATGTGGATATTCGAAAAAACGGCTGTGTGACCCGGCTTCCTTTGATTACAACATTGCCGTCGCCACCTTTCATCGAAATACATTCCGAAACCTGCGCCGGCTCCGACGCACAAATAGCCATTCAGACCCAGCATCAGAATAATATGACCTGGACGCTCCCGTATGGCTCTACACTGAATGGTGGTCCGGACACTTTATCTAACCTTGCCCCGGGCAGATATCTGTTATGGTTCAGAGACCTGACGACCAATTGCCAGTTTCGCGACACCTTTACCCTGTTACCTTATCTGGATGTAGCGTTTGAAGTGCTGGATACCCCAAGCTGTTTGACCACAGATGGTACATTGCTGGCCATTCCTTCCAATACGGTAACGCAACCGGTTTCTTATCAGTGGAATACTGGCAGCAATCCAAATCCGCTTTCCGGTTTGGCGCCTGGCGGGTATTCTGTAACAGCAACAGATGGCAATGGCTGTACCGGGCATAAAAACACCGTTTTGCCGCCTTTGGAAGCCTGTATTGCACAGGTAAGTGGTCAAATTCGAGCCAATCTTTCCTGCTTGTGTAATACAGACTCAACCTACGTGATATATCCCTTTGCTAAAGTTTGTGCCACAGATGGTCAGCACACAACCTGTACTTATGCTGATTATGCGGGTAATTACGTGTTGGGTTTAACAGAGCCGGGAGATTACCAAATTACGGCCTCTACCTATAAACCCGGTATAGAGGAGGTATGTGTTAGCACACTGCTTACGATAGGTCCGGATGTTACCAGAGATACCGCCGGTTTGGATTTTTATTTCTGTGGAACGGCAGGCAGCGACCGTGAAATCATGATGTATTGCGGACCGGCCAGACCAGGCTTTGCTTTTTACTCCGAAATAGTGGTAAGAAATCTGGGATTTTGGAACGCTGATACCACTTTGGTGGTGGTTCAATTAGATTCCTTGATTCTAAACCCTGTATTTTCTGTTCCACCATTTATATACGATCCTTTTAACCATCAGGCTACCTGGATATTGAAGGAGTTAAAGTTGTTTGAAACAAGAAAAATCGAGATCAGAGGCGCCGTGGATATAAACGCTCCCATGGGTGGAACCATTACCATCAGTAGTACCGCAAGTGGAAACGCCCCGGTTGATCCATGGCTACCCAACAACCAGACATCCTGTTCTACCATCATAACCAACTCCTTTGATCCAAACGACAAGCAGGTTAGTCCGATGGGTGTTGGACAATCAGGCGCTATTGC
>JAEUUS010000517.1 GCA_016787545.1 Saprospiraceae bacterium
GTATTCCACCGTAGATTTTGCCCGGCTAATGGTAACCCTGCGTTCTTCCATGGGCTGGCGCATTACCTCCAGGGCGGTGCGTTTGAACTCCGGCAGTTCATCCAGAAACAAAACGCCGTTGTGTGCCAGACTAATCTCTCCAGGCATAGGATCGGAGCCGCCGCCCACGAGTGCTACATCGCTAATGGTATGGTGCGGCGCCCGAAATGGCCGGGTGGTAACTAAAGAAGCCCTGTCTGGCAGAATACCTGAAACAGAGTGAATTTTGGTGGTTTCCAATGCCTCATAGAGGGTTAGCGGCGGCAAAATGGTTGGCAATCGCCTGGCCAGCATGGTTTTGCCGGCCCCCGGCGGACCAATCAGAATCACATTGTGGCCACCGGCAGCAGCCAGCTCCAGCGCCCGTTTGATGTTTTCCTGACCTTTTACATCAGAAAAATCAACATCAAATACACTCGAATTAGCCGCAAACTCCTCCCGGGTGTTTACTTCCAGGGGTTTCAGGTCAGATACCCCGCCCAGCAGGTCTATGGCCTCCAGCAGGTTATCCACGCCGTAAATAGCCAGATCGTTCACAATAGCCGCTTCGCGTGCGTTGGCACTGGGCAAAATGAAGCCTTTAAACTTTTCCTTTCGGGCTTTGATGGCAATGGGCAAAGCGCCTTTGATTGGCCGGAGCGATCCATCCAGTGAGAGCTCCCCCATGATGAGGTAGTCTTCAAAACCATCGGGTGGAATGAGTCCGCCGGCAGCCAACATACCCAGGGCAATGGGCAGGTCGAACGCAGAGCCTTCCTTTCGGATATCGGCAGGCGCCAGGTTGATGATGGTTTTGAGTCGTGGTTGGCGGAAACCGGCGTTTTTGACGGCGGCTTCAATACGTGGCAGTGATTCGCGTACGGCACTGTCGGGCAAACCAACAATATAGATTCCCAGTTTGTCCGTGTTTCCCAGCATCCCGCCGGTGTGGGTTTCTACAGTAATGATTTGTGCATCGACTCCATGTACGGAGCCGGCAAAGGTTTTCACTAGCATTTGGAAGCGTGTTTAATGGATGATAAGGCGCGAGGGGTAACACTAAGGCACTAAGTGTTACACTTGCGTTTATAAAGGTAAGGCAAAAAAAAACAGAATACAAGGGGCGAGTTAAAATCTTTATCTAATACTCATTGGTTTGATAAAGTACTCAAAATAGGTCCAGCAACAAATAAATGGCTTCCTCCAACTGATATTTTATCACCAATACCCAACCGAACGCCAACTCAAACACTCCCCAACTCAAACACTCAAACACTCAGTATCTTCCAAAGCATATCTTTCAATCCCTGAAGGTTCTTGTTCGTCATCGCCGAAATAAAAATGGTTGGGATACCTTCGGGCAGGGTGGGGCGCAACATTTTTTCCAAATCCTCATCGATCAAATCTCCTTTGGAAATGGCC
>JAEUUS010000526.1 GCA_016787545.1 Saprospiraceae bacterium
TGTTATCTACCACGTGTTAGCGCCTTGTCACCGGATATCCTTGACGTATAATCCAATACTGCGGTAACCTTGCCACTCTTCCTCCCGGAGGTGGAACAGGATATCAAAGGTTTTGCCTTCCACGGCTTCGTACTTTTTACCCAATCCGAAACCGATGCCGTTCAGTACCACATTGCTGCCTTCCTGACGCAATGATAACTTGACATGGTTGTTTTCCAAAATTCTGGATTTGCCACTGTCCAACACGTTTTCTGCCCAAAACATGGGATTGGGATTGTGTGGCCCGAAAGGTTCGAACCGTTTCAGCATTTTCCAAAATTCCGGCGTTACCTCCTCAAAGCGCAGTTTGGCGCTTACATCCATTTGCGGGTTTTCTATTTCGGGCAAAATCGAACCACTCACTACTTGCTCAAACCGCTCCTCGAAAGCTGCTACATTTTCCACTGGCAACTGCATTCCCGCTGCGTGAGCATGCCCGCCAAATGTGTAAAATAAATCTTCACAAGCTTGCAAGGCACTATACAAGTCAAATCCTGCTACGGAACGCGCTGACCCTACAGCCTTGCCGTTGCTCTCCGTAAGAATTACTGTTGGTTTATGAAATGCCTCCACCATCCTACTGGCCACTATACCAATGATCCCCTTATGCCAGTTTGGCTCAAATAACACGGTGCTTTTGCGACTCGTCCAGTCTGATTTTTCTCTAAACATCCGCTGGGCTGCTTCAGCGGTTGATTGATCCATTTGTCGCCGGTCCTTGTTGCGTTGTACCAATTGTCCGGCATAATCTAAAGCACTGTTCTTATCTACAGACAATAGTAAACGCACCGCCTCCCGTGCATCCGCCAGCCGGCCTGCTGCGTTAATCATCGGGCCTATGCCAAACACCACATCACTAATATCCAAAGGGAAGGGCCGATTGATTTTTTGCATCATGGCCCATAAGCCTATTCTGGGCGAACGGTTTAGTCGCTGCATACCAAAATGAGCAAAAATGCGGTTCTCACCGGTCATGTGCACAATGTCGCAAGCTGTGCTTACGGCTACCAGATCCAGAAGTGAAGCCAGCTCTTCCTGTGGCACATTGTGCTGCAAAGCCAGCCCCTGGGCCAGTTTGAATGCCACACCACAACCGCTCAACTCTTTGTAAGGATATAGACAATCCTCGCGTTTTGGGTCCAGACATGCCACGGCTTCAGGCAAGCCGCCTTCCGGCAAGTGGTGGTCGCAAACAATAAAGTCAATACCATAACTTTTGGCCAGTTCAATGGCCTTGTGGGCTTTAATGCCGCAGTCCATCGCAACCACCAGGCTACAACCAGTTTCCCGGGCGTATTCCACGCCCTGCAAACTCACCCCGTACCCTTCCTTATCCCGATTGGGCAGGTAGTAGTCAAGGTTGGCATAAAAACCTGATAAAAACGCATACATCAGGGCGACACTCGTGGTGCCATCTACATCGTAATCGCCATACAGCAGGATACGTTCGCCGTTTTGCAAGGCCCTGTCAAGTCGTTCCACGGCAACATCCATATCCTTCATCAGGAACGGGTGATGGGTATTGGCTAAATCGTGGCGGAAAAAAATACGGGCATCCTCTATGGTACGTATGCCGCGTTGCAGTAGTAGCCGACAAAAAACAAGTGGAATCTTTAGTTCCTGATGCAGGCGTTCCGCTTCGGCTTCATCGGTAGGGATCAGTTTCCAGATAATTGGTTTCATAGAGTGGGTAAAAGCGTGTGATGTACGAAGTTAACCTATTTTGCCAAATTATCTGAAAAAAAGTGCGCCGCAGGAAGAAATGTCTCCCTGCGGCGCAAATTTACACCATTGCAACAAGTCTATTGCTTAATCAATGAACCTTCGTGCATGATAGCGCCCATGCGGCATTGCACCCGGTACATACCCGCCGGCCAGGAGGCTACCTGCAGCGGGAATTGGAAGGCGCCCTGCGCTTTAACCGCCTGCACCTGGAACACTAGCTGTCCGGCAGCGTTCCAGATTTGAATGTCCATGTCGCCGGCACGTTCGTTCTCCAGGCTCAACACGGCCATTTCAGTTGCCGGACTGGGGTTACACTGAAGATCGAGCATGTGGAATCCAACATTTTTTACGCTGTTGATGCCCAATTCATAGCAGCCGCGATCAGGCAGACCCTGGCGTAAATTGCCCAGCAGATCGGTAGTTGGTGCTCCGGCAGCAACACCACCGTCCACTGCCGGCCCCATCAGCAACCGGTAATCGTCGTTTGGTGGATCCATGAAAGCTGCCGACAAATCATGCACATCCTTGTTGCCGGTTAGATCGTCTACAAAAGAAGCATCTGAGCTTTGATTGCCGTTCAGGCTGATGACCAGTGGCGTACCGTCTTCAATCTCATAGTTATTGCCAAACGGATTTTGGAACAGACAGTTCAGCAAACTCAATTCGACATCGCCAGCATCTGATTCCCATTGGGCAATACCCGCCCCGATTTGCGCTTCATTATCAGCAAAAGTGCAGTTAACGGCAGTTACCCGGCTACTAACGCTATCTGAAGCATTAACAGAAATGGCTCCACCGGCCCCGGCGCTCAGATTGATGTTTTTGGCAAACAAGCAGTTGGTCAGGTTGGCTTTGGTCTGGTTCATGTTGATGGCGCCACCCTGTGTTACGGCAAAATTGCTGAGGAATATGGTGTTCTCAATAGACAACAAACTATCGCCATATGCCTGAATGGCTGCACCGTAATCGCTGGTATTGTATAGAAAACTGCTGTTTTTAATCGTTGTAGCAATATTGTCGTTTACAAAAACAGCCCCGCCATAATCGTCGGTGCCGTTTTCCTGGAATAAACACCCGTCAATCTCTAATCGGGTAGTGTCATTCTGCGTAAAGATAGCCCCTCCAAAAGTGGCAGAGTTGCGCAGGAATAGGCAATTTTTATAGGCTACATCAGCTTTAAACCCGTTACTGACTGCCCCGCCGCTGGTGTTGGCCTCATTATCCTGGAAGGTACAGTCTTCAAAAACTCCTTTACATCCAACGCCATAATTGGCCACGGCTGCTGCAAAGTTTGTTTGATGGCCTTCAAACAAACAGTTCGTTACGTGGAAAATGGTGGTATCGCCGTTGTAAACACCGCCAGCCGAATTAGGCGCAACATTGTCGCGGAAAATGGAATTGCTCAGGGTGTAATTGGTGCGGTTATGCCAGATGGATGTTCCTCCGTAGCTGGTAGAAACATTGCGTTCAAACAGGCAGCTGTCTATGCTAAACTGGCTGTCGAACTCACGCCCATTGAAATACATGGCTGCGGCGTTGGGAGCATAGTTTTCCCGGAAAATACAGTTTTTTACCAAACAACTGGCCTGCCAGCCATACACTCCGGAACCACCGAATCCAGTGGTGGTATCCTGTTCAAACAAACAGTTATTTAGGGTCACAAAATGACCACCATTTCGGTCGTCAATATAAATCCCGCCGTTGGCAGCCTTGTTTTTCCGGAAAATGCTGTTTGTCATGGTCCAACTGGCTTGCCAGGAGAACATGGCCGCGCCAAAGTTGGCGCCGGCATTATTGCCCTCAAACAAACAACTGTCGATGGTAATATTGGTTGTTTCCTGTGGATAAAGAGTGCCCCGGTTGGTCACGTTGTTTTTGAATACACAGTTGTTTACCTCTCCCGTTGGTGTTTGCCGAAGAATTACGATGGCTTGTTCCGTGGCTTTGTTGGCTTCAAACAGGCAATTATCAATTTTGATGCCGTCACTGGCTGTTCCGATAGCTGCAATGGCAGCACCGGATTCCGCATGGTTATCCGTAAAACGGCAATTGCGAATGGTTACAGGCCCGCCTGCGAGTACACCCGCGCCCCTGCGTGTGAGGTCGGCATTTGGGGCATTAAACAGGGTTTGTCCGCCGCGCACTACAAAACCATCCAATACAGCATGTTGTGCTGATGCATTTACAAATACCGTGACCACGTGCTGAACATTATCTGTGCGGTTTTGGTCAAAATTACCGGGAATATCGTTACCCAACAGATCGCCGTTCAGGATGGTCACATTAGTCACCGGATTTCGCTGGTTCAATGCTGTTTCTGTGCCGGCAAAACCGCCGTATAACGATACGCCTGTCTGGAGTAGAAAAGTAGTGGCAGGTTTATAGGTGCCTGCACTTACCCAAATAGATTGACCGGGGGTAGCGACAGCCAGCGCGGCATCAAGCGAAACAAAGGCGTTAAGCCAACTACTGCCGTTATTGGTTCCCACGGCATTAGCTTTTACATAAATGGTTTGAGCAGACAAGAACTGTGTCAACAGGAGTCCGCAAATGGTAAGGAATTGCTTCATGAACTATGTAAGTTAAATGTGAACAGTGGTGAAATAGCTGTCCAAACATAAAAGGAATTTACGAATCTCAATGTCGTGAATCGGCAGTTCACCAGATTGGCGCCGGTAATTGGTACATTTGCGGCCACAAACGCCACGAGAGCATGAAGTTTGAAGAGTATAGAATTGCCACGGAAGTAAAGCGCAACCTGGCCGACATGGGTTTCCGCAGGCCAACGGACATCCAGTACAAGGCCATTCCGCCCATTCTGAAAGGAGAGGATGTGCTGGCCATCGCCCAAACCGGCACCGGTAAAACGGCCGCTTTCGTCATTCCAATTGTGCACCTGCTGCACGACCGGAAGGTGTCCGGGCGCTCTGAAGGCATCAAATGCGTGGTGATGGTGCCTACCCGCGAGCTGGCCCTGCAAATTACCGAGGTTTTTGATCAAATTGCCCGGCATACCCGGGTGAAATCCTTTTGTGTGTTTGGCGGTGTGGAACAGGGGCCGCAGATTGCCCGCTTGGAAAAAGGTATTGATGTGCTGGTGACCACACCCGGCCGCATGTTCGATCTGACGAGTCAGGGTCATATCAAATTAGACAGGGTAGAAATGCTGGTGCTGGATGAAGCAGACCGTATGCTGGAATTGGGTTTTCTGAAGGATATCCGCGATTTGATCCGTTTTTTACCCAAAAAACGTCAGACGTTGTTTTTCTCCGCCACTATCAACGAAACCATTAAGGATCTGGCTTATTCGCTCGTTACGCGGGCCATCAGGATACAGATTTCGCCCAAGGATCCGGTTTCCAAAAACATCGATCACTCGGTGTTTTTTGTGGAAATGGACGATAAACGATTTTACCTGGAACGCATGGTGCGCGAGCATCCGGAAAGCAAAATCCTGGTGTTTGTACGCACCAAAGTACGCGCAGAACGGGTCATGAAGGCCATGGAAAGGGTTGAGATCGAGAGTGTTACCCTGCATGGCGATAAAGAACAAAAAGACCGGCTGGATGTCTTGTCCAAATTCCGAACGGGAGCTGTAAAAGTGCTGGTAGCCACCGACGTCAGTGCACGCGGCATTGACATCCCGGATGTGGATTATGTGGTGAATTATGATTTGCCTGATGTGCCGGAAAACTATGTTCACCGCGTGGGTCGTACCGGTCGCGGCATGAAAAAAGGACTGGCTGTTTCTTTTTGCAGCACAGAGGAAAAGCCTGTTTTGCAGGCCATTGAACAATATTTAGGCAAACCAGTACGCGTGCTGGTATTAGACCATACGGAGCGTGCAGAAACCATGGTACTCACCCGGGAGGAAAAAGATCCGCTCAAGGCCATCATGCAGGAAATAGAAGCTGCAGAGGCCTGGAAGGAGAAGCATAGAAAACCGAATAAGAGGAGGTAGGGAGTGAGCATAAAGAGGCTATCCTGCTATTTTTACCGCAGATGCACAAAAACGCTCATATTGAGAGTCTCACTCTGAGTGAGACTCTCAATATGAGCGTTTTTGTGCATCTGCGGTAAAAATTACTTTTGAGACCCTCACTATATGCTCAAAAATTCAGCAGGTCCTTTGCTAAGGACTGATTACAGAGAGTGCCAGATCTAATTCCGGCATAATCCCTTGCAGATGAGTATATCCAATCTGTATCCTTTAATACAAGGTTAGCTTCAACTGGATTTTGATGGATATAGTTAAAACAATTGTAAGCGTATTGATTATCTAGTCCGAATGCAAATCCCTTAGTGGATGACTTTCGCCTACTGGCCTCAACAAAGGGATCTTCCCAACCAGTTTTCCCTTTAGTGTGTTGTCTAAACAAGGAGCCTGATCGATCTTCCTGATTATTGATGGCTCTTCCATATGATCTAAGAAGAATATTAATTTGATGATTAAGAACCTGTCTGGGTATTGGAAACTTAAGATGGGATGTCCATGCGCATCCATCAGGCTTGGTTATAATTAACCAATGAAAGTGGTTTGGCATTAAACAATATGCTAGGAATTCGGCATACGGCGAGATGAGCAGTCGGGTTTTCTTTAAAAAGAAAAGATAGTTCTCCTCTTTATAAAAAATCAATTCCTTGTTGTTTCCTTGGTTGTAGATGTGGTAGATTACATTTGGTTCAAATAACATAGCTGGAATCTTGGGGTATTTAAGTGAATTTCACCAAAATTAGCCTGTATATTTTATATTTACAAGAAATATTACGAAAATGGTATAGGATTGCGTGCAATTTGGCGGTAAGGTGCCCATAGTGTGTCCAAATTGCACGCAATCAGTGCGCCTCCAACCAATTCTCCCCAACCCCTACTTCTGCCAGAATCGGCACTTTCAGATTTGGTAAGGCACTTTGCATCTTCTCTACGATGAGTGGTTTGAGATCGTCGAGTTCGTCTTTCCGAACATCAAACACCAATTCGTCGTGTACCTGAAGGATCATTTGCGATTTGAATTTCCCTTTGCGCATGGCTTCCCGTATATTGATCATGGCTACCTTGATTAAATCGGCGGCTGAACCTTGAATAGGGGTATTGATGGCCACACGTTCGCTCATGGAACGCATCATGCCATTGCCGGAATTAATGTCGCGCAGGTATCGGCGCCGGCCCAGCATGGTTTCCACATACCCATGCGCCCGCGCGAATTCCACTATGCGCGTCATGTAGGTACGCAAACCGGAATACTCCCTGAAATAGTTGTCTATCAACTCCTTGGCTTCCGTGCGTTTGATGCCGAGTTGCTGACTCAAATTGCTGGCTCCCGCACCGTAAATAATGCTGAAATTCACGGTTTTGGCTGCACGACGCTGATCGCTGGTTACTTGATCCAGGGCCACGCCATACACGCCGGCTGCAGTAGCCGTATGGATATCCAATCCCTTTTGGAAAGCATCCAGCATGGCTTCATCCTCACTGATTTCAGCAATGAGGCGCAGTTCTATCTGGGAATAGTCGGCGCTCAGGATGAGGTGATCACTGTCGCGCGGTACAAATGCCTCGCGTACTTTCCTTCCTTCCGCCGTACGAATGGGAATGTTTTGCAGATTGGGATTCTGGCTACTTAATCGGCCTGAGGCCACCAGCGCCTGGTTGAAAGATGAGTGTACCCTGCCGGTTCTCGGATTAACCAGGGTTGGCAGTGCATCCACATAGGTGGATTTTAGCTTCATCAAGCCTCGGTGCGACAAGATATCGGCACAAATAGGGTTGTTGATGGCCAGTTCCGAGAGAATTTCCTCATCTGTTGAGTATTGGCCCGACTTCATTTTTTTGCCAGGATAGGGCAGTTTCAATCGATCAAACAAGGCTTCGCCCACTTGCTTGGGACTGGCGATATTGAAGTTAAAACCTGCCTCCTGCAGGATTTTTTCCTCCAGCGCTACAATCTGCACGGCCAGCTCGCCTGAATATTCTTTCAGAAAATCCGGGTCTATACGCACACCGGCATGTTCAATATCGGCCAGCACCTTGACCAGCGGGGTTTCTACCTCTTCAAACAGCTTGACCAGTTGCTCTCCACCGACTTCAAGCTTGGGTTTCAGGATATCGCGAAGCCGAAGGGTTACATCGGCATCTTCAGCTGCATATTCCTTGATTTTTTCCACCGGCACATCGCGCATATTGCCTTGTTTGGCGCCCTTTGCTCCAATCAGCTCTTCAATCTTCACCGGACTATAATTGAGCAGGGTTTCCGCCATGTAATTCATGTTGTGGCGCAATTCCGGCTCCAACAGGTAATGCGCCAGCATGGTATCCCAATAGGGGCCACGCAGTTCGCAATCATAGTTTTTCAACACAATGGCATCGTACTTGATGTTCTGACCAACCTTTACAATCTGCTCATCCTCAAATATTTCCCGGAATTCGTCTACTATTTGCTGCGCCTCTTTCCGGTCTGCCGGAACCGGCACATACCAGGCTTCAAAGGTTTTTACAGCAAAGGAAAAACCCACCAGATCTGCCTGGGGCGCTTCCAATGCTGTGGTCTCGGAATCGTAAGAAATGGCTTTGGCTTTTTTCAGCAGCGCCACCAATTCAGCACGTTTTTCAGGGGTATCAGCCAGGTGATAGGTGTGGTCCGTATTTTCAATGGTGTGCGTGCCCCGGGTATGAAACTGGGATTCCTGCGGCAACCGGGCGTCGTTGGTTTGTTCGCTCATCACAGCATCATCAAAGAGGTTGCCCTGCGTACCCGTGTTTGCTGCCGGCTTGGGCGGAGCAGCCTTGGCAGGCGCTGGCTTGGCTGCGGGTTCGTGCGTTGGACCGCCGGCCCATGGACTACGCAAAATGGCCTCTGCGAGCGATTTAAACTCCAGTTCCTTGAATATTTCCATCAATTCCTCCCGGTTGAAAGGCTCGATTTCGAATTTCCGCTCATCAAACTGAACCGGTGCATTAATTTCAATGGTGGCCAGCCACTTGGAAAGGGTAGCTTTTTCGTGGTGGGTTTTGACGATCTCCTGTTGCTTGCCTTTAAGTTTATCAGCGTTAGCCAGCAGGTTCTCCACGGTGTCAAATTCCTCCAGCAATTTGGTAGCTGTTTTTTCACCTATTCCGGGCAAACCTGGAATATTATCAACCGCATCGCCCATCAGGCCAAGTATATCTATCACTTGTTCCACGCGCTTGATGCCCCATCTTTCGCATACTTCTTTCGGGCCCCAAATTTCGGCCGGATCTCCACCTTTACTGGGTTTGTACAAGAATACATGTTCGGATACTAACTGCCCAAAGTCTTTATCAGGCGTTACCATATAGGTCGTATAGCCCACCTTTTCCGCTTGTTTCGCCAGGGTGCCGATCACATCGTCTGCCTCAAAATTGGGCACAACAACCACCGGAATATTCATGGCCTCCACAATCTTGTGTACCCAGGGCAACGCAAAGGTGATATCCTCCGGTTGCGCCTCCCGATTGGCTTTGTAGGCATCGAATTTTTCATTCCGAAAGGTTCCTCCCTTGGGGTCAAATACCACCGCCAGATGCGTGGGTTTTTCATTTTGAATCAAATCCCAAACCGTACGCATGAATCCTTGTACAGCCGATACGTTCCATCCTTTGGAATTCATCAGTGGCCGGGCAATGAACGCAAAATGCGCCCGGTAAATCAGTGCGTGCCCGTCAAGTAAAAAGAGCTTTTTATCTGCCATGGTTGTTTATGTCATTAGAGTCATTTAGGGTCATTAGGGTCATTTAGGTCATTGGGGTCATTTAGGGTCATTTATGTCATTAGGGTCATTTAGGTCATTTAGGTCATTGGGGTCATTGAGGGGTGCAAGGTAAAAGGAAAATATAAATTAATTGTTTTAAATTATTCAAAGGAGACACATTCTCCATTGGGAAATAGTTGAGGGCGTCTCAAAAGTCGCATTTTAATTTTTACTGCAGAGGCGGAGAGGCGCGGAGGCACTTAAACTGAGAGTCTCACTCCAAGTG
>JAEUUS010000634.1 GCA_016787545.1 Saprospiraceae bacterium
TAGCCGAACACAAGAATTGCAAATGACCGTTATGCTTGGTGGATTGATTTTGGCATTTATACTAATTGTAAGGGCACTCCCGGATGGGGTAGGGGTACAGGAGGCTTGGGAGATCGCGGGGGCAACAGGGAAAACCCAGATGGTGGACTGGAGTTTTAGCTGGAATGACCGCTACAATTTCTGGTCGGGTATATTGGGGGCTACTTTTTTGTTTTTGAGTTATTTTGGCACAGACCAAAGCCAGGTAGGACGCTATTTGTCGGGGAAAACCCTTCGTGAAAGCAGAATTGGTCTGATTTTTAATGGGTTCATCAAGATTCCGATGCAAATGTTAGTGTTGGCAGTTGGGGTGATGGTATTTGTTTTTTATCAGTTTGAAAGGGCACCACTACACTTCAATCAGGCTAATTTGACGGCATTGGAAGGCACGCCTAAGGCTGGGGAGTATCAGCAGATGGAACAGCTTGATAATCAACTTTTTGGTCAAAAAAAGCTTGCCCTTGAGGCATTCAGAAAAGCCAATCTTGGTTCAGATAAAGAAGCTGCCAAAGCCGCCATACAAGAAATTCAGCTGCTGGAAAAGCAGCATACAGATCTGCGTAAAGATGCCCAAAATCTTGTTAAGACCACTGGTGTTAAGGGCGATGGGAACGACAAAGACTATGTTTTCATAAGGTTTGTACTGAGCCACATACCAGTTGGATTGGTGGGACTGATGTTAGCTATGATTTTTTGTGCTTCCTGGAGCACCACAGCCTCTGAATTGAGTGCTTTATCCGCTACCTCTGTTTCTGACGTGTATCGAAGGCTAATTGCTCCTGGGAAGTCGGATGCCCACTATCTAAAAGTTTCCCGTATTTCAACGGTAGTTTGGGGCACATTTATTGTCGCTTTTGCCTATTTTGCTTCTTTGGCAGAAAATCTGATTCAGGCAGTAAACATGATTGGTTCGATGTTCTATGGAACCATACTTGGCATCTTTTTTACTGCTTTCTTTCTGAAAAAGGTGAAGGGGCGCGCAGTGTTTTATGCCGCAATCCTTACTGAAGGGGTGGTTTTGATTTGTTTCGGAATTAACAAAGATGCCTTTTTGTGGTACAATCCGCTTGGATGCTTTTTGGTAATGGGGCTTTCCTGGATTGTTGAACGTGTAGCTCCCCAACCGGAATAAATACCCAAAAAAAGTTTTCCACATTTTTCAGTCAAACGGATTCTGTAAACGGCGAGAAAGATTAAGTAAAGTGACGGTTTGCCTGATTATACGGAGATATGCAACTTTAAAAAATTAGAAATGACTGTTAACGACAAATTAAGGAGCGACATTAAGGACACGAAATGAAAGTTGGCTTCGTTTTTGTAATATCTTAAAAAGGTTCTGAACGAAGTTTTCACCAAAAAATGTTAATCCTATGGTTATCCTCACTTGTCTATTGCTTTTAGGTCTGGTTTTCGGCGGTCGTCACTTGAAAGAAGCCCGCTAAATACAGATCGCAGCGCTTCAGTTGAAGCTTAAGGACGTCAACATTACGCTGCCCCATGATTACCTGAAAAAAACCTCTCATTGCTTTGTTGCGATGAGAGGTTTTTTCTTTCAGGCTTGGCTACTTTTGCAGCCAGAATCATTCGAACAAGAAATGTCCTCTTTTCCGGCCCGTGTAATTTCTATGGCAGGGCACCCATTGTTGGTGCTTACCTATCTCCTGTTAATAATGATGGCAGCAAATCCATTTGCTTTTGGCGTGCATCAATTTGGAGAACAAAGGGCCATGATATTGATTTTTTACGTGATTTCTACTACCTTTTTGATCCCTGCACTTGGTATTTCACTGCTAAAACCACTTGGCTTAATCAAAACCAGGGCGATGCTCGATAAACAAGATCGAATCGGTCCCTACATTATCACCGGATTGTTCTATCTCTGGATGTTCAAAAATTTTTCTTCCGGAGCCGTCCCTCTACTTTTTACTGAATTTACACTTGGAGCAACCATTGCTTTGTTTCTGGCCTTTTTTGCTAATATTTTCATCCCAATCAGCGCGCATGCAACAGGTATGGGCGCTTTTTTGAGCATGTTAGCCATTTTGGCCTTTGAATGGGCCGGGCAATCTGTCTCCATCGGAGGTGTAACATTAAGCCTGAATGCTGTTCTAGTAGGCTGTACCTTGCTTGCTGGATTAGTTGGAGCAGCCAGATTGAGTCTCAAAGGCCACAACCCCGGCGCCATATATCTTGGTTTTAGTGCAGGAATCATTGCTGTAATGATAGCCCACGCTATTCTATAAACCACATTCCCCACTTTTTTAACCCATTCTTTTCTCGTGCAAATACGTTCCGCACTCATCTCCGTTTATTCCAAAGAAGGACTAGAACCTATTATCCGTCAATTGCACGCACTTGGCGTTCAATTGTATTCCACAGGAGGCACCCAAACCTATATTGAACAGTTGGGAATTCCGGTAACGGCAGTTGAATCACTCACTGGTTTCCCAAGTATTCTGGACGGACGGGTTAAAACTTTGCACCCGGCCATTTTTGGCGGACTGCTGGCTCGCCGGGAACCAGGGCATTTGGCGCAATTGGATACTTACCAAATCCCGCAAATGGATTGTGTCATGGTGGATTTGTACCCCTTCGAACAAACCGTTTTCAATACCAATGATGCTTCCCAGATCATTGAAAAAATTGATATCGGCGGGGTTTCACTTATTCGCGCTGGCGCCAAAAACTGGAAAGATGTGGTGGTAGTGGCCTCTCAGGGTGAATATGCCCTGTTTTTGGACTTGCTTACCCGGCAAAATGGTCAATTTACGGATGATGATCGTCGGGAACTGGCGCGTAGGGCTTTCAAAGTGACATCGCACTACGATACTGCTATTTACAACTGGTTCAATCAGGATTCTGAAGATCCCGCTTTCAAACACAGTATCACCACCTCCGAAGTACTGCGTTATGGTGAAAATCCGCACCAAAAGGGCGTCTACTACGGCAATCTTGA
>JAEUUS010000686.1 GCA_016787545.1 Saprospiraceae bacterium
ACAGTAGCAGGCTTCAGGGTGTTGGTAGCAGTATCGCCACGCAATCCTGGCTCGCAGTAGGTGATTTCGAGAATTACCGTTTGTGGTAGTTCTACAGACAAAATGGTTTCTTTGGCAGAATGGTACAACACATCCACCACATCGCCTTCCTTCAGAAACTGACCGTTGTCGACCATTTCGTTGCCGATGGATATTTGATCAAATGTTTCCTGATTCATTAGGGCGAAGCCACCATCTTCCGGATACAGGTATTGGAATTTGCGGCGTTCAACACGCACCTCATTAACGGTAGCGCCACTGTTAAACGTGAACTCCACGACACGACCGGAGGTTGTGCTTTTAAGTTTGGTCCAGACTTTACCGCTGCCGCGACCTACCTGGAACTTCGAAAAATCAATGATTTTTACGATGTCATTGTTGTGTTCGATGCACATTCCGTTGCGGATATCTGCCGTCGTTGCCATGATTTTACTGAATAAAAGTTGAGTGATAATGGTTGAATCTGTGGGTTTTTACTACAAAAGCAGCAAAAACGCGCGCAAAGGTAGGTTGATTTTACCGTAATGAAAAGGGAAGTTGGAAAAAATGGAGATTATGCAGGCAGGTAGCTGGATGTTAGAGAATTTCCCTCCCCCTTCAAAAACTTTAATTCCTGGCAAATCATAACAATGCCGCGCCAAAGACACCGGCACTATCGCCTAATTTTGGTCGAAGGAATATAGTATCAATACGGTGGTTGAACAGATGTTTTTGCACCTCCGCCGGACCATCAGTATACAATCGATCAATGTTCCCTACCCCACCCCCAAGTACCACAGCATCCGGATCCATGATATTAATGACCACCGCCATGGCTTTACCAAAAAAATGGATCAATCGATCCAATGTCTGTACAGCAGCCTGATCCTGACCATTTTCAGCTAACAAAACAATATCACGGAGTGACCGGTGTTGTCCCGTAAGTGCCTGGTAATACTTTTCTAATGCTGGGCCGGAAATAACGTTTTCGACACATCCTTCATGACCACAATAACACGCGCCCCCACTTTCATCCAAAAAGTTATGCCCCCATTCTCCTGCAATACCCTGTTTACCGTTTCGAACTTTTCCATGAATAACCCATCCTCCTCCCACGCCAGTCCCTAAAATAACACCAAAAACTGCCGTGGCAGCAGGAACTACATCAGGAACAGCCCCCATCAATGCTTCTGCTACAGCAAAACAATTGGCATCATTCGCCAGCCTTACAGGGATCCCAAGTTCTGATGCCAAATCCTTGTCGAATGGTCGATTATTCAATACGGTTGTGTTCGCATTTTTTATCACACCTGTATTTGGGTCCAGTGTTCCTGGATGTCCAATTCCCAGATATTGTGCAGAAAAACCAGACTCCTTTTCCAACAAATTCCGCATGTGGACAATTTGGCGCACAATGTGTTCATACCCTTTGTGTGCCTCTGTTGGTATCCGCAACCGACAAACCGCTACTGGGTTTTCCCGACTTTGTAACACAACGCCTTCTAATTTAGTACCGCCAAGATCAATGCCGAACAGGGCCATATAAGACAATTATTTAATAAACTTTCCTTGAAAAACACCCTCATTGCCGCGGTCATCTTTTACAGAAATATGTACTGTATGCTCACCTTTACCAACTTTTTCATCAAAGGTATAAATGATTCGATTCCGCTTTTTATCGAATTCAAACAATACCCATTTCCCGTCAATCGTTCCACGATAACTCAGATTATCTGCCAGACCAGCTACTGCAAAATTATCCAAAATTCTGAATGACATACTGCTTTTACGACGCATGTCTCTGGTAAAAGCGACTGGTGAAATACGGGGTGCAATTGTATCCACCATCACACAATAGTCGCCAAACGCTTTGGTTTTGGTACTGAGCCAATCACCTTGCCATACCCCCCCACAATTATCCGGTCTGCCGCTATTACAATTTGCTATCACTGCTTTGGAACGCAGTGTAGGAGGCAGGTGTGTAGGCTTTATCCGGATATCAAAGTTTTTGTGCAAGGGTGTCCGTTCATCATGCAGATGATGCATGGGGGAGTACAAATCACTGCTGCTGTCCACCGAAACCAGATATTGCATTTGGACCGATTCATATAAAGATCCAACTGGCAATGTGAGCGCTAACCCATCCATGTCCAGGTGATTTTCCTGATCATAAGGAAATAAAAAAAGGAATGGTGCGCTCATAAAGGACTCCATGGCTGCTTCGTCTTGTAGTACCCAAAAATGCAAAGACTTCATATTACCCGCTGCATCTGCCACTTTTATGGTCACCTTGACCGGCTTTTCCGGGTGCAATTGGATTGCGCCCATAGTCTCTGTACGGGTATAATTGGTTAAAAAATTACCGGGAAGGGCAAAACAACGATGAAACCATGCGCCCATTTTTTGCCTGGCTGGATAATCAATATGAGCATTCAGATATCTGGTATCATCGAAATCAAACTCATCAGCAGTCCATTGGAAGGCCAATTTGTCGTTGGTAAATAACGCTACAGAATATACGCCATTATCATTTCGGCGCAAGTTGGAACGGTCGTAAGATTTCACCCCGAAACCTATGGTATTACCTCCAATCCGAACCGTATCTCCCTCTAGTCCAATATTTCCATACTTATCCTTATTCAGGGAGAGCGGTTTACTCCCCAAAACTTCTCTTTTGGCATTCAGAAAATAAACCTTCATATCTCTGATTTCCGGAGCCAGGTTATCTGTAACCGGGATTCCACACAATAACGGATTTACAGCTTTTCCGGACGGGCTTCTTATTTCAAAATGTAGATGAGGCCCCTGAGATCCCCCAGTGTTTCCCAAATACCCAATCAATTGCCCTTTTTTCACCTGAAACATGCCTAGTGGAGGGTTTAAATCAACCTCAAAGCGCTCATGTTCATATTGCTGGGCTTTGACATATTTTTGAATATCCGCTGAAAAGCGGTCCAGGTGAGCATATAAGGTGGTATAGCCATTTGGGTGTTTTAGGTAAAGAACATTCCCGTAACCTCCAGCTTGAACTTTTATCGTTTCAATAAAGCCGTCTGCAGATGCCAAAATAGCATTCCCGGTTACGCCATCAATATCCAGTCCGGCATGAAAATGGTTGGGGCGCAGTTCTCCGCAGGTGCCTGTAAGCATGACAGGGCCTGAAATTGGCGGTCCAAAAAAATCAGTGGGATGCGTTTCAGTCTTGCGCTCCTCAGGCAATCCGATACCAGCAGCATGCTGCTTCGGTTCAAATCCCCAAATCGCAAATATGGCTATGGAAGCGCCGCAAAGAAGTGGAAAAATAGCTTTCAACATTGACGTGTAAAGAGGTACTTCAGACACACTTTTTCTTCCTGAAGAAGTAAGGTTCAAAAATAGGTTCACTTATCAGAACCCACAAGATTTTCCGAATTCTTTAACGTCTCCAGCACTCCTGTCTTTCAAACCTTTTCTTTCACGCCTCCTTTTGGCCATCCTAAAAATTTAGAAGTTAGAATGGGGACAAAAAAGAAGCCGGCAGTGATAACGCTAACGATCAAATCTGCGGTTTCACTTTCCATGGCTTTTGACCATGCTTGTTCAGGAAACAAGTGGCAAACAAAAGAAAAGCTAAGTTTAAAACCGAGTACGCCAATGACAGCAAAAGCGCTTGTTTCCAGGAATGGATATTTTTCTAACAACAGCACGAACCATTGAGCCACAAACCGCATGGCCAGGATGCCGATAAATACTCCTGTACAAATTAAAATAATATTATCCGTAAAGGCGACTGCCGCAAACACATTATCCAGAGAAAAGGCTAAATCCACAATTTCAACGGCAATTACGGTTGCCCAAAAGGGCCCAACCAACCCACGGGTAATTTTGTAATACCAGGTAGTCTCCTTATTCAAGGTATCATCCTCTTTTG
>JAEUUS010000525.1 GCA_016787545.1 Saprospiraceae bacterium
GCGATCGATTGGGAGTCGCTGGAACGTATCATTGAACACGTGATTGCCGGTGGAGTAGAGTTTTTGGTAAGCCTGGGTACCACCGGCGAATCCAGCACAACCTCTGAAGAAGAACATCGGCAAATTCTTGATTTTACCATACGGGTCAACCGTGGTCGATTGCCCTTGGTTGCAGGCGTGTTTGGCGGCAACAATACAGCTGCCATGGTGGAAAAAATCAAGGGTTTCAACTTTGAAGGAATAGATGCGCTGTTGTCCAGTAACCCGGCCTACAATAAGCCTGGTCAGGAAGGCATTTATCAGCATTATATGGCCTTAGCCGACGCCTCTCCACGACCTATCATTATTTATAATGTGCCCAGTCGGACATCTTCCAATATGACCGCAGAAACCACTCTGCGCCTGGCCAATGCCAATGATAAATTCATTGCCGTCAAGGAAGCTTCTGATGATATTTATCAGATTATGAAAATCATCAAGGGCCGGCCGGAGAATTTTTTGGTGCTGAGCGGCGACGATTTTATTACCCTGCCACTCATTGCTTCCGGTGGAGATGGGGTGGTGTCTGTGATTGCCAATACTGTTCCACGCCCTTTCACCGATATGGTGCGCGCGGCATTGCGACAGGACTTGCCTACAGCCCAGCGTTTAAATTTCAAATTGCTTGAATTGTATAAGCTGCTTTTCATAGAGGGCAATCCGGTGGGTGTAAAAGCCGCCATGGAGCTTCAGGGACTTTGTACCAGAGAGGTGCGTTTGCCACTGGTTTCTATGACGGAACAGGGCGTTCACGCCATTATGGCGGAATTGGAAAAAGTAGAGCGGTAAAATCATTTCCTTCCCCTACCTCAAAAAATATGAAAACGGTGTGGATTATTCTTCTTTTAGGGTTTTGGAATGCCTGTACGCCTCCTGTCGGGCAACAGCCGGAAACCAAAACGGAAACAACCCTTTCCGGGCAGGCGGAAGCGCCTGTCGACTCGGCTACTGCCACTGTCCGGCCCCCGGAATATACCGGATCTGCAGATAGTACCAGATTGGGCGATTTCAGCTACGTGTGGTATCTGCTGGTTTATGGCACTGATTACCATTGGTTTCAGAAACAGGCTGTAATGTTTCCGTTTCAGGGTACTGTTATAGATTCTTTGGGGAATAAGATGTCTTATGCTTTCCAATCCATGGATGCATTAATGGCCTGGCGCCAAAGTCAGGGAGAAGGGAAAAACAACACGGATCTTGAACGGATAATAAAAGAAGGCTATCCACATTTTACCATTGACTCAATGCCGTTTGGTCACCTGGAGGATAATGCACATGCCGACAGTTTGCAGGTGTCTTATTATAGCTATAAGGCACAATCCGACTATCATTTTGTGAAAAAAAATGGCGTCTGGAAACTACGTGGAGCAGCTCACCGAATGTTTTCTTCAGCAGAATTGGCACAGTTTGAACAGAAGCAATTTGAGTATTTTTTACTGAGGTATATGTCAGATCCTGTTTTTTGCCAAAAACATACCAGGTCTCCCATTAAATACACCAGACAATTTGCAGATATGGAGCCAGATGTGAGCTACAAGGAACAAAGATCTCCGGTACGTAATGATATGATTTCCATGGCTGTTTATCAAAATGGTCATAAAGGCAAAATCGACTCAGGTAACCTGTACCAAACCATACGAAGTGAAGGCGGTGCATGTGGTTGGAATTTATTCCGTAAAACAGGATCAACCTGGATGAAAATGGAACAGTTCAATTGCTCAAATTGAGCTCTTGAAAAAGCTGCTTAAAAAAACAGGTATCTTGTTTTTTTAAGCAAACATTAATAGTACCTTTGCACCCGCTTTTTGAATTCAAGGCGAATTCAGCAGCAATTACCCTCCTTCGCCGAGGCTACGGCGGGTAAAATTGGCCACGTGGCGGAATTGGTAGACGCGCTACTTTGAGGGGGTAGTGTCCTTACGGATGTGCTGGTTCGACTCCAGTCGTGGTCACATAA
>JAEUUS010000714.1 GCA_016787545.1 Saprospiraceae bacterium
TGCTGAGCACCACTCCAGGGAGGGGCGGCAAAAGCCAGTTTGTTGGGTGTGGGAACGTTTCTCATAAAAATGTTGCATTTTTGCCGTCCGGCAGGAAGTTGTCGTCTGGCAGTTATGAATGGTATGGTTGTTTACCGCTGGATTTCCTTATGCTCCAATCAGATCCAAACCGGTGATGCAAGCGCCGATCAGATCGAGACCTGTGATGTTGTCGGTTGTGATGTTCTTGGTAGCTGTTGGAAGTGTAAGTGCGTTATTCATGAGACCAGTGCGATCGGTGATTATTTGCTCCGATTTGCATGACAAAGGTCTTGCAGCAACTTACCCTGGAACAGGACAGCAAACAGGCTTGGATCGCCCGGTAGGTTTTGAGGGTTTTTTAAAAGATAAATCGATAATTAATTGATATTCAATATTTTATGCTTAATTTTTCTGTGGTTTTTTCGTGCTGAAATCCACCGTTTTATTCCTTTGTGTGGCCTGCTTCAGCTTGTCATTCTGGCTGCTTCAGATAAAAAAAATGGACCCTGCGCATAATTAATTGGCAGAACCCAGGGAGCAGAGTAGATTATTTAACAGGGAAAGCAACCGGAATTTACCAAAGCTGTTTGCCGAATCCAGTACCTTTGTGTTCTGAATTTTCCCATTTCATGTCGCTATTACGCAGCCCCCAGGTTATTTCTTTTCAGACCAAACCACAACCATCTTTTAACAAGAATTTCGAGTTGTTAATCCGGCATTTGCATGAAATGAAGGCTGCCGGGTTTGAAACTTATATTTGTTCAGAAAACCCCAAGCAGTTTGACCGTTTAGCGGCTATTTTTAAAGAACTGAAAGCAGATGTTCAGTTTCTACCGGTTCAGGTACCCATTCACGAAGGGTTTATTGATGAAGACCTTAAAATAGAGGTACTCACAGATCACCAAATTTTTCAACGGTATCATCAATACAAAATCCGTCAGGGCTTTTCTAAAGATACTGCCTTGAATTACAGGGTTTTACGCGAATTGGCGCCTGGAGATTTCGTTACGCATATAGATCATGGGATAGCCAAATTTGCCGGCCTTCAAACCATCGAAATTGGCGGACAAAAACAGGAGGCCGTCCGACTGAATTTCAAAAACAACGATATTGTGTATGTGAGTATCCACTCCCTCCACAAAATATCCAAGTATCTGGGCAAAGAAGGTGATACGCCGCAGCTCTCTAAACTTGGATCCGACGCCTGGAAACAACTCAAGGCCCGGACCAAGAAAAAGATCAAAGACATTGCCGCCGAACTTATTAAGTTGTACGCATCCCGAAGGGCCGCTAAAGGCCATGCCTTCCCTTTGGACGACGTTTTGCAAACGGAGCTGGAAGCCAGTTTTTTATATGAAGACACGCCAGATCAGTACAAGAGTACTCAGGAGGTAAAATCCGATATGGAAAAACCTTATCCTATGGACCGACTGATTTGTGGTGATGTGGGTTTTGGAAAAACTGAAGTGGCCATTCGGGCCGCCTTTAAAGCAGTGTCAGATGGCAAACAGGTTGCTGTCCTGGTTCCAACCACCATCCTGGCTTTGCAACATTGGCGAACATTTACGGAGCGACTCGTGGATTTTCCGGTAACGGTTGATTATATAAACCGGTTTCGAACGGCAAAGGAAAAAAAGGATATTCTGGAAAAGCTCAAATCCGGTAAAATAGACATCGTTATCGGCACCCATGCCTTGTTGGGTAAAGATGTGGGTTTCAAAGACTTAGGCCTGCTGATTGTAGACGAGGAGCAAAAATTCGGCGTTGCCAGCAAAGAGAAGCTGCGTGGCTTTAAAGTAAACGTAGATACCCTGACCCTAACGGCTACTCCTATTCCGCGAACGCTTCAGTTTTCCCTGATGGCAGCACGGGATTTGTCGGTCATTCGGACTCCGCCACCCAATCGTCAGCCTATTCATACCGAAATACGTGTGTTTGATGAAGACCTTATCCAGGAGGTTATCCATACGGAAGTAAACCGCGGAGGCCAGGTGTATTTTGTTCATAATCGGGTAAATGACTTGCCTAAAATCGTGGAAACGCTGAAGCGGATTTGTCCTGAAACGGATGTCGCCATGGCACATGGGCAGATGGATCCTGAGCACCTCGAAAAAGTATTGGTAGACTTCATTGATCGGAAATTCGACGTGCTGGCCTGTACCAATATCATCGAAACGGGGTTGGATATTCCGAATGCAAACACGATTATCATCAACAGGGCGGATATGTTTGGTTTGTCGGATTTACACCAATTACGAGGAAGGGTAGGGCGAAGTAACCAAAAAGCCTATTGCTATTTGTTCGCTCCCCCGATGAGCGTGCTCACACAGGAGGCCCGTAAACGATTGAAAACCATTGAGGAATTTACTGATTTGGGATCCGGATTTCAGGTGGCCATGCGGGATTTGGACATTCGTGGAGCTGGCAATCTTTTAGGTGGCGAGCAGTCTGGATTTATTGCCGATATTGGTTTTGAAACCTACCAAAAAATTCTGGATGAGGCCATTCAAGAATTAAAAGAAACAGACTTTAAGGACATTTTCCAGGAAGAAATTGCTCAAAAGGGCAATTATGTGCGCGATGTTATCATCGAAACGGATGTAGAAATGTTGATCCCTTCGGAATTTGTTACCAACACTCAGGAGCGTTTAAATTTATATACAGAGTTGAATTCCATTGAAAACGAGGAAGGTATCAGTGCGTTTACCCAACGTTTACAAGACAGGTTCGGAAAAATACCTTCACCAGTCAACGCCCTGTTTGATGGCTTGCGACTTCAATGGATATGTAAAAAAATTGGTTTCGAACGACTGATTTTGAAAGGAGGAAAATTGCGGTGTTATTTCCTGGGTGATCCGCAATCCTCTTTTTATAACACGGATCACTTCCATATACTCATGGCTTTTATGCAAAAACATGGAAGGATTATGGGCATTTCTCTCAAACAAACCAATAAGGAACTTATTTTGGTTCAAGATGAAGTCAGAAGCCTCAAAGCGGTAAAGAGTTTGCTGGAGCAACTTACCACTGCGCTTGCCTGATCCATGTATTCCAAGAACTGAGTAATGCTGCTTCCGAACAGTGAAGAAAATCCAGCAATTCGGCTTTGGTGCGCAAGCACAATAATTGACTCAATTTCTTCCGACCATAGGTTTGGTCCAGATACATTACCATTGACCCTGACAATCCGTATTTATGCTTACCTGACCAGAAAACATCCAGATTGGGTAATGACTCTTTTTGTTTAATCCATTCCTGAACGCCCTTCAATCGGTGCCCATCACATTGCCCCGAGGAATACACAGCAAGCCCTTCTACAAACCAGTCAATACCCTCCACCTGACTAAAATCCGGACTTGGGTTACGTTGTCCATGGAAAACATGGCAAAGCTCGTGTTTCAACAACTGAAAACTGGCCACGGAATCTTCCCAACGATGTTCGCAACCTTCTTTTGGCCATACAGCCGGATCAAGCAAATCCAGTTTGGTGGCTATTCCGCTGGCAACCATCCAACATTCGGAATGGAACTCTGGCATTTGCCATTCATGTTGCCAAACCGAATCCAAATGGTTTCGATCAGGGTGGATGCGCACCTCAAATTTTTGAAGGAAGGTGTCTGCAAAAAAATGTTCCAGCTCAACCGCACCTCTTTCCAAAAACACCTGGATAAAACGGGCTTCAGGGGATGTTTTATCCTCCAAACCAACGAAAAGAACGGAGTGATTCTTTTGGGCAGAACCTATTGCAGGAATAAGACCCAACACATACAAAACGATACAAGTTGCCTTTTTCATGTTTGTTCAGACACAACCGCTGTATCCCAGGTTACAACCCCACTGAAAAAGGAATAGCGTCAAACCCACATAGGGATGGACGCTATTCAATCGATCAGGCGCTTGCCTTTTTATCTAATCACCGTAACATCTCCGGCAAACACTTCGGTTTCTCCATTAACGTACTCCACCTCAATTACATACACATACACGCCCGGATTTACATCTTCTCCTTTTGCCCTTCCTTCCCAACCAAAGAACTCATCATTGGGTTGAAAATTCCGGTTTTCAAACAATAATTCACCCCAACGATCATAAATCTGCATGGAACGTACCTGCGTTACTTCCTGCCCTGCATACACTGTCAGGATGTTATTGGAGCCGTCTGAATTGGGATGGATTATATTGGGAATGTACACATGCTTGTCCTTATTCACCGTGATCAGGATATCATCCTCTGTTTCGCATCCGGTTAAACTGGTAACCACCAGGCGGTAACGGATGGAGTTGAGCGGGAAGCTCATACTTGCCAGAGAATCAGGATTCGATAAATATTGCGTGGGCGTCCATTCAAAGGATTCAACATCTGTAAAATTAAGCAGGGCCTGCAACAGTATGCTGTCGCCCAGGCGAATGGTTGTATCAAGCCCAAGGTTAACCGTTAACTCTTGTGGAGTTGGCACTTGTGCAGTTGCATCGCTGACACAACCGTTGGCATCTTCCACCTCAATCAGTTGTGGACCGCTTGACAACCCATTAAATATTACCGGGAAGGTATTGGTCGTTTGTTGAGGGTTGCCGTTCAGCGACAAAGCAAATGGTCCGGCGCCACCACTAATTCCCGTAATCGTTAAGGCGCCATTATTTTCACCAAAACAGATCGGCGGTTCCGGCTCAAATAAAATGGCCAACTCAGGAGGCGCCACCAGCGTAAAGCTATTAGTATACGTACAACCAATCTGGTCTGTCAATGTGACAGTGTAAACGCCAGCGCCAATATTGCTGATATTCAGGGTGTTAACACCGTTGCTCCATTGGGCAGTAATCGGATTGATGCCACCGGTTGTGTTTAATGTAACTGAACCGTCTGTAGTAAGCGGACAACTGGTGTTGAAACCATTATAATTGGAAAGGTTACTGTTCGCACCCAGGGAAGAAGTGGTAACGGTTGCGCCTGCCCCAATTTGTGCCGGACAAGTATTGCCGCTTGCGCTCAACGTACTAATCGTATATGTAGTAGTGGCGCCTGGGATAACAGTGAAGGTATCCCCATCCTGTACGCCGGTAAGTTGTAAGGGTGGGGTAGTGCCATTTATGGTTACATCATAGGAAGTGCCACCACTTAATTGAAGCGTAAGGGTGGCAGTATCTCCTGCACAAATGCTGATATCACTGCTCAATGAACCTTGTGGAGCAGGGGATACCACAACATTAGCCTGGCCGCTTACGGAACCCGGACAATTGGCATCATTCACCAAAACCAGGGTAAAGGTTTGATCTTGTTGAACATTATTGCTCAGGATGCTAAAGTTGGTATTGCTCGTATTCACCTGTTGCTGCGATACGCCATTAATGGCATACACAAAACTAAATGGCACTATTCCGGTAAGTTGAACCTGGAAATTGGCATTGTCGCCAATACACAAATTACTCGTTCCGGAAATCGTAGCTGTTGGCGCGGCATTAAATTGTACGGGTACACCCGGAGAAATGGATAGGCAGGGGTCTTGTGGATCCACACCGCCGTTAATGGTATTGCCCGCTACAGCTACAATATAATAAGTAGTTCCGCTGCTCATCATTCCTGGCTGGAATCCAAACTGAGGCGTATTACTTTGTGCCAAAATACCATTTGGAAGCAGTGCCGGATCCGTGCAAAGCAGATATATCAGGGCGTCGTCCGGATCAAGTGTTTGATTGCCAGAGGCTTGCGCTGACACCATGCCATTAGGTAAACAAGCATTCTGAGGATTGGTCAGCGTGCCTGAGCTCGTGGCGCAAGCGCAGGTGACGGTTCCACTCAAAGTGGTGGTACAACCGGTTGGGTTGCCAATCACAATCGTGTAGGGTTGGCCTCCGGGTATTGGGTTGGATGTAAATGTGGTGTCATTCAGGGAACCTGTTACCCCAATAACGGTATACACCGGATTGGCCTGTGCGCCATTCCCAATGTCAAAGGTTAATGTGTAGGTCTCTGTAGCCAGGTCGCAGTCTTCCACAAGATTAAGTACCTGTGGCGGATTGGAAATTGTCACCTGGGCATTACCTCCGGGCGTTCCGGTACATCCACCTGCGCCACTCACACTGACAAGGTTGTAATTGCCGGAAACAGTAGGGTTGAGCAGGATGGAATAAGGATTCTGACTAATGTTCGTCAGGTTTACAACAGGATTGATCCCGTCGGTATAGCCGAGATTATATGGGCCGTCGCCGGCAAATTGCACCTGAATAGTTGCCGGACTGCCTGGGCAAACCAATGGAGTGCCGGATAATGTTGCCGTTACTTCA
>JAEUUS010000728.1 GCA_016787545.1 Saprospiraceae bacterium
GGTTTTACCAGGAAACGGAGGGGATAGCGATGGCGTACGGGGTGTTAGTTCCTGAGTAGGGGAATTTTTTTTTCACCGCAGAGGCGCGGAGGCACTTAAACTGAGAGTCTCACTCCAAGTGAGACTCTCAGTTTAAGCGCCGGTTTTAGACCTCGTAGGTTTTTAAAACCTACGAGGTCTAAAACCTACGAGGTCTAAAACCGGCGAGGTCAGAATGCACCAAATTCGCAATCTTTGCACAATGTCATACCACAAAACCATATGGATCGCCCTGGCCTGCGCAATGTTCGCGTGGCGCCAGGGCATCGCGCAATCCGGACAATTCATGTCCTGGTCGCTGGATGAAGGTTTGCCTCAATCGCAGGTGTACAGCCTGTGTGAGGATGCTTATGGCTTTTTGTGGCTGGGCACTCAGGGCGGCGGGGTTTGTCGGTTCGACGGACAACAATTTGAAGTATTTGGTCCGCAAAACGGCCTTAGCAACACTTTTGTGAATGTGCTGGCGCCTTACGGCAAACAAGTGGTTGCTGGCACCAATGCCGGACTTTTTATCCTGGATAACCAACACGTTCAGTTGGTTCCGGAAAGTGCCGGCCTGTCGGTGTACGCCCTGCTTGCTGTGCCAGAGGGCATCTTGCTCGGCACCCAAAAAGGTGTGTGGAAATACGATGCCGCGCGTCGCACCTGCACGCCCGTGCGCCTGAACCCTGTGTTGGATAAACTGATCGTTCTTTCCCTTGCAGCACACCCGGAAGGCGGATTTTGGATAGGAAGTGTGCGCGGACTCTGGTATAGCCCGAAGGAAAACGAGGCCATTTCTGTCAATGCATCCGCTCAAATTCCGCCTAATCCGGTGAGTGCCTTGGTGCAGCAGGGCAATACGCTTTGGTGCGGAACCCTGGGCTCCGGTATCATGGCTATTTCGGCAGATTCCCGTCGGTTGATTCGCAGCGTGTCGGCCCAGGGTCTGGAACGGGTGGTTTGTTTGATGTCGGCTGATGATGGTACGCTATGGGCCGGAACGCCTTCCGATGGGGTTTTTCAGGTGGCTGCCAGCGGCGAATCGGTAGTAAGGCATTTTACAGAAATGGATGGGTTGCCTCATAGTCATATTCATGCCTTGCTGCAGGATCGGAATGGCCGGATATGGCTGGGGACTTCCGGCGCCGGATTGGCGCTGGCAGGCGGTCAGGCATTCAGGAGGTACGATCGTTCGGACGGATTGCCCGGAAACCGGATTTATGCCGTTCAGCAGGATGGCTCCGGACAGATATGGATAAGCGCCTCGCAACACGGCCTTGCCCGACTGGATTCTATGGGTTGGCATGCAGTGACGGCGGATAGCGGTTATTTGCAGGGGGTAAAAACCCGGAGTCTGGCGGTGGATACAGCTGGTCAGCTTTGGATTGGGACAGAAGGCAAGGGCGTGTTGGTGCTGGGGAAAAACGGCAGGCTGGTGCTGAAAAAAGACAATGGCTTTTTGCCATCAGATTGGATTCAAAAAATTATTTGTGAGCCTGATGGGGGCGTTTGGGTGGCAACGGCCGAGGGTTTGGTATTGTTTTCGCCAACCCCGGAAGGATATCGGCGCCGATGGTTCGATGTAAAGGAGGGAATGCCGGGCGCATCGGTTACTACACTGCACCTGGATGCTGCCGGGGTCTTGTGGTTTGGCACGCTGAATGGCAGGGCAGGAAACATTCGAAATCACAGCATTGTAACGGTTTTTGGGGCAAAAGAAGGTATTCCGGCCACAGTGCTTACCTCTATTGCTACCGATACTGCGGGGCAGGTTTGGATAGCCACGAAAGGGGAGGGGATCGTAAAAGGCGTTGGCCAACCCGTGAGCCGGTTTGAGTCGGTTTATGGGTCTTTGCTGAGTTCCAGAAACATTTACCTGTTGCTGCGCGATAAATCGGGGCAACTTTGGGCAGGCACGGAGAGTGGGGTAGATCGCTTGTGTTTTTCGGCAGATGGCAGCGCTACGGTGAAGCACTTTGGCCGGAATGAAGGCTTTACAGGCATAGAAACCTGTCAGGATGCCGCACTTTGCGACGCCGCCGGGCAACTTTGGTTTGGCACGCTGAACGGCTTGATGCGCTGTGTTAATCAGGATGAAACCCGTGGATCGACGCCACCGCTGGTGCATTTTGAACAAATCAGTTTGTTTTACAAGCCCCTGGAGCCTGGCCGAAGAGATTTGTTGTTTGATTCCAGCGGGGCAGGTTTGGTATTGCCCTGGGATCAAAACCACCTCAGTTTTGCTTTTCGGGCAGTGGATTTATTGCCGGCTGGTGCAGCCCGTTACCGCTGGAAGCTGGAAGAGGCAGATACGGACTGGTCGCCGTGGACGGAACAAGCCCAGGTGAACTACGCCAATCTGGCGCCTGGCCGATACCGGCTTCTGGTGCAGGCTACTACGGATGGTATTACGTTCAGCGAACCTGTTTTTGCGGTGTTTACCATCCAAAAACCTTTTTGGGAGGAGTGGTATTTCCGGCTTGGCGCCCTGGTGTTGTTCCTGTTATTGCTGGCTGCCGGAGTGCGGTATTACACCAGGCAGATCAGGAAACGGGAAAGGGCCAGGCGTGAAAAACTGGAGGTAGCGCACAAACTGCTGCAACTGGAGCAAAAAGCGCTGCAGCTCCAGATGAATCCGCATTTTTTGTTCAATGCTTTGAACAGCATACAGGCGCTTGTGGCTACCCGGGAATACGAGGTGGCCCGCAGTGAAATAGGCAACTTTGCCAGACTGATGCGCAGCATTTTATACAATTCCCGAAGGCAGCAAATTACGCTCAAAGAGGAAACAGAAACCCTGGAGCAATACCTCCGCATGGAACAGTTTTGTCAGGCCAATCCTTTTACCTTTACCCTGAGTATGTCGGCAGAGCTGGATCCCGAAGAAGTTACCTTGCCGCCTATGTTGCTTCAGCCTTTTGTGGAGAATGCGGTGGTGCATGGCGTGGCGCATTTGTCGTATCCGGGGCATATCCAGATACATTTTACCATGGAGGCCGATCAGCTTTGTTGTACAATAGAAGACAATGGGATTGGCAGGGAAAAAGCGGCTTTGTTGCGCGAAGCCAAAAAGCCCGGGCATCAATCTACCGCCTTGCAGGTAACCCGGGAACGTATAGAGGCATTGGGTGGAAGTCTGGCATACAGTGATTTGCCGGAAGCAGGCGGCACACGGGTACGCTTAACCATACCCGTTACTATAGCATTTTGACTAATGGAAAAACAACCCATAAAAGCAGTTATTATTGAAGATATGTTGCCGGCTATTGCGATGCTGGAGGCAGATCTGGCTGCGTATTGTCCGGAAGTGAAAATTATCGGCACGGCACATTCGGTGGTAAGTGCGGCCAAACTGCTCAGACAGCACAAACCGGACATCATTTTCCTGGATATTTTGCTGGGCGACGGCACCGGATTTGATTTGTTGGAAATAGTGCCCGGACTGGATGCGCGCATCATTTTTACCACGGCATCTGATGAGTTTGCGTTGAGGGCCTTTCGGTATGCCGCCGTGGATTATTTGTTGAAACCCATTGATCCGGGACTGCTGAAGGAGGCTGTTTTGCGTGCGCAGGGACAGATGGGCAGTATGCGCGAAAGTCTGAACATTCTTCGTGAGGCCATCACCCGGCCTGATGTGGCGCCCGACCGACTCTCACTTCACACACAGGAGCGCATAGTGATTACCGAGATATCGCAGATCGTGCGTTGTGAGGCCGACAACAACAATACCCGTTTTATACTGGCTTCCGGAGAAAAAGTATATGTAACCAAAACCCTTAAGCAATTTGAACAATTGCTGGAGAGTCATGGCTTTATGCGCGTACATCAATCCCACCTGGTAAACATGCACTATGTACGCGGTTTTGAAAAGAAAGACGGAGGCTATTTGCTACTCACGAATGGCGACTTGATTGCCGTATCGGTCAGGAAGAAAATGGAAGTGCTGCAAGCGCTGGAGTGAGTGTAAAAATCTGTGTGAAATCTGTGCGAAAAATCTATGCGAAAAAACCTTCAACAATCATCATAAAATGTGTAAGTAGATACAGCGCGTAATAGTTCTCCGGGTTTAGCAGAAGAGCTTAGTAAAAGTATATAGGTACAATGAGAATTGCTACAAGTATTCAGGATAATATCTGGCTTACCATCTCCATCAATATCTCCGCAGTAAAACAGGTAAGCCCCTTCAAAATAATTACCGCCTATATGTTTATTTAAGTTTTGAATCACGGTAAACCGGGAATCCGGCGGGTTATTATCTGCTACATACAATTCAAAATCATCAAGCCTTAATCCATATTCGCTCATACTGTATGCTCCTGTGGCAAAAAGATGATATGTTTCGCTGTCTACGTTGCTTCCATTTACTTTAAAATACAACCATAGGTCAGTACCAGGAAGCAGCCTCACGCCACTATCCTCAGATTTGTTTCTAAACTTGAATACACCCATATTTTTTTCTGAAATAAGCTCATTAGTAGCTATCAGGAATAAGCTTTTATTTTTCTGATCCGTTGACAAAAACTGCTTTTTTTCACCTGAATCTTCATAAGGCACTTCACTCAATCTGGTTTTTATCTTACGGATCACTTCCTGCTTCTGTTGTGTATCATAATATACACCATACCAATATTTTACTTTAGGCATATAATGAATATGCGCATTTTCGAAGTACAGCATGTATTGGGCGCCCAGATAAGCGGAAAAAGCGTATCCTGTGAATTGCTTATAGCGGACTTTGATCCATTGGCCGTACAAATTATCAATCTGATCGCCATGTCTTTCATTTTGATTATCAACCGTTTGAACAAAGGCACCATTAGGGACTTGAGTCAGGGATTTGGATTTAATGTCCGGATTTTCTCTCAGATTTAAAGCACTGCTGATAACCATGTATTCATCCTGCAAGGGTTGAGCCTGAGATAATACTGGAATTGAGATCAATAAAAAAAATAAAAATCGCATGGTTTTAGTTGTTTAAATAGTAATCAACTGCCTGATCAATATTATCTATAAAACGAATTCTATCACGTTTATTGCTTTCCGGTATGAATTCTGGCGCAAAAAAAACAAAAGCCCCGCTGTTACAGCAGAGCCTTTGTCATATTTACTTCCTACTTAATGATAGCAGGAGAAGCCATTTACTTCCCCTGTTTCTTCACGCATTAATGTTTGTCAGCAAAAACCAGTCGTTTGGAAATGGTTTGATCAGCAGATTGTAAGATCACTGTGTACACACCGGATGCAATGCCCATTTCTCCGAGGCGCAACTGAACCATGTCGTCCTGTGCATTTGAAATATCCATAGTCCAGAGTTGTTTGCCCATTTGATCCATTAAACGGAGTGTAACTGACTGATTTACAAATCCTTTCAGGCCAATGAATACATCGGCAGCGGTTGGGTTCGGGAACAGGAGCAGATCCTGATCCAGGCCCTCTGCCTCATGGTTGTCTTCGCGATCTGAACCATGATCATGTTCGTTTTCTCCATCGCCTGGCTTGTTTCCATTGCCTCCGCCCGTCAGACCGTCGCAATCCGTGTTGCCGCAGTAGCCAATATAATCACCATGTGCCATGTGACTGCTCACGGAGTTGTACGATACACAGATGGTTTGGGTCGGGTTGTTGTTGGAACTGGTGGCGTGGCACATGTACACCTTGTTGTTGCCGCATTTCCAGCTGGAAATAATGCTGCTGTAACTTGGTTTGAAGGCACAGTCAGGCTTGCCGTCGTTGTTGTTATCCACGGTATCATCACCGCCCGGACATTGATCGCAACCATCCGAAACACCGTCGCAGTCAGAGTCTTCCGTGCCTTCAGCAATGGTAACAGTGGCGTTGCAGGATTTGGTATTGCCTGCTGCGTCTTTTACCGTAAGGGTTACTACAAACGATTGGCCGATATCCTCACAATCAAAGCCATTATTGCAGTTGTACGGAATATACATTTCTGTTATACCGCAACCATCATACGATCCGTTGTTGATCATAGCCGGCGTTACCGTAATCTGTCCATTGGCCTCAAGCGGAACGGTAACGTTTTGACAAATAGCCGTTGGTGCAATCAGGTCTTTCGTGTACAGATAGAATTCTGCTGAATTGCTGTTGCCGGATGGGTCGGTAGCGGTAAGTTTGACTTTAATAGAACCTGAAGTGTTCACGATTGTGCCGGGGGCCGGTGTTTGTGTTACCACTGCACTACAGTTATCCCATACATTGGCGTTGCTGGTGTAATCCGGCATCACCGCCTGACAGTTTGCATTGAGCAATAATGTCTGGTTACTCAGGCAGGAAATGGTTGGTTTGGTCACATCTTTTACCGTTACAATCGCCGTACAAGTTCCTGTGTTGCCGCTGTTGTCGGTCACCGTCAGGGTTACCGTATTTGCGCCCACATTACTGCAGTTAAAGCTGGTTTTATTAAGACTGTAGCTGTCAACGCCACAGTTGTCATAAGAATCATCTTCAATGTTAGATACATTGATGGTGGCTTGTCCTGTTGCATGATGCAGGTTGATGGTGCGGTTTTTACATACAGCCACCGGAGCCATTTGATCCACTACTGTAATGGTTGCACTGCAGGATGAGGTGTTGCCGTTGTTGTCGGTTACCACGATGGTTACCAGGTGCTCGCCCAAACCAAGCACTCCGTCTTCATCGTCGTCGTCATCTTCGGCTCCACCATTGCCCTTCAGATCATCGTCGCAACTTTCATCATCATGGCTGCAATCAAAACACATGGTATTCAGGGTGTTTGTTTTAACCACGGTGATGTTGTCTACACTGTAGTCTGTGGCGTCGCAGTTCATTTCTCCTTTGAAAGAAAGCTGCTGATCGTCGTCGGTGGCCGTGAACGTTACAGAGAATGGCGTCCATACCGCGCCAGGATTGGGCAATTGCGCAATCAGTACGTTATCAATCAGAATGCCGAAGGATGCTGCCGTACTGTTGCCACTGCCTTTATACTGACCGCTGATGGTGTAGGTTTTGCCTTCCTGCAGGTCTTCCAGTTCCTGTTTGATACTTGGATCGCTGGAGCAACTGTTGTTGCCTTTCAGGAGGAAGTAACCGCCCGGATTGCCGCCGGTTGATTTCCATCCGCCGCTCCAGTCCATATTGTAGCTCTGCCAGCTGTTGCTGTTGTTGTTGAAGGCTCCGTTGCTGACTTTATTGTCCGTCTCGTTCGTTTCCAGGAACTTGATGGTAGAAATGCCGCAGGCATCGGAAGCATTGGCGGCCACATTGGCAGCTGTTGCGCATCCTTCACCTTGTGCGTTCAGTGCCAGCGTATAGTTCTGACAACCCGGATTTGGCGCTACCTGATCCCGAACCGTTACGTTGGCAGTACAACTTGCTGTGTTTCCTGCCGCATCGGTTACGGTAAGGATAACAGTGTTTTGTCCCACCTGCGCGCAACCATAGCTTGTGGTGTTCAGGCTCAGGCTGATGCTGCAATTATCGGAAGAACCATTGTTGATTGCAGCAGGCAGCAGTGGAGCATTACCATTGGCGTCGAGTTGCAGGGTGACGTTTCGGCAAACAGCTACCGGAAGGATGTTGTCCTGAATGGTAACAGTGGTCTCACAAGTAGATACATTCTGGTGTACATCGGTTACCGTAAGTATCACTGTATTTGCACCCAGATTGGCGCAGGTAAAGGCATTTTGACTCAGGACAACGCTCTGTATGTCACAATTGTCGGAGGAGCCATTGTTTACCTGAGTCACCGTAATGGAGGCAGCGCCTGCTGCATTCAATGCTGCTGTAACAGGCTGACAAACAGCGGTTGGCGCCAGTTCATCCACTACTGTTACCACGCCGATACACTCACTAACATTGCCATTCACGTCTGTTACCGTGAGGGTAACATTGTTCAGGCCGGTTTGGGTGCAGTTGAAATTGGCGGCACTGATGCTGGTAGACTGGATGCCGCAGGCATCGCTGGAATTATTGTCAATATCCGCCACGGCGATGGAGGCCAAACCTGAGGCATCCAATGGCAGGGTGATATCCAGACAATTGGCTTGCGGTGCAACCTGATCAACTACCGTGATGCTGGCTGTGCAGCTGCTGGAATTACCGTTGTTATCCGTTACTGTCATGGTAGCAACATGTGCGCCCACTTCGCTGCAATCAAATGTGGTAAGGTTCAGCGCCATACTCTGAATACCGCAAATGTCGGTGGAGCCTGCATCCACCTGAGCAGCCGTTAAGGTGCCCGCGCCTGATGCGTCCAGATTTACCTGTACGTTTTGGCAGATGGCCTGTGGAGCGATGTTGTCGGTAACCGTTACCGTAGCCTGACAGGTTGCCACATTACCGTTAACATCTGTTGCCGTGAGTACAATGATATTGGCGCCGGTATTGGCACAGGTAAAGGTGTTGGTGGATGCATTCAGTGAGTAAATGCCACAGTTGTCGTAGGTGCCGTTATCGATATCGGCCACCGTAATGGCGCCTTCTCCGGCCGCATCCAATACTACACTGGCATTTTTGCACAGGGTGGTGGGCAGGATAACATCAAGCACAGAGATTTCTGCAGAGCAGGTGCTGAGGTTGCCGTTTTGATCGGTAACACTCAGGGTAACGGTATTTACCCCTACCTGACTGCAATCAAAGGTTGTTTGTGTAACGCTTACAGAAGCGATACCGCAGGCATCCCAGGAGTTGTCGTTGACGTTAGCCGAAGTGATGACAGCATCGCCGTTGTTGTCCAGATGCACGACAAAATTGGTACAGTTTGCCGTAGGTGCAATCAGATCCTGAACAGTAACCTGTGCGGTACAGGTGCTTACATTGTTGTTGATGTCTTTCACCGTTAAGGTCAACGTGTGGGTACCCACGTCTTCGCAATCGAAGGCTGTTTGACTCAGGGTAATGGACTGGATACCGCAACCGTCGGAAGAACCGTTGTTGACCAAGGCTGCTGTGAGCGAACCAACACCATCGATGTTGAGGTTCACAGTGCGATTCTGGCAAAGGGCTGTTGGAGGGGTATTGTCAATCACATCAATCAGAATGTCGCAGACAGATTCCAGGCCGCCCGGATCGGTGGCAGACATGTGCACAAATTGCATTCCCTGGGCGCCGTTCACCGGAGTGCCGGGCGCAGGTGTTTGGGTTACGGTGTACGCACAGTTGTCGGTTGCATTTAGCAACGCGGGTTCAAAATCGGGCATGGCTGTGCTACAATTGGCGCCAAGCGCCACGGTTTGAATACCTGCAGGACAAACAATTACCGGATGTAGGTTGTCTTCCACTACCACATTGGCGGTGCAGGTTGAGGAATTGCCACTTCCATCGGTAACCGTGAGCGTAACCACGTTGATACCTACATTTTCGCAACTGAACAGGGTAGTGCTCAGGGAGAAATTGGTGCTGCAGTTATCGAATGAGCCGTTGTTTACCGCATTCGGTACAATGCTGGCATTGCCAATGGCGCCCAGGGCAACTACCGTGTTTTTACAAAGCGCAACAGGTGCGATATTGTCCTGAACCGTTACAGTGGCTGTACAAGTGGCTGTGTTGTTGTTGTTGTCGGTCGCTGTCAGGGTCACGGTGTTGGCGCCGAGGTTGGCACAGGTAAACGATTGGTTGCTCAATGCAAGTGTTGCAATACCACAGGCGTCGGAGGAGCCGTTGTTTACTGCAGCAGCCGTCGTGGAGGCCGTACCAGCAGCATTCAATTGAACCGTTACATTTTGACAGGCTGCCACTGGCGCTACGTTGTCTTCTACAGTTACAATGGCCGCGCAGGTGGAGGTGTTGCCGTTCACATCGGTGACCGTCAAAGTTACTTCAGGCCCTGCAGTAGCTGGCGTTGGAGCGCCGCTCACCCAGTTGGAGTTAACCCCGTTCAAGGTAAAATTGGTCAGGGTGCTGTTCCGGTTGTTTCCTGAAACATCGTTCAAGGTTGTGATGCCTGTATTATTTGCACCGGCAGTACCCTGATTGAAAGGATAATTGATGTACAAATTGGTTTGCGAACCGAGTGAGTTATACAGGTTAGCCTGAATTTCAGATTGTGTACGCGCAACATTCCAAACCCTGAATTCATCGATGGTGCCATTGAATGGGTTTTGAGCAGCGAGGCTGCCGGTCTGGCGGGCGCCAATTCGGAAATTGAAATTATTTCCAACGAAACTTGGCGTGCCGGTGGCCGTTGTGGTGGTTTTCAGCACACCATTAATGTAAGACCGGTAAGTATTTCCGTTACGAACAATGGCATAGTGGGTCCAGGTGTTTACGGTCAATGAATTTGCCGGAGTAAAGTTCGTGACACTCGCGCCGGAAGAATTTTGGAAAAATGACATAGAGTTGTTGTTCGAATTGATCTCAACTCTGAAAGCAGGAGTGCCTATCCCGGTTTGATCCTGTGCAAACAAAATCGGGAATGCGCCATGGCTGTTTGCTTTGTACCAAAATTCAAAAGTGAAGTCGCTTGTGCCCAAAGCCGTAAGGGGAGCCCTTACCGTGTAATCATTCGAGCCGTCAAACTTTAAGGCATTGCCCAATATTCCGCCTGTTCCATTACTGATATCGTTACAATCAAACGCTGTCATATCCAGCGTGGAACCTGAAATGCCGCAGGCATCGCTTGATCCGTTGTTCACCTGTGCCGCCGTGAGCGATCCGTTGCCGCTCGCATCCAGTTGTACTGTTACATTCTGGCAAACAGCCGTCGGTTGGGTATTGTCCTGTACCTCCACATTGAAGGTACAAGAAGCCGAGTTGCCGCCGATGTCTGTACCTGTCAGGGTTACGGCTACCGTTTGTTCCCCATTATAAACCGAGCCTAAGGCCGGTGATTGGGTCACTGTCACCGAACCACAGTTGTCGGTTGTGACTGCCATACCGATATAGTTGTTCAGGGTGGTCTGGCAGTTGTTGCTTCCCAATACCTGGGTCTGCGTGGCCGGGCAGGTGATAACCAGTGGCGTATTGTCGTCCACGATTACCGTTTGGGTCTGGCTGCTTGAGTTGCCTGATGCATCGGTATAAGTCCAGGTCACGGTGTATGTGCCTTGAACATTGTACGTCGTTGGGTCAGAAGTTGTTGCCGTGATCGTGCCGTCGCAGGCGTCGGTAGCTGTTGGCGTTTCGAGGGTGACAGAACACTCTGCAGTTACATTTTCCAAAGAGGTAATAGTAGCCACGGGTGCAGTAACGTCTACGGTTGTTACGGTGGCAGTACAATGGTCGCTGAATTCACCGTCCGAAACGGTCAGTGTAACAGTCGTCGTACCAACGCCACTGAAAGCAAAGGGCGAAACCGAATACGTAAGCGGGTCGTTGTCCGGGTCGCTGGAGCCGTTGTTCACCGCGGTGTTGGAAATGCCAACCGTGCAATCAGAATTAAGATTCACGGTGATGTTTTGGCAAATGGCCACCGGTGGCTCGTTGCACACGCTGTTCGGGTCGTTGACAAAAACATCTGCCACACAGGTAGCCGAATTGCCGGAGGCATCCGTAACAGTCAGGGTAACAGCCACCGTATTATTGCGGTTACTGCAGTCAAACTGGGTATTAGCCGGAATGGCGTAAGTGAACGCACAGTTGTCGGCGCTGCCGGATGCGATGGCGTCCAGTTGGGCCTGACTCAGCTGGTAAGTATTCCGGTCGGTCAGTTCTATTACGATGTCGTTACACACTGCTGTTGGCGCTGTGTTGTCTGTTTTGGTGAGTGTGAACTGGCAAGTACCTTCATTACCTGCCGCATCTGCTGCCGTCAAGGTAATGGTTTGAACGCCGGCTGTGCTTACGCTGGAAGCGCTTTGGCTCCAGTTGATGTTGGCAGATGAAGTACAATTATCCAGCGCTGTTGCCAGCAAGCTGTAGTCTGGCAGGTTAACAGAACAATTTTCCAGCAGTTCAATGCTTTGCGCTACCGGGCAGGTTACGAGAGGCGCCGTATTATCCTGCACGGTGAGGATTACGCTGCACGAAACCGTGTTGCCGGAAGCATCAGAAACATTCACTACCGCTGTAGTGGTGCTGCCATGCTGCAACGCCAGGGTCAGACCGGCAGAAGATTGACTGGCGGTGGTGGCGGAACAGTTGTCTGTTGCCGAAACCTCAGCCCTGAGGTCAGGAATCACCACCTGGCAATCTGCATTCAGGTAAATGTTGCGGTTTGCCGGACATTGGGTGATAACCGGGTCGGTATTGTCGGTTTTTTGCACGTTGAATGCACAAGAAGCCGTGTTTCCTGAAATATCCGTTACTGTCATAGTGACCACCTGCGTGCCCACGCCATTCACGGCCGTTCCGCTTGCAGGCGCTTGCGTGAGCGTGGTGGCGCAGTTGTCAAACACACCTGTGAGCGCTGCGTAGTTACCCAAGGTAGCCTGGCAACTTGCATTCAGGCTCAGGTTTTGGGTTGCCGGGCAGTTGATGCTCGGAGTGGTTTGGTCCTGACTCGTTACCGTAAAGGTGCAGGTTGCGGTATTTCCAGCTACATCAGTAGCGGTGAGGGTTACGGTTTTGGACTGAATACCAGTGAAGGTATTTGTGCCATTCACTGCTTGTGTCACGGTAGGCGCGCCGCAGTTGTCGGTTGTAGTGGCTGCCTGTGTGTAAGTTGGCATGGCCACCGTACAGTCGTTTCCGAGGGCAACGATCTGGTTGGACGGGCAATTGATGGTTGGCGCCTGCTGGTCAAGTTTGTTTACGGTGAAGTTGCATGCTCTTGTGTTTCCAGATTCGTCCGTTGCTGTTAACACAATCGTCATAGGGCCATATCCGCTTACGATACTTCCTGTTTCGGGTGTCTGTGAAACCGTAATATTCGCTGGTGCCGAGCAATTGTCGCTCTTTGTTGCCAAATTGGTGTAATTGGCAAGCATTGCATCGCAGGAAGCATTGAGCACAATGGATTGCGTTGCAGGACATGTGATTTCTGGCAGTGAATTATCCTGCACAGTTACCGTGAAGCAACACTCATTGGTATTGCCACTTCCATCTGTTGCCAGATAACAAATGTTGGTAACGCCAAGCTGAAACTCTTCCTCGCTGATCAGCGTCATATTAGCATTGTCTGCAGGACCGTTGCTGCGGGCAACAGTGACGGAGCAGTTGTCGGAACCAAGTGGTGTATCCCAGGAAACAATGGCGCCGCAGGAACTTGGCGTTGCGAGATCGCATGCATAATTCAAATAATCTAATTTAGCCGTTCCGCCAGTTATGGAATTTTCGTTGACAAAATAGAAATAAATTCCTTTTGCCACATCAAAAGTACCGGAATAGGTATAGTTGAATGGCGCAGTTCCGGCAGAGCCATCACCACTCATGATGCCGGAAATGGTTACTGTACCTGCACTGCTTACAGTCAAGGTTACATCAGCTTGATATTGATTTCCAACAGACGGGAAGCAATTGCCGCAACCAATCTCGTTATCGGTGGCAAACGGAACTACCGTAGCACTTGGAGTAGATGCGGATTCAGACCTTCTTACAGCGCCACCTGAATTGTCGATCAATGCAATTCCATTCAACTTTAATTGGTTCCCGTCTGTAAACATCCACCGTACATCGTTGTCCAAGCTGGTACGAGTCCAGATGGAATTAAAGCTCAGTGTAATTGGATCGCCGGTATTAAACAATCCTGCCGGAACCAGTGGTATTTTAATTTTTATCTGATTCGGCGGATTACTTGCAGGGAACAGCAGACTGTTTCCGGAAGTAGGCACAGATCCGTTAGGGAAAACAACACCAGGGGTAGTAAGGAGATCTGTTGGTACCTCAATTAAACTTGTACATGCACTTGTGTTTACCCCTGTGGTAACGCTAATGTTCTCAGGACAGGTAATTCCCGGCGCCTGTGTATCATTCACCGTCACCGTAAACGAACAGGAAGCTGTATTGCCATTGCTGTCGTTGGCCGTTGCCGTAACGGTGGTGGCGCCCAACTGGAAGGTGCTGCCGGAGGCTTTGGAGTAAGTCAAAGCCGGTGAGCCTCCACAGTTGTCGGTAGCATTAACGGAGTAGCTTACAATCGCCGAACATTGATTCGCATCGTTGTCCTGCACGATGTTGGCCGGGCAGGTAATGGTTGGCAATTGGTTGTCGGAAATAACTACCGCGAAAGTGCAGGAAGCCGTATTCCCGTTTCCATCGTTGGCGGTATAGCTTACGGTGGTAGAGCCCAGGCTAAAGGTTGCACCTGAAAGGTGACTGCCTGTCAGTGTTGGGTTGGCATTACAGTTGTCAGTGGCGGTTACATTGAAGGAAATGTCGGCAGTGCACAAACCTGCGGCTGCAGCCTGTGTGATGACGGTCGGGCAAGTAATTTCCGGAGTTTGGTTATCCGTAACCGTTACCGTAAAGGTGCAGGTTGACGTATTGCCGTTGCCATCACCGGCAGTTGCCGTTACCGTGGTGGTGCCCAGGTCAAATGGTGTGCCAGACACCGGACTGAAAGTAATGCTTGGATTGGCACTGCAGTTGTCGGTGGCAGTAGCTGTGTAGTTTTGAACGGCGGTACACTGGTTGGCATCTGTATTGTCGGTGATATTGGCCGGACAAATCACCGAAGGCGCTTGAGTGTCCAGGACACGCACAGCAAAGCTGCAGGTGGCAGTATTGCCGGCATCGTCTGTGGCGGTGTAGAACACATTGGTAAATCCTACCGTAAAGGCAGTGCCGGAGGCCTGGTTGGTACTCAAATCCAGGTTTGCGTCACAGTTGTCAAGGGCAGTAACGGAGTATGTAACAATAGTTTGGCACAATCCGGCATCGGCCTGTTGTGTCACGGTATCGCTTGGGCAGGTCAATACCGGCGATTCTTCATCATGTACTACTACCTGGAAGCTGCAAGTGGCTGTGTTGCCGGAATCGTCTGTGGCTGTGGCCGTTACCGTAGTGCTTCCTACCGCGAAGCTGCTACCGGATGCCGGACTGTACACAATGGCTGGTGAGGCATCGCAGTAGTCGTTGGCAGTTGCGGCGTTTGCATAGGATACAAGGGCGGAACACTGACCACCATCGTTGGCTTGTTCAATCGCTGCCGGACAGCTGATGGAAGGGTTAATGTCATCTATTTTAGACAGGGTAAAACTACAAACAGAGCTGAGCCCGCCCTGGTCGGTGGCCGTCAGGGTAACAGTCATATCTCCGGCGCCACTGAGGGTTTGGCCGCCAGTCGGACTTTGCGATAAGGTTACAGAACAATTGTCTGTAGCAGTTGCCACGCCAAGGAAAGAAGGCATAATGGCCTCGCAATTCACACCCAAAGGCAGGGTTTGGTTGCCCGGACAAACGCTGAATGCCGGCGCTGTATTGTCGGTCACGGTTACCGCTGCCGTACATTGGTCGGTTACATTATTGCCATCTGTAATGGTCAGGGTAATAGTGTGCGGATTGCTGCCCAAATCAGCGCAAGAGAAGTTGTTGTCATCAATAACCATAGATGCAATGCCACAGTCTGCTGTGCTTCCTGCATCAATATCGTTGGCATTGATGGATGCTGTTCCGGATGCATTCAGGAATACTTCCAGACTGGTCACGCAAACCGCTTGTGGTGCGCTGCAGCAAGGATGGTCGTCGTCTGAAACGGTAACCAGGGTGCTGCAGGTAGCGGTGTTGCCGCCGGCATCATTCACGGTGAGGGTAACAGTAAAGGTGTTGCCGGCGTCGGCACAGGTGTATGTGCTTTGTCCGCCAATGCTGGTGCCGGAAATGGCACAGTTGTCGTACGAACCGTTGTCCAGATCTGTAAGCGATACACCTGCACTGCCGGAAGCATTCAATTGTACCGTTAAGGCTGAAATACATGCAGCTACAGGGGCCGAATTGTCTTGCAGGCTCACCTGGAAAGCACAGGTTTGCTGATTGCCATTTCCATCCTGTGCCGTCAGGGTAACCGTGGTGGCGCCGAAAATTTCGGTTGTAGCCACCGGGCTCTGACTGATCAGCGGTGAGGGGTTACAATTGTCGGCAGCGCTTGCCAGGGTGGTATAATCCTCCAGCATCACAGAGCAATTGGCCATTATTGGCTGTGTCTGATTGCCCGGGCAGGAAATACTTGGCGCACTGTTGTCTGTTACCGTCACTGTTGAAGTGCATGTTTTGGTATTGCCGCTGTTATCGGTTACCGTAAGGGTGACCACATTGGCGCCGAGGTTGGAGCAGTTGAAACTGCTTTGATCCAAATTCAGCGCACTGATGCCACAATCGTCGCTGCTGCCATTGTTAACCTGTGAGGTGGTCAGGTTGTACGTTCCTGCAGCATTCAGGTTGGCATTCACATTTTGGCAAACAGCCGTTGGCAATACAGCATCCGTTACACCAACCGTAGCGGTGTAGGCTGCTGTACAGCCATTGGCATCCATCACATTGTAGGTATAATTGCCTGTGCAAAGCGCAGCAGTTACAGGGTTAAAGGATGACACTGCCCAGTCGTCCGTCACTACCGGGCCGGTTCCGTAAAGGGTCATGCCCAGGCGCAGGTTCGTTTCGCTTGAATAAGTCGAGGAGTAAATCAATGCCCAGGCGGTGTTGCCCAGTTTGCGCAGGTAATAATCTGCACCAGTGGCTTTCAACACGATACGGCCTTCATACCAGGTGTTCGTAGTATAGCCTCCGGGAACGTTGGCGACAACACTTCCGCGATCAGTTCCGTCTTCGTAAATCCTGAAACCGGTGTTGTTATCAAAATAAAAGGCGTACAACATGTCGGTGTAGGTGTTGGTGGTATTGGCTGTAGAGTTGCCATACCAACCGATCATGCTGTGTGTATTCACAGGCTGGTAGTACTTAAAGTTAAATTCGTTGCCGACAACACGGGAGAAAGTACCGTTCGTGAAAATACGTTTGTTCCAGCTGTTAGTACCGGAAACCGTCAGCTCATTGTTTTGGCTGTATGCGCCACTGTTGTTATCCCGGGTGAAAATGGTGCTGGAAATGGTGTTGCCATCAAACGTGTGTTTGAATTCGTTGGCAAAAAACTGGTACGGAACAATGCCGCCTGAAGGCGCCAGCACCACCGAACCATTGCAAACAGCCGGTGCACAGCTTGTTACATTGGTAATGGTACCTGCCAGACTCAGCGCAGATCCAATGGTAACCGGTGATACGGCTGTGCTCAAACAGCCGTTAACATCGGTAATGCTAACCGCTACATTGAAATTGCCGGAAGCAACAAAAGTGTTGGTCACGCTTGCTCCGCTGCCGGTATTGCCGTCGCCAAAATTCCAGTTATATGTCAAACCGATGCCGGAACCGCTTGCGGTAAACCCAATCGGGGTGTTGATACACTTGGATGTGGTTACTGCTATAGAAGCGTTGATGTTGGCCCGGCTGTTCACCAAAGCCAGGTTGATGGCTTTGCAACCGGCTGCATCGGTGGCCGTTACGTTATATGTGCCGGCAATGAGCCCGCTCTGGGTTGCCGTGGTAGCGCCATTGCTCCACACATAGGTAAGTGGCGATAATGACCCGGTGGTGGTAATGGCTACATCACCATCGCTGGCGCCAAAGCAAATGAGGTCGCCCGTAGTGCTGGAGCCAAAGTTGTAAGACGCTGGCTGACTAACACTTGCAGATGCGGTGGACGAACATCCGGCGGCATCTGTAACGGTAACCGTGTACGTGCCGGCTGAAAGGTTCGTGAGTGTTTGCAGGGTAGACAAGGTGTTCCACTTGAACGCATATGGCGTTACACCACCTGTTACATTGGCCGTTACCGTACCGTTATTGGGGGTAGGGCAGGTGGCATCAGTAGTTGTCATGGTGATGGCCAGGTTGGGCACATTGGCAAAGTTCCAGCCGGTATTGTTGCCCAAATCGGTGGATTGGTTGGCATTAAAGGTTGCACCCCCTGTAGCGTTGATGTCCTGAAGCGTTACAAAACTGGAATTAACCGTTCCGGAAGCCTGGCTGAATGTAGCTGCACTACCCGGCGTGTCTGACTGGATGGTAAGACCTTTGGTACAGGTTCCGCTGGCAATCAGGTTGCCGGTGGTTTGCGTGCTGCCGGCAGCTACGGAAAGGGTCACGCCAGGCAATACCCGCAGGGTATTGAAGGTGTTGTTGCCGGTCAGTGTACCGTTCATGGTTGAAGCAGTGTTGAAACGCAGGTCGCGATAAGTCATGCCGCCGCCGTAGAAATGCGCACTACTGCCCTCACTTTGCACGATAATTTCGCTGGTGCCAGGCGTAATGGTCAGGTTGGTGGCATCCTGCACGTCCCACTTGCCATTGGTGATGGTGATTTTAGACGAACCCAGGGTCAAGTTGCGGGTGTCTGCACCAATCAGGTTGAATTCTTTGGTGTTTACCGCATTGCCCTGTGTTTGTAAGCCACCGGCAATCAGGTCAATGCTGTTGCTCGCTTTCAAATCGTTCACCAATTTGTAAGCGCTGTTGGTCAGGGTATTTATGTCTACATTGGTAAGTGTTTTGCCCTGAACATCAATACCATAGGTATTGCCGTTCTGCGCTTTGAAATTCCAGGAGCCTGTCCAGTTCTGGTTCATGAACGGAGATAAAACCAAACCTCCGTAAATATTCAGGTTGGCAGCCGGACCCGCAAGGGTAGGGGAGAACAACGAAGACAACCAGTCCATGTTCCGGCAATCGCCTTCTACGTCCAGCGTAACGGTTGCACCAGAGCTCGTGAAGGAGTTGGCATCGAAATACACGTCGTCAATGAGCGTTGGCGCCTGAGCGTGGAAGGTGGTACCGCCGGAAGAGGTAGCCCAGTGATTGGCGTAATCCGACCAGTTGCCGGAGTTACCTACCCAGTAATATGCCTGACAGTTGTTGGCAAAGTTGATGCCCAGGTTGTTGCCCAGATCGATACCATTGATGCCACCCTGATAGGTAGCGCCTCCGGTTGCATTGATGTCTTTGATCCAAACATAGTCGAAACACAGGTCGCCGGATGCTTTGGTAAGCGTAGCCTGCGAGCCATCGGTAGTGGCATTGATGAAAATCGGGAAGCCGCCTGTGCCGAGAATCTGTACTACACCAGTAAAGGTTTGGGTTTTTCCGGAGCCAAAGCGAAGTCGGGAGTTGCGTCCTACCGACACAAAACTGCCAAAGGTGTTGTTCTGGAAGAATTTGATTTCTGGTCCCTGGGCATTCAACGACAGAATGACAAAGGAGTTAAACGTATTGCTGCCGTTCACCAGGAATTGCGGAATAGACGAGGTAGTAAGGTGATTCATGAACAGGGTAAAGCCACCGTAAGTGCTGTTGCCGTTCATGTTGATGTCTTTACGGTTGGTAAAGGTTACCGAAACCTCACCTATGTTGTTGTTGCCTTCAAAGTTAATGGTTTGGTTGGCAGAAAAATAGTGGCGTACCACGAGATCTCCATAAGTCAGGTTGCCGCCACGGAACCACATATCGTCGTTCTGGTTGGATTGCAACAACAGCACAGCGCCACCCATGTTGAGGGTAGTTCCGGTGCCGTTGCCGTACCATTCCCTGCGAACGCGTACGGTGTCGGTTCCGGTAAAGTCGAGCACTTTGGCGTTGGTATAGTTGAAATTCAGGGAGTATCCGAAGTCAACTTTATGGCCATTGGAATAGAATTTACCTTGTTGAATTTGGGTGGTAATGTTGGTGGCCGATTTGTAATCGCTCAGCAATGTCCAGGTGGCATTGGCATGGCCATTGAACAACATGGTGTTGATCATGGATTTGCCGCCAAAATCAAGGGTGTAATTGCCTGCTGTAGCCGGGAAAAAGTTGGTCTGCGCATTGTGGTTCCAGGTCATGCTGGGTGAAAGCGTTACAGAACCATTAAGCACCAGATTACCACTGTGTGTCCAGTTCATATTGCTGTTGATAAACAGGTCGCCATTCACTGTCAATTGGTTGTTGGAGCCCAGGGTTGGCGCAAACGACACATTGTTCCAGATCATGTTTTTGCAGGCTGCTGTAATGTTCAGCGAAACTGTTTGACCGGCAGCCGTGAATGACGCGGCGTCAAAAACAGCATTGTCTTTGGCCAGCGGAATCACACAGCCGTTGCCCGGACCACCGCTCACAAAAGCCCAGTGACTGGCATCGCTCCAGTTGCCACTGCCGCCTACCCAAAACAGGGTGATGGGTTGCTCAATCACATAGTTCCAGCCGGTTACAGTTCCGGTAATGGTGGCATCGGTGGCATTAAAACCAGCCCCGCCCTGAACCGTATGGTTGGTGAGGTTGATCCATTCTGTATTAATGGTGCCCGATGCTTGCGAGATTTTTGAGGTTGTCGCATTGTTCCCAATAATGGAGGAACGCTTCAAACAGGTGCTGCGCGGAATGAAGCTGCTGATGGTTTGTGTGGTATTGGCCAGCATGGTCATGTTAAAACCATTCGGCAAATCCAGGATATTGAACGTGTTGTTGCACTGCATCTCCAGGTAAGAGGTGGCCGTTCCCAGGGTTTCCAGCACAAAATTGTTGAAAGTGTGCGGACCATTCCGGAAGTAAACCTGCACCTGCACACCGGAGGCCTGATCAATGTCCACATTCCTGAAATTCTGTACATTGTCAAAATAGATGGCCTTGTTGTGCACACCGTAATAGCGCACATACAAATCCCGGAATGTGTTGTTGCCGGTAAACTGGGTGGAGCCGTTGATTCCATGCCAGGCCACCACATCCTGATAGGTTTTATTGCCACCGGCAAATACCTGATTGGACCCAACATTGGTAGTTTTCAATAAAATAGTTGCGCCACCATGGATGAAGGTCGTATTGGCGTTGGCTACCACCCGCCAGGCGTTCTGTACCCGCAGCGTATCCGTGCCCGTCAGGTCTATGGTGCGCACGTAGTTGTCGGCAGCATAAAATTCCCAGCCCGCGTCTACTTCGTAGCCATCGGTTTTCCAGGTGCCTTCATACACATATGTAAGGATACCGGAATTGTTATTCTGCACTTTGTAGTCGCTCCCAAGGGTCCATTTCGGGCCGGAATTGGCCGTTTTAGCTCCGAAACGCACGCGGTGCAGTAGTGTTTTGTTAGCAGTGTTCACCACGTTGTTGGTGGAGTCTGAGAAGAACTCCAGGTAGTGAGCGTGTTGCCAGGTTACGCCTGCGTTCAACTTAAAGTCGCCACGTGGATACAGGATATTATTCTGGATCCAGGTCATAACGCCCAAAACCTGCAAGTCGCCCTGAATATCCAGCTCAAAGTTGCCCTGGAAAGTTGGGTTCAGGGTCACGCCTGCGGTCCAGGTCATGTTGCGACAAATGACATTGGCCGTCAGGTTGACCGATTGACTAACACCCGTAAAGGAATTGTGGTCGAACACGATATCATCCTGGGCATTAGGCAGGCAGCCTGTGGAAGCGCCACCACTGCTCAGCGACCAGTGCAGCGGATCCGACCAGTTGCCGGTACCGCCAACCCAGTAAAAAGTTTGAGAGGCTGCCGCTACAATGTTCCAGCCGGTGTTGTTGCCGTTGTTTACCACATTGGTAGCATTCCAGGTTGCACCACCCTGTACTTTCATATCCTTTAGGATCACGTAATCCAGGTTGTTAACGCCAGAAGCATCCGTCAGGGTACTCTGGGTGCCCGGATTGTTGGAAATCAGGGTAATGTTGCGCGTACAGGTACCCGTTGCAATCAAGGATTGCAGGGTCTGGGTAGCACCACCGGTGAAGCGGGCAGTCATGCCATGGAAAAGCTTCAGGGTGTTGATGGTGTGGTTGCTGTACAAATACAGGTTGGGCTTAACCGAAGGAGCGTTGAATTGCAGGCTGCTTAACGTATTGATGTTAAACATCTCGAAGTTCGGTGCATAGCCTGTATTGGTGCTGAGGTAATCCGCATACACATCCCGGTAGGTATTTCCGGAACTCTCCAGCCGCACGTTTTGCGCTCCGTAAATGCGCAGGTAGACGTCCTGGAAAATGTTGTTGTTGTTGCGCACATAAATGGTGTAGCTTCCGCCCGTTTGCCGGGCATCCAACACCAGGTTTTTATAGGTTTTACCGCCGCCATCGAAAATCATGTTATTGCCTTCCGTGGCAGGCTGGCGCAGCAATATGGTGGCATTGCCAATGGTCAGAGTGGCATTCGTACTGGCTACCAATTGCCATTGGCGCTTCATGCGTACGGTATCTGTGCCGGTAAAATCAAGCACTTTGGGCACATTGCTGGTGCCATCAAAATAATCGCCAAAATCCACCTTATATCCGGCTGATATGAACGTTGCGTCATTAAAGGTGGTATAGGTATTTTGCGCAACCGCCAGATCACCGGTTAAGGTCCATGCGCCAGTAGCGCTGTTACCCGGGTTGTCGAAAATCAAGCGGTTGATAAAGGTTTTTCCGGCCATATTGATGGTGTTGCCGGTGGTGGAACCGCTCAGGTACACAATGTTGTTCTGTGCCCAGGTCATGGCGCTGTTGAGCGTTACCGATTTGCGCAAGATCAACGCACCGGTCAGGTTCCAGTCCATATTGCCGGCCACCGTCAGGTCGCCATTGATGGTCAGGTTTTGGTTGCCGTTGAAATTGGGACTCGCATTCACACCGGATGTCCAGGTCATGTCGTTTACCTCTGACGCCACATTCAAAGTTACGGTCTGATTGCTGCCAGGGAAGGAGTTGTTGTCGAAGACTACATGGTCTACCCGCGTCGGCACACATCCTGCCGTGCTGCCACCGCTGCTCAGCGACCAGTGTGAGGTTTCGTTCCAGTTGCCAACACCGCCAATCCAGTAATAGGTTTGGGTAGCCAGTGGCGTTAGGCTGATACCGGCGTTGCCACCATTGTCCAACGCATTGGTAGCAGTCCAGGTAGCTCCCGTAAAATTCGTTCCGGTAAGGGTCACAAAATCCAGGTTGTTGGAGCCGCCGTTGGCGTCGGTTATGGTGGAAGTTCCCGAGCTTGGGAAAATAGTAATAAAGCGGTTACAATTGCCGTTTGCCGTTAGGCTGGTTACGGTTTGTACTTTACCATTTACAGTTTGCCATTGTGTACCTGGCACCAGTGTTACAGCGCCAAGGTTGTTATTGTTGTCGCAATAGAATAATGGAATCGTGTTGTTGCTGGTAAAAGTCAGACTGGCCAGCGTGTTTATCCCAAACAAAATATTCCAGTCGCCTGAAGCAGGAACAGTTGGATTGATGTAATTGATTTGTACGTTTCCGAAAGTATTGTTGGTACCTTCTTTATACCATCTGGAGGCATTGTTTATGTACATATACACGTTTCCATACACTGAATTGTCGTTGCGGAAACGGATATTGGTGGCGGCGGTGGTGTTATATAAATGGCGGATCACTACGGTACCGAAAGTTTTGCCTCCGCCATCCAGGAACATTTCGCTCCAGTTAGGGGTATGCATGAGCAAAACTGCACCTCCCATGTTCAGTACTGTGCTGACATTAGCGTTTACCCGAAAATGATATTGCACCCGCACAGTATCTGTACCTGTGTAGTCCAGGGTTCTTACTGTACCGTTGTCTACGGCATTGAAGTAAGAGCCATAATCCACACTTTTGCCATTGGAACGGAAGGTACCGGTAAAGTGATCAGTTTGTTGGATTGCCTTGAAGTTATCCTGCAAAATCCATTCCCCGCCACTTCCGTTGAAACGAACATAAGCAAAGGATTTTCCTGCCGAAGTAATGGTGTTGCCGGCGGTAGTGGCAGTGAATATTACATAGTTGGTCTGGTTAAATGTTACCGCAGGACTAAGCGTAAAGGACTTTTTTACACTCAGGATGTTGGTGTGAGTGAAGGTGCTGGCTCCGTTTAAAATGGAGAAGTTGCCATCCACCGTCATGGGATAACCGGTAATGTTGAAATTAAACGGCGCACTGTTCATTAGAAAGTCGCCGGTAATCGTCAGGTTACCGCTGTTGATATTGAAGCTCGTAGGGGTCATGTTCTGGAAGGTCATGTTCCCGCCTACGGAAGTGGTACCTCCGGTACGGGCAAATGCCATGCTGTTGTTTTGCATGGTCCAGTTGCCGGTTACGGATACGGTACCTCCGCTTTTATTAAAGTTCATGTCGGCGCCATCCACCAGCAGGTTGCCGGATACGGAAAGATTGCCGTTGGCATGCGTGAAGTTGAACCGGCCGCCGGTTACTTCGAAGTTGCCCGCTACGTTGAGGTTGAAGTTTGTACTGCTGAAGGTTGGGTTGTTCAGCACATTCACCCACTTAAAATCTTTACAAAAAGCTTCCTGGTTTACAGTTAGGGTTTGCCCGGCTGCGGTGAATGAATTGACGTCGAAAATGACATTATCCAACACGCTTGGAACGATGGTGCGTTTAATGGAACCACCCGAGGTGGTTGCCCAGTGCGTAAGATCATTCCAGTTGCCGCTGCCGCCTACCCAAAAGTAATCGACAGCATAACTGACTCCAGGGGCACTCACCCAAAAAAACAGACCCAGTAAAAGGGCGCGCGTAACTTTCGCTGCCTTGTTTTTGTTGTGAGCCCATGCACTTGACTTAATGTTAGTCAATGGTAATTGTAAAGCTGATTGCATGTGGAAATGAACTTTAGTTAACAGGTATGTTTGATATTTTCAGCAGCAAAAGTGTCGCTCCACAACCCGGATAAACCGGACATCTTGGGGGGATAAACCGGACATTTCACACAAAAACAAGGGTTAATCTGATGTTCAGATTAACCCTTGCTTGAAAATTTCATTTTCTTACTTACCGTAAAAGCTGGGAGGGCGCCGTGCCGAAACGTTCTGTAAACAGCGCCGAGAAATATGGGGTATCCCGATAGCCTACGGCATAACCAATTTCTTTAATGGTGCTGAATTTGCCGTTGGTCATCAGGTCGTGCGCTTGTTGCAATCGCATTTCCTGTAAATATTTATTGGGAGGCATGCCGGTCAGTTGTTGCACCTTTCGCCTGAATTGGCGCTCACTCAAGTTCAACTCAGAAGCCACCCAGTTGAAGTTGAAAGCATGGTCGTCCAGCTTCTTTTCCAGAAGTCGCTCAAGCTCAGCCAGCCAACGGGCATTGACTTCTGAAACAACTGGTGGGATTGGTTCAATTGGGAAGTTTTCCAACTGGTTTTCTGTGGCCAGTTTTTGGAACCGGAGTCGCTCAAAATGATTCTGGAGCAGATTGTGAATCCTGGCCATCAACTCGTCTGCCAAGAATGGTTTCAGCATGTAATCGTCTACCCCAATCCTTAGTGCCTGCAACTTAATTCGGGCATCTCCTCTGGCTGTTAACATCACAAAAGGGATATGCCTGAACTGGTCGGATTGTTTCACCCAGTTTAAGAATTGAACACCATCCATAACCGGCATCATAATATCCGAAATGATCAAATCGGGCGGCTCCATATTGCCGGATTGAAGCAGGTCAAGCGCTTCTTTACCATTAACTGCCGTCTGCACCTTGTACTCGTCAAGTATTACCTGAATGTATTGCCGGAGCTCCGGATTATCTTCAACCACGAGGATACTTCCTTTCGCCTTTCCGGGCAAGGAGGAGGGGCTTTCCTGTTGCTTGAATCCGTTTGCAGTGGATATCCCCCGGGGCGTCACAGCTGCTGCCGGTGGGGTCGCTTCATCCAGACGGGCTTCCTTTTTAGGAAGTTCAACATAAAAGGCACTTCCACTTCCATAAACACTTTCTGCCCAAATAGTGCCACCTAATAATTCAGAAAGTTCATAACACAAAGACAGCCCGATTCCAGTACCTCCCTGAACCGGCGAATCGGCTCGCCTGGATTGATAAAACCGGTCAAAAATATGGGGCAAATCACTTGGATGAATGCCTTGTCCGGTATCTCGTACACACACCTGCAACCTGTCGCCAAGATCTGAAGCCGTTAAAGTAATGGTTCCACTTTGTGGGGTGAATTTGAGCGCGTTGGATAAAAAATTGTGCAGAATTTTTTCAAACTTGTTGGTATCCAGATAGATGTTTAATCCTGGATCGGCCTGAAAATCAAAGGTGAGTTTTGCCAAATGACTATCAGAAAACGAGGCATACTGTGCTACTGTGGGTTCCAATGCCTTAAGCCAGTTTACAGCTTTTTCCTGTACATCCATTCGCCCTGTTTCCAGTTTGGCCAGGTCAAGGATTTCGTTCACGAGGTTAAGCAAACGTTTCCCGTTTTGATTGGTGATCTCCAGTAAATTCCGGTCGCGGTCTGTCCAATAATCCTGTTTGAGGAGGTAACTTACCGGGCCAAGCATTAAGGTGAGCGGTGTACGCAACTCATGACTAACATTGGTAAAAAAGCGGGATTTTAGTTGTTCCAACTGTCGCAATTCGTCAGATTGACGCTGTACAATTTCTTTTTGCTGCGCCACCAATCTGCCACTGGCCCGTTGCTTGAAATAACTGATCCATACAACAATACACAGAATTGTAATGAGTGCTGCCAATAATAGCAACCAACTGCGCTGATTTTGAGTGGTTTTGAGCAATTTCTCCTTTTCTCCGGTTCGGTACTGTGTTTCGTATTCGCTGAGTAATTGAGCATTGCGATTGACATAATTCTCGCTTACGCTGGCAAAAGCATTCTCCAGATGTAAGAGCGCTTGTGGGATATCTCCCTTTGCCTTAAACAAAACATAATATTGTTGTTCCAAACCAAATAACTCGGTTTGGTAGCGTCCATTTTGCTTCAGGATTTGAGTGGCCGAATCCAATGATGCTTCAGCCTTGTTCCATTCGCGTAAATTGATATAAGCTGAGGCAAGCCGAAGATAGATATCAGATGCCATACTTGATTTGGAGAGTTTGGCAAGTTTAAGGGTCTCCTCGCGCAGGGAAATAGCTTCCTTTAAACGGCCAAAATCTGGCAAAATTTCACATAGCACACTTTGAATTCTTAATCGTTGATGCAGCACTTCATAGTGCTTCAAATATTCAAGCGCCTGAAGCAGGTAATCAAAATGCAAATCCATTTTTGCCGCGTCTCCATAATTCAGACCCAATGCTATAAGTTCATTAATGATATAAAAGGTGTCGCGGGTTTCTTTAGCCAGCTCAAGAGCGCGCTGATGATCAGGAATGGCCTTTAATGTATGCCCAAAAAAAACATCCCGGCTAATCACTCCCATCGTGGATTGATTTCTAACTTCCCAATGTTTGCTGCCTTCTTTTTGGGCAAGCGCAAGTGATGCGGATAGTTTTTCCCGGGCTAATTCAGTTCTGTGTAACCGGTGATCGGTATGGGCTGATATCCATGATAAACCCGCATGCTGGATGGACTCCTGTTTAGCCAGGTTTACGGCATAGTGACAAATAGTGTCAGCCTGACTGAATTCAAGGTTGTAAATGTGGGAATAGATGATTTCAGTATAAGCATCGAAACAGAGAGCCGGCTCATTAGGAGGGTAGTTTTTGATGAGGGCTCTGAGAATGAAGAAGCTACAATCCTTATAGCCTAATTCGCGCAGCACTTTTGCCTTGTTGAGCCATCTCCGGAACGTTTGGGCAGATTGGGCGGCTTGTTGTAATTCCTGCTCCGAAGGAAATGGAATAACCGGACGGGTTTCCAGGGTGTTGGCTGGCAAACTGCCTAATAGGCGCAAACATTTATCCACCTTAAAGGTGTCGAACGGTTGCCCTTTTGGTGTAACTGCCGCCCAAAAATTAACGGATGTATCCTGTTGACTATGTCCCAACGATACAGATAACAGACAAATCAATAAGTAGACTGGTCTCATTTTGAGCTAAATTGCACACAAACCACTGCCATGATACCCATGACAAGTATGAATGTATTATCCAGATTGTCTGATGAAATCGGTTTGGGAGAAAGTACTTTAATAGCGCAGGAAGCGTCAGTATAAATTGGCGACGTAAATATCATAAATTATTTGATAAGAGAAAAACTTCACAATTCTATTCCGCTTCTAACTACATGGTTTCCTGTCTCCGGAATTGCCTATAAAAGGCCAGTGTTGTTTACTTTTGCCCGTTGAGGCAACTGGTCTGACAAAAATTTTCTGTGGATAAAATTTCGATTCAACAATGCTTCCAGGAGTACTTTGGCCGCGCTCCGGAAATACTCGTGCGCGCGCCCGGGCGTATCAACCTCATCGGTGAACATACCGATTACAATGCCGGATATGTACTCCCTGGTGCAATAGACAAAGCCATCTGGTTCGCCGCCAGTAAACGTACCGATCAGGCGCTGCATTTTTATGCCGCCGATTTGGAGGAATCTTTCACCTCTGAAAACGGAGAAGTAATTTTTCAACGGGAAAAAACCTGGGCTAATTACCTGCTCGGCGCCATTAGTGAGGCAAATAAAGACGGCATTCACCCGGGTGGCATTAATGTGGTTTTTGGCAGCGATATCCCACTGGGGGCAGGTTTGTCTTCATCAGCTGCGCTGGAAAGCGGCGTTTTGTTTCTGTTGAACGAGCTGTATCAACTGGGTTTGTCCCGGATGGACATCGTGAAACTGGCCCAGCGCGGAGAAAATGAGTTTGTGGGTATGAAATGCGGGATCATGGACATGTTTGCATCCGTCATGGGCAAGGAAAATCATGTAGTGCGACTGGATTGCCGAAATTTGCAGTACGATTATTTCCCTTTTGACGCCCCTGAGGTGTCGCTGGTGCTCTGCGATTCGGGTGTCAAGCACGCATTGGTAGACAGCGAATACAATACCCGCAGGGCGGAATGTGAAGAAGGTGTGCGCATTCTGCAAACATTAGATGCAGGAATACAGCGTCTACGAGATGTGTCGCCGGAATTTCTGGCGCTGCATACATCAGTGCTTCCACCGGTCGTTTACCAACGATGTAAATATGTGGTAGAGGAAATCCATCGGGTGAAACAAGCCTGCGAAGCGCTGGTGCGCCACGATATGGCCACCCTGGGTAAGTTGATGTTTGAAACCCATTCCGGATTGCAGCGCGATTATCAGGTAAGTTGCCCGGAAATGGATTTTCTGGTGGAAGAAGCCCGAAAAAACTCCTCCGTGCTGGGCGCCCGCATGATGGGTGGCGGTTTTGGTGGCTGTACGATCAATTTGGTTAAAAAAGAAGCCGTGCCGGATTTCATTGCCCATATGCAGGAAGCTTATCAGGAAAACTACCAACGCAAACTCAAAACATATCCCGTTCAACTCACCAATGGAACAGAAGTATTAAACGGTTGACGGCCTACGGTGGACGGTGGACGGCCTGGAGCCGCCCGAAAAAACTTGACAAAATTGGAGTAAAAACCCTCCACTCAAAAGTTAAAGAAAAACTGTTTTAAATTGATCCATTTGGTTCTTTTTAGGCTTTATTTCCAAGATAGTTCTTTGACAAGGTTGCAAATT
>JAEUUS010000007.1 GCA_016787545.1 Saprospiraceae bacterium
GGTTTGGCGATGATACGAATTGATGCTTTACCTTTCGCCATGCTAAAAGCATATTGGGGATTTTTGGGCTCCATCAGAAAATCCCCAACATGCTCAAAATCAAATAACAATGAAAAAACTGGTCGTCTTGCTGGCCTTTGCACTCCCATTATTCCTCACAGGCAATGTTGCGGTTGCCCAAACCACTTCAGCCAAACCCTTTGTTCTGGGCCTTATTGAAGAAATTCAATCCAGGGAATTATCCGAGCATAGGATTTTAAATATCTATCTGCCGGCAGGGTATAACCCTGCTGATACTGTAACATATCCGGTTATCTATTTATTGGATGGCTCTGCAGATGAAGATTTTATACATATTGTGGGACTTGTACAGTTCTATAATTTTGAATGGATCAATCAGTTACCCAAGTCTATTGTGGTGGGTATTGCATCGGTAGACAGGCAAAGGGATTTTACCTTTCCAACTATAGATCCGGACCAAAAGAAACGGTTTCCCACTTCGGGTCATTCAGACAGGTTTATATCCTTTATTGAAAAAGAGCTGCAACCTTTTATGGCCTCAAAATTCAAAACGAATAACGACAAAACCCTTATCGGGCAATCGTTGGGAGGGTTGTTTGCCACTGAGGTATTGTTAAAAAAGCCCACCCTTTTCAATAAATACATTATTGTAAGTCCCAGTTTATGGTGGGATAACGGTTCCCTCTTGCAACACGATGCTGATCTGCTGAAAGAAGCCTTCCGGCAGCCAACAAGCATCTATGTAGGCGTTGGGAAGGAAGGGCTGACACCTACAAAAGTCCCACGGGTGATGGAAGTAGACGCCAATTTGTTGGCAGACAAACTGATGGGCGCCAAAAACAAACAGCTGAAAGTTTCATTCGACTACCTGCCGCAGGAGAATCACGCCACCATTCTGCATCACGCTGTGGCCAATGCGTTTAAGGTTTTATAGACGGGGGACGGTGGACGTATCCACTGATGATGCCTTGTCACCCTGAGCGTAGCGAAGGGTCTGATGTCAAACTAAAGTATGTTAGGCTTTGTGGCTGTAATTGTTTCAAGATGCTTGTAATTTGGATGTCGTGTATCATCCTCTTTCTAGGCTACGCCAGACCCTTCGCTACGCTCAGGGTGACAGGCATCATCAGTGGATACGCCATCTACCGTCCACCATAAGCCGTCCACCGTCCACCGTAGGCCGTCCAAAAAAAAATAACCAATTCATTTTGCGCAACCAAAAAGTTGCGCATATATTTGCAACCGAAAAGTTGCGCATCTGATTGTATATATGAAACCAGACATCTTTCAGGCCATTGCAGACCCTACGCGGAGGACTATTTTAACCTTGCTTGCTGTTCAGGCATTAACCCCCAATGCCCTGGCGGAGAAATTTGACATGAGTCGGCAGGCGGTATCGAAGCATATTAAGGTATTGCAGGAATGTGCGTTGATCCAGCCGGAGCAGTCTGGCAGGGAGATTTATTATCATTTCAACCCGCAAAAAATGCAGGAATTCGATCTCTGGCTGGCTCAGTTCAGAAAGATGTGGGAGACCCAATTTGAGCAACTTGACCAGATACTTTCCACCATTAAACAACAAAAAAGATGAACAAAAACCTGTTTTTTGACCTAACCGTTGATAAAGCTGCACAAACGGTCTATATCACCCGGGAATTCGATGCAGATCAATCTCTGGTTTGGGAGGCATTTACCACGGCAGAAATCCTGGATCAATGGGTAGCTCCCAAGCCCTGGACGGCCAAAACCAAATATATGGACTTCAAAGTGGGCGGACGCCGGTTTTACGCCATGGTTAGTCCGGAGGGTTTCGAGCGCTGGGCCATACAGGAATACTTGTCGATTCATCCAAAATCGCATTTCAAACTGAGCAATGCGTTTGCCGACAAGGACGAAAACCCTGAGCTGCCGGGCTCTGAGTGGGACTATCATTTCAGCGAACAGGATGGCAAAACAACCGTTCGCATTGCCATTTATAATGAATCCCTTGCCCGCATGGAAAAGATGATTGAGATGGGCTTCAAGGAAGGTTTTACCATGAGCTTGAGCAATCTGGACCAACTTTTGGCCACATTATCCTCCTAAAACTTGATTTAACATGGATGTTATCACACAAATTGAAGCCTACATAGCCAGTCAGGCTGAGCCCAAACGCAGCGATATGCAAACCCTGCATCAACGCATACTTCAGCTATTGCCGGAGGGCAAATTATGGTTTGAAGATGGTAAGAACGATGAGGGCAAAACCGTCAGCAATCCTAACATCGGCTATGGCAACTACACCATACAATACGCCGATGGCAGCAGCCGGGAATTTTATCGGATTGGTTTGAGTGGCAATACAAGCGGCATTTCGGTGTATATCCTGGGCATTAAAGACAAATCCTATCTTGCCCAAACCTTTGGCAGCACCCTGGGCAAGGCAAAGGTGACAGGCTATTGTATCCGTTTCAAAAAACTTCAGGATATCAACCTGGAAACACTTGAAGCAGCGATCAGGTATGGGATTTCAGGTAAATAGTGTATAATTTAAGCAATTACGCAACAAAAAAACTTGCGTTTCTGGCGGGGGGGATATATTTGTCAGGCATTTACTATACTCCTTTAACTCCTTGCTTATGAACAAGTACACATCACTACTACTGCTGTTTTGCATAAATGCAAGCACGTTTTATGCCCAAACCTTTCCAGTGCTCATTCATGAGCTGTACCCTTACCATGAAGACCCAACTACGGTTTATTGGCGGGAAGACCAGCATTGCGTCCCGAGCAAAATCGGCCGCTTTCGCGTGTTTGATGATGGAGACACAACACCACATCTTTATCAACGCACGATCACGAATTCTTTTTCCAATTCAAACCAACAACGCACCATAAGGGTAAAGGGAACAGGATATCTTTTGTCTGACGTGGAGTATGTGCATGTATATGATACACTCGGACGCAAGCTCTATTTCGAAGAACGACGCCCTAAGCCTAATCCTCCACCCAACATTTTGGTAGTGTACCAAAGCAAACGGTTTTATTACCACGGCACCAGCCCCTGGCTGGATTCAATTACCGTATTAGGCCCTAATTCAGATAGAAAACGGGATGTTTTTCTTTACGATCAAAACGACAGGCTGGTTACAACAGAGCATTATTACCGTACCCAGTCCAACGTCCCCTGGATAAAATCCGGTTTTGAAACCCGCGTCTATAATGCCAGCGGACAATTAACTCGAATAGACCTTTATACTTCATTGCCCTCTGAATCATTGTGGCGCAAATGGAATATCACTTACGATGCAAATAACCGGATCAACACGATTATTTCAACAAATGATGCCTCCAATGTGGTACCAGAAAAATATGCGTATTTCTATAATGATATAGATTCTACTTCCAAGCAGGTTCAATATCATTGGTCTAACAATGCCTGGCTCTCTGACCGCGAAAAAACCATCAACCTGGGATACATGAACCGGGTTGATGAGATCATTGACCTCCCCAATATTAGCTCTAATTGGACCTTGCACTACGCTCCGGGTGGAACCTGCCCGCTTACTTGTGACGACGACTGGACGGGTATAAACCAACACTACCGCCTGTATTTTTCCTATCCCACAACGGGAACAAACGACCCCGCTGAAGCCGAGCTTCCATTGGCTGTTTATCCCAATCCCGCCAACGGCATTTTCTGGGTGGAATCGCCGGCCGAATCCAAATTAGCCGTACTTGACATGCTGGGGCGCGTAGTGTGGACAGGTGTATCCACGGGAAAGGACCAGGTGGCAATTCCTGGCGTTCCGGCGGGTCAATACCTGCTGCGGGTTAGTTTAAACGATCGGGTGGCTGTAAGGAAGATAATCAGCTTTTAGACGCCCGTTTCCCCGCCAAATATGCCATCGGCATATAGGCCCCTGCAAGGTCGAGTACATTAAACCACATGGGCGAGGGCAGCATAAACACGCTGGCTATTCCGCCCAGCAGGAAAAACACGCCAATCACCATGGCAAAACGCATGTGGTGATTGGCGGCCATTTTGGCGGCCAGAAATGCGCCCGCCAAAGTGCCCAACGCATG
>JAEUUS010000052.1 GCA_016787545.1 Saprospiraceae bacterium
ATATTCTTCACCGGTGGATTGGAAACCAAATCGTTCATAAAACTTCAATAGATAAGATTGTGCCCCAATTTTAATGGGCTCGTTACCGAATAATTCCCGGCATTTTCGAATGCTTTCTTCCATGAGGAGAACGCCCGAGCCCGTGCCTCTTGCAGCAGGAGCACTCACTACGCGACCAATAGACACATATTCAGGGTAAGAAATGCCCATAGGCAATAGCCTGGTGTAGCAGATCAATTGCCCTGCATCGTTTCGGCCCATGAGATGGTGGCTGGGCAAATCTTTTCCATCACAATCCTGATATGGACAGTTTTGTTCTACTACAAATACCTCCTGTCGCAAGGCCAGGATCTCATAAAGCGTGTAAGGAGAAAGCCTGTCAAACGGCTCGCAGGTAAAATGAATCATGGCCAGACTTGTTTGGACAAATATAAGGACGTCAAAGCCAATACAAAACGGGCGGCCCGAAGATCGAGCCGCCCGCCAACGGAATCTGTTAGATCCCTGTATTATTTACCCGCTTTGAGCGCGCGTGGAATTTCGATGGATGCAATCGGAACGGCAACCGGATTGGTGATTTCAACACCTTCAACCGCAGCAATATCGCGAATACGAAGGGTAGAACCCAAATCCATGGCCGAAATATCTGCATTGATCTCATCAACCGCTTTATCAGGGGTGGTGAGGATATTTACAGAACGCATACGTGGGATAAATTTGCCACCAGCTTTAACACCAGGAGCCTGACCCGCAAAACGCAGTGGAACCGTAGCTTTGAATTTTACGCCTGGAACCAACTCCAAAAAGTCAATGTGCAACACAGCCTCCGATACCGGATGAAACTGAATGTCCTTCACAATACACTTGTGGGTAGTGCCATTCAGGCTGATTTCTGCCATTTTGAACTTTGGCGTGAAAATAAGCGGGCGAATTTCAGTGGCATCCAATGTGAACTGGATGGAGTCGCCACCACCGCTTTTATACATGATCGCCGGTACCTGACCGTTGCGACGGATTTTAGATGCCTCTACTTTGCCGGAATTTTCTTTCCGGTGACCCTGCAATGCAATGATTTCCATTGTTTTATGCGCTAAAAAGTGATACTTCTTTCAAAAATGCCCGCAAAGGTAGATATTATGAAGCCAATTTTCCAAAGATCC
>JAEUUS010000090.1 GCA_016787545.1 Saprospiraceae bacterium
GAATCCTACAATTGCCCTTTTGCGCAACAAGTACGAAAAGGCTTGAAGAAAAAAGGCGTATACCGTGGTGTAACAGTGGTATTCAGCTCCGAAAGGGTGAGTAAGGAACACATGATGCATACCGAAGCCCGCTTTAAAAAATCGTTCTACGGCACCTGTTCGTATATCCCGGCCTTGTTTGGGCTCAATATGGCCAGTGTAGTCGTTCGGGATATTGTAGGCAGATAAGCGCATTAAAAATGCACCCAGCCCTGCGCTTTCAGGTCGTGTAAATTACCGCCTTTGGTGTTCAGTTTAATGCCGTCTTTGGCTTCCAGGATTTCTCCCGCTATGTAGATATCGGGCAGGTATTTCACTTTATCAATGTCTTCCGGACGGATGGTGAACAGGAGTTCGTAATCTTCACCACCGTTCAGGGCGCAGGTAATCGGGTCCAGTTTGAATTTGAGGGCCAGCATTTGGGCCTCCTGATTGATGGGCACACCGTTTTCTTCCAGCAGGGCGCCCACGTTACTTTGTTTACAAATATGAAAAATTTCCGAAGCCAGACCATCGGAAATGTCGATCATGGACGTGGGTTTGAGGTCAATTTTCCGAAAAGCTTCTATCACATCCCGTCTTGCTTCCGGCTTGAGTTGCCTGCCCACAGCGTATTGCTGGTTTTCAAAATCCGGCTGAACATCCGGATTTTCCTGCCAGATACGTTTTTCCCGTTCCAATAACTGCAGACCTAAATAGGCGCCACCGAGTTCGCCGGTAATACACATGATATCGCCCGGACGAGCGCCGTTGCGATATACGATCAAATCCTTTTCTCCCTGCCCAATGGCGGTTACACTAATGGTGAGCCCTTTAGGCGATGAGGTGGTATCGCCACCCACCAAATCCACCTCATAGGCTTTGCAGGCCGCCCGTATGCCTTCGTACAATTCATCCAGCGCCTCCACAGAAAAGCGGTTGGAAATGGCGATGGAAACGGTGATTTGTTTCGGGAACGCGTTCATGGCATAGATATCCGAGAGGTTCACGATCACCGATTTAAAGCCCAAATGTTTGAGCGGAGTATAGGCCAAATCGAAATGGATGCCTTCCACCAAAAGGTCGGTACTCACTACCGTGCAAAGATTTCCGTTATCTATTACAGCGGCATCGTCGCCCACGCCTTTAATGGAGGATGATTGCCGCAAAGGGAAATCTCGCGTCAGGTGTTCAATCAGGCCGAATTCGCCGAGGGTGTTTACGTCTGTTCGTTGCACAGTGAGAGTGTTTGAGTTGAGGGGTGTTTGAGTGTTTGAGTTGGCGTTGGGCTGGGTGTTGTTTGGGGGCTGGGGCCAAATGACTTCTAATGTCCCAAATGACATCAATGACCTAAATGACTACAATGTCCCAAATGACTTTCAATGTCCCAAATGACATCAATGACCTAAATGACTACAATGCCCCAAATGACTTTCAATGTCCTAAATGACTTCTAATGCCGCCTATTCCACCTCGGTAGCAGTAGAAGCGAAATGCCGCCTGCTACCAGGTTATAAAATATTTGTACGGAAAAAAAGGCAATGTTGGCATACGAAAACCCGTCGCTACCATTGATGCCGTAAAGCGCCAGAGAAGCAATACAGAGGGCATGAAAGGTACCCATGCCGCCTGGAGAAGGGATCACAAATCCAAAGGTTCCGAACACAAAAACCATCATGGCAGCACTCCAGTCAAGTTGGGCTGTGGGTGGAAACGCTTTGAGGTTAAACAGACATTGCAGGTAAAACATCACCCAAATGCCTAATGAATAGGCGATAAACAAGGCCGGGTTTTTTAGTTTAAACACACTGCGCAGTCCGTCTAAAAAACCTTTCAGCATGGCGCCCACCTTCCGGAACAAGGCAATTTCTGCCAATTTTTTTCGCAATCCATATATCAGAATTGCCACCAGTCCCATGGCTGCCAAAAATCCCCATACCAATGGATTACTCAACAGTCCGCCGCCGGAATCCGCCTTTTTATTTTGCGTGATAAATGCCAGTACGGTATCGCCCTCCACTAAAAAAGCTACGCCAACTACCAGCAACAGACAAATAAAATCCATTAAACGATCTACTACCAGGGTACCCATTACTTTTTCCATCGGGACTTTTTCATAACGGGCAAGCGACCCCGCGCGCACCACTTCTCCCATGCGAGGTATGACCAAATTGGCCAGATAACCCACTAAAATGGTCATCAGCGAATTGCTGAACTTTACCTGATAGCCCATTGGCTCCAGCAACATCTGCCAGCGCCAGGCCCGAAAAATATTGCTCACGGTAAAAGCGAGCAGCACTGCCAGGATCCACCAGAGGTTTACAGTACCAAAATCCTGCAGCAATTTATCTGCCAGACTACACTGATCTGCCGGCACGCCGTCGAGCCGGCATTGTTCCTGAAATGCGGTGTTCTGACTATTAAACAACCAGGCCATGATGCTCACACCAATGCCCAGAAATAACAAAAATTGAAGGACTTTTTTTACCATGATCCGTGTTTGCGGGCGGCAAAGTTCCGTA
>JAEUUS010000110.1 GCA_016787545.1 Saprospiraceae bacterium
CGCATGATAAAGGAACAGACCATACGCTTACAACGACATGTGGAAGATAACGAGGTTAAAACCATTGGTTTTGATACCCGTGTGCCCAATGAGCCTTTTGATCAGATTGAGGTATTTCTCTGGAATCCGGGAAGTAATAAAGCTGTTTGGGCGGACGACCTTAAAGTAGAAGGATTTCACTGATTTACAGGCACTTAAGCATCCAATCGAGGGTAAAACCGTACACCTCTTCTCTCTCTATTTCGTTGTGAATTTCATGGTATAAGCCTGGCCATTCGCGGTGCGAAACCGGACCTTTCACCCGCTCAAAAAATCGCCTTGTAGCATCCGGTGACGTAATTTTATCGCCGCCTCCGTGCTGCAGCAATACCGGATACCGAAATGTTCCAGACCAGTTATCCAGCCAGCTGGCGCCATCCAGCAGGGCTATACCTGCTGCGGCACTCAACTTGTTGTGCACCAGTGGATCCTTCAGGTATGCCTCCACTACCCTATCGTCGTGTGATATAAAATGCGCTACCAGGCCGGTTGGCAAGGTTAACGCCGGAGCAAAGCGCTTGAGAATTCTGCCGGCAACGACTTTTAAAGCCGGCGCTTCGAAAGCCAGGCGTATCCAGGGTCCGGTTACCACCAAACCCGTCAGGTCGGGGTTCCTGCGCGTCACATAATTCAGACATAAACCACCGCCCATGCTGTGTCCGTAAAGGAAAAGCGGGAGTCCGGGATAGGTCTCACGGGTTTTGTCAAGCAGCAACCCGATATCATCCAGCAATACCTCAAGGTTTGGCGCGTGGCCTTTTTTGCCGCCGCTGCGTCCATAACCCTGATGATCAAAGCCCAAAACAGCAAACCCATGTTGGTTATACCAGGTGGCCATGTGATCGTATCGGGCGATGTGCTCGCCTTGTCCATGCACCAGGGAAATGACCGCTTTAGGGTTAGGAATAGGCCAATGAGCGGCAAACAACGACAATCCCTGGGCATTGGTCCAGTGCAATTGTTCCATATGTCAATTAAGGTACTTTTTTGATTTGGGGCAATATACGCCAGTTGCGTCAAATTTATCCCATTCCATGCTTCAAGACGGATATTCAGGCACTTGGTTTGTTCGAAAACCGTTTCTTTGCCAACCCAAACATTGCCCCCCCCTGAAAAAACAGAAACATTTTGATCATGCGCATTATTTACATGGGCACACCTGAGTTTGCGGTGCCTTCTCTTGACATATTATTGGAACATGGTTATGACGTAGTAGCGGTGGTTACAGCCCCGGACAAACCTGGCGGGCGCTTGGGGATTCAGGAGTCTGCCGTTAAAAAATTTGCCCAGTCGCGAGGCTTGACTGTCTTGCAACCAGAGAAATTGAAGCACCCCGATTTCATTGAGACTCTCCGGGCATTAAAGGCTGATTTACAGATCGTGGTGGCGTTCCGAATGTTGCCGGAAATTGTGTGGAATATGCCACCCATGGGCACCATGAACCTGCACGGATCTTTATTGCCCAAATACCGCGGCGCAGCGCCCATCAACTGGGCAGTGATCAATGGCGAACAAGAAACAGGTCTGACAACCTTTCTCCTGCAGCATGAAATTGACACCGGAGATTTGCTCATGCAGGAAAAAGTATCCATTGGTCCGGATGAAACTGCTGGAGAATTGCATGACCGGATGATGCTGATTGGCGCAAAATTGGTGCTTAAGTCAGTACAGGAACTTGAAAATGGCCGTATAAAAACCTTCCCACAAAATGATTCAGAGGCAACCCATGCCCCAAAAATCTTCCTCGATACCTGCCGGATTCCGCTTGAAAAATCAGCGCAGGAAGTCCACAATCACATCCGTGGTTTAAGTCCATATCCAGGCGCCTGGACTACCTACGACAATAAAACAGTAAAAGTATTGCGGAGTGCGCTTGTATCGCAAATGCCAGCAGCTATGGCTACTCTGGAGCCTGGAGCCTGGTACGTTGATGGAAAAAATCAGCTCCTGATCCGAACGGGCGACGGCTGCATTTCTGTACTGGAATTGCAAATGGAGGGTAAAAAGAGAATGGCTGTCAGGGATTTTCTGAACGGTTTCAAATTGGGGCAGGTTTGAGGCTCAGCAGCTGAACCTGCCGGGACAAACAAAAATTGCCCACTGCCCAGAGGAGCAGCAGGCAACCATAGAACCATGAAAATTCTTGAAATGTGTTACATCAAAGGTGCAAACGCTCCTTTTTGTGCAACAATTCATCTTTTGTTTCTACCCGATCCGGATCCGGAACACAACAATCTACCGGGCAAACAGCTGCACATTGTGGTTCTTCATGAAAACCGGTGCATTCCGTGCATTTGTCTGGAACGATATAATAGAAGTCGTTAGACACCGGATTGATTTTCTGCGAGGCATCCACCACGCTCCCATCTTCCAGTCGATAACTGCCTTTAACGGTGTTACCATCTGAAATGGCCCATTCCACTCCTCCTTCATAGATGGCATGATTGGGGCATTCCGGTTCACACGCGCCACAGTTGATACATTCATCCGTGATGATAATAGCCATGTCTTTGAGCTCTTTTAATGCTGGTGTCGGGACAACAAAATATGTCCCTAAAAGTTGCCACAAAGGTAAAAACTCCCTGACATACTATTCTTTCACCAATCCTTAATTCAAATCATTCCAAAGAATGACCTGAATTAAGGGATTAATTTATTGTACCGCCCGCACGAATGCGTCCACCTTGTCTTTGTCCAGTTTCTTCTTCAAATTGGTTGCTTCATCCCGTGTCTTGAATTTAGACACGCAAACTGAGAAGAAATTTGAATTTGGGAAACGAATAATTTCTGCCTCTGCATATCCACGTGATTTGATACGAGCCAACTGAGCTGTGGCGCGCGCTTCCATCAGGAAAGAACCTGATACCACATAATAAGTATCACTTTCTGCATTGGATACGTGAACAGTGCCTGACGGAGGTACATTGACATTGCCAGTTGCATCGGGCGTTGCCGGATTCGCATTGGTCAATTTGCCGTCTACATATACCATAGCGCCACCGTCCATTCCAGTTACCATACGCACTTCTGTGCGACGGTTACGGGCATGTTCCTGCTCGGTGCAATTGGATCCGTCGCGACAATTATTGCGCAATTCACTTTCACCCAAACCAACCGGAATCAGGCGATTGCGTGGAATGCCCTGTGTAACCAAGTATTCCACCACACCGTTTGCACGGCGCTGGCTGAGGTTTTCGTTATATTCATTTGTGCCACGGCTATCGGTATGACTACGAAGTTCAACCGTTACAGTGGGTTGTTGTTTCAACAAGGCTACTACCAGATCCAGGTCTTTACGCGCATCCGGGCGAAGGGTTGCATCGTTGAAGTTGTAGTAGATATTCGGCAATTCAATAGCAGAACCTGGCATTAAAGGCGCCACAGAGATATTCTGATACATTGGTTTGGCAATATCAGGCCAGCCAATAGAATTCACTTCAGCACTTCCAAGCATTCTTCCACCTTGCAAAATATCCACCTTGTATTTGCTTTCCGGGTTGATGTAGTGCTCAAGTGTACCGTTAGCATCCGTAATCAGTGTATCCTTTTTGCCGTTTTTATCAGTCAAAACCAGAATTGCTCCGGCGAGCGGTGCATTGGTGGTATAGTTAAATACTGTAGGGATCCACTGGATTTTACCGGTTGCCAGACTTGTTTTTTCCAATTGAGCGGCCAGTTCATTGCCTGGCTTGGAGATAGGCAGGCGAATCTGCTTGGTTTGATACCCTTTTTTGGAGATGATCACAACATAGTTACCAGGCTTAACATCCGTGCGGAAGCGACCTTTACTATCGGTTTCTCCGTTAATTCCTTTATCGGGCGCCATTGAGCCAATTACTTCCTTACCATCAATGGTTTGAACGGTAATCAGATTGCCCTGTTCATCGCGGCCTATCACGTTAGCGCCATCATAATTCAAGACCTGAATTTCTGCATCTTTCAATGGGCTGCCAGTTGTTTTATCGGTAACCACAATTTTCAAATCGAGGTTGCGATCCGGAACACGTTTGTTTTGCAACAGAAAATCATCCAGGTTACCAAATTCTGTGTGGAAACTCATGATTTCATCGCCACCTGCACCTCCAGCGCCATTGGTGGAATAATATCCATTGATCTTGTTCAAATCCACAATCAGACCAATATCGTCGCCGGCAGAATTAAATGGCTCTCCCATATTAATGGGTTTGGTCCACTGCGTTCCTTCAGGAATGGAATAATACAGGTCAAAGCCACCTTTGCGGTCAGGCTGACCATCGGAAGAAAAATACAGGGTATTATCCGCATGTATAAACGGGAATGCATCCCGACCGGTGGTGTTCACCGTTGGGCCAAGGTTAACCGGTTCGCTCCAGGACTCGCCTACTTTGTAGGAAACATAAATATCTGTGCTACCCATCGTTCCGGGACGGTTGGATGCAAAGAATAATTTATCGCCGTCTATGCTGATTGCCGGGTGAAAATCGTCAAATTCGCCATTGTTGAATGGCAGCGCTACCGGAGCGGACCATGCACCATTTTCCTTTTTGGAGGAATAAATGCGTGTGTGTTGAATTTTATCTTTGGCAAACTGGTCTTTACCGGCAACTACAGAGTTACTAGAAAAATACACCGTTTCTGCGGTACGATCAAAACAAACCGGACCTTCGTGGTTGTTGATAGAATTGAGTTCCTGTGCAAATACTTCAGGCGTTTGCAATAAGCCATCCGCATTACGGCGTGAGCGCAGAATTGACATCATCAATTCCTGCTTTTGGTCCACATTTTTTTTCTTGGAAATTTCTGTATTGGTGGAAATGAGCACGATCCCGTCTTCATAGAAAGTAGGACTGAATTCAAGCCCGGCTGTATTTACGGCCGATTCGTTTTTTACGTCCACCTTTACTGGTGGGGCATTTTCCGGCACTGTTTGTGCGGAGACTGCCCATGCCCAAACCAGGCCGATTATTGTCAGAGTATTATGCAGATAGGATCTCATTGTTCAAACAAGATTAAGTGGTGAAAGGAGTCAGGTTGGTTTTTGGGGTAGCTTCTTACATGAAGAAGCGGGGGTTGGTCATATTTTTCTTTTTGCTCTTACCGCCGGCGCCTTCAACCCGTTTCAGGTCATACTGCAACATCAGTTCTACCGAACCGGAGTTGTAATCCTTCAGGCTGCTCAGTGTAAAATCATACGCCGCGCCAACAGCAAATTGAGGCGCTGCCTGCCATAGCACCAACAGATCTACAGATTCGCCCGAGCCATCGCCGCCCAAGCGGTAAGAAACACCCGCAGTGAATTTGCGTTTGATGTCGAGATTTACGTTGATATCCGCATCAAATGGTGCATTCTTTACGTATTTCAACAATACCGCCGGCATCAGATTAATGTCTTCGCTCAGGGGGATAATAGCGCCCGCCATGCCATAAAAGTGTTGATATTCTTTAGCCAATACATTCGCGTTACCGTTAGTCAGACCAATTGCGTTAGAATACAAACGAGGCACGGAAATACCGAAATAATAGCTTTTCATGATGGTTCCGTAAACACCAGCGCCTACGTTGCCATAAAAATCACTGATTCTTTCGTCTTCTACTGACAAATCGCCACCTTGTAATGGTTGCGCGTCATTATACGCAAACCCGAAGGAGCGAAGAGAGCCTGAAAGTCCTACGCGCAATGACACATCCTCCTGAGCCACCAGATCGTAGGAATAAGCCAGTGATCCCTGGAAGTCACGTTGCAAGCCAATTTTCACGTGCGAAACATTCACGCCAATCCCTACTCTTTTGGAGAGGAATGGTCCGTTGAAACTGGCCAGGAGCGATTGTGGTGCTCCGTCAAAACCAATCCACTGGCTACGGTAAATAGCCGTCAAACTGGGTACTCCGCGTGCGCCGGCATATGCAGGGTTGATATACAACTTGTTGTACATGAACTGCGTATAGTGTGCTTCCTGCTGCGCC
>JAEUUS010000536.1 GCA_016787545.1 Saprospiraceae bacterium
CCTAACAAATGCTGTGTTTTGGTAAAAATGGCGGTAGATATCAGGTACATCGTCCTAAAGTCCAGCTGCTCAACAGCGCGGTCCAATTGTTCTTCCAATCCATCCAACGCCTTTCTGAGTCGCCTGAATTCAGGTTCCCCAAACTTTCCTGTGGCGCCCACTTTTGGTAAAACAGAGTCCAAAACCAAGGCGTACGGATTTTCTGAATCCGTAACCAATGAAGCAAAGCGGGTTTTTAAGGCCAGGGCAAAATCTTTGTCCTGACGGGCATAATCGCGCACAAAATCCTGTAGCGCTTCCGGTTCAGCGTTTTCTAGCGCGGTTTGAACGGTGAACCGGGTTAATTCAGAACTTGTTTTTTGTTCTGCTTTGAGCCGTTTTGCGTCTGACCGTTGTTCCAAAAACTGCCTAACCCGGATTAACGTAGCTGCAATATGGGCGCACATAAGACGTCGGCCTTCTCCAAAACATTCACAGGCATAGGCTTTGATTTTAAGGGGAGTAATCATCACCTCCGCTTCATAATCGCCTTCATCGGTTTCTACCAATGCCACCCAAAAATGCCGCTCAACTTCCTGCAGATTTTTTACAGCGCCAGCTTGTACCAGGTCGTCAGCAGCTTCCCAGGTTGCCGGACTGATACTGTGCTCAAAGTCTTTCAGTGAAAGTTTTTGCATGGTTTCGGTTGAAGAGAACCTCAAATGTAATCCATTAAACAAACATGAGCCACCCTCAAATGTAGGATGACTCATGTTAGGCGAAAAAACGCCAAGCCTTGTATTCCTGTTGAACCTTAGTTTACGCCTAATTTGGCTTTAACCAAGGCGGTAACATCGTCTGTTTCATTGGCAAACAGCATGGCTCCGGTACTCGTATCGAAAATCATCAGATAGCCACTTTCTTTAGCTACTGTACGAATCGCTTCGTCTACGCGAGTCAGAATAGGCTTAAGTAACTCTTCTCTTTTGGCGGTTACCATTTGATTGGCTTCCTGCTCAAATTTCTGAAGGAATTCTTGTTGCTTTTGCAATTCAGCCTGACGCTGTTGCGCCTGAATAGGCGTCAACATTCCGGCATCGTATTCCTTTTGGAGCTTCTCAGCTCCGGCTTGTAAAGCACGGGCTAATGAGTCATCCGTGGCGCCAAGTTTATCGGCAAAAACTTTTAAATCATCATTGGCTTTTTTGGTATCGGGAAGCATTTCCAGGAGGTTGCCCAGATTCATGTGGCCATATTTAGGCGCATTTTGCGCGCCAAGCATAGCGCCGATACACAGCGCGAAGAACAAAATGGTTGCTTTTTTGAACATTGAGAGTATGTTTTATATACACTGAAACGGAAAACAGCGCAAAGGTAATTGATTGATCTTGTTAAAAAACGGTTAACCTGTACTTTAGCTGTAGAACGAATCGACCAAGGTTTTCGTTCTTACGTTGTATCTTTGACGCATAACATGAAAAAATTATTCTTCTTGGGCTTTTGTCTTGTGTTATTCTCTTCCCTGAAAGCACAAAATGACAATGCATTAATTCAATTTTCGGGCCTGGTGATGACGGAATCTGATGGTCGTCTCGTTCCGGTGCCGTATGCCACCATTTCCATCCCACAAAAACATCGGGGTACTTATGCCGATTATCGGGGATTCTTTACCCTTGTGGTTGAAAAAGGAGATAAAGTTCGGTTTAATTGCATTGGTCTGGAAACCGTAACGATTACCATCCCTGATACACTGTCGCAGGACCGTTACGCCATCGTTCAGTTGATGGCCCAGGACACACTACTGTTGCCTCAGGTAGTTATTTTTCCGTGGCCATCCAAGGAACATTTTAAAATTGAGTTTTTAAAAATGGACGTAACCCCTGAATTACAACGCAGGGCAACGGAAAATTTAGCCAATGAATATATGGCCGAAGCCCGGAAGAACCCGGACATGGTTCCATATGGAGGAAGAGAGAGTGCCAATTTTTATCTTCGGCAGCAAGCCAGAGAATATTATTATTTCGGACAAACTCCCCCAATGAATATTTTCAGTCCATTGGCCTGGGGACAGTTTTTTAAAGCCTGGAAGGACGGAAAATTCAAAAAACAGGACAAAAAGTGACGGGTACAGGCATGAAATATTTGTTGCCACTGCTTCTTTTGGCTATTTTGGCCGGCTGTGATGCCAAAACAGCGCAGGAACCTCGTGCTGATAAACTGGCAAAATCCTTGTGCCAATGCACCTCAGAGTTGTTATTGCTGAATAAAAAGGCACAGTCAACAACGGACAGCCTGACATTTAAACAAATTGAACAGGCCTTTGAAAAAGCAAAAACCTGTGCTGTGGGACTTGGAATAAAACCTGAGGAACAGCCGGTTTTGGAAACTGCGCTGCAAGCATATTGTCCAGAGTTGGCAGCATATCCGGAATTAATAAAGGAACTTACCGTTCAATAGTCATGACCATTTTCCCGATTGAATTTGGCACTCCGGAATACGATGAGGCCGTGTCATTGCGGTATGAAGTGCTTCGCAAACCCCTTGGTTTGGAATTCACCACAGATCAACTGGCGGCTGAATGGTCAGATATACATCTGGCCGGATTTGATCCTAATGGCAAAATGGTCGCCATCCTTATCCTGACAGCCATTGATGCGCAAACCTTGAAAATGCGCCAGGTTGCTGTGGCGCCTCACCTTCAGGGTAAAGGCCTTGGCGCACAATTGGTGCATGCTTC
>JAEUUS010000131.1 GCA_016787545.1 Saprospiraceae bacterium
GAGAAGCGGCAAAACTCACGTGAGTGTGCTTGTCAAATCAAGAAAGGAAACCATCCGTAAAGTTGTGGTTTTCTTTAACTCGGATGAAGGCGCCGGAGTCGTAACCGTTAAAGGTAAATTCAATTTGAATGAACTTAATAAGGTCATTCAAAAATCCAGTGAAGGCAAAAAGAAAGACAAGGAAATCAGCATTCCAAATCTGCCTAAAGTGCCCGTGCTTAGAACATAAGGGGGCTCAAGAGTAATTTTTACCGCAGAGGCGCTGAGGCGCAGAGGCTTGATAAGCAACTATTTACACCTCTGCGTCTCTCCGCCTCAGCGGTAAAAATTACTCTTGAAACAGCCTCTTGAATTTATAGCACTATTTCGATATTATAGTGGTATCCCGGTCATACACAAGCACCGTGAAAATACCCACCGGATTTGCGGTTCCGCTCACGTTGCTTTTGATAGGGGAGGGTTGTGCAAATGGATTCAGATTGCCTATGACCGCCAAATCCACGCTTTCCTTGAAATCATAATAATCCCGGGTAACATGGAAAATGGAATTAAAAACAGTATCCCCAACCTTCAATTCATAACCGGTTCCAAAGGCTATACTGGCTGTTTGAGAAAAACGGTCTGTTACCAGAAAATCCTGATCAGGGAAGCTATCCAATGAGCTGTAATTCAATATCCTGCGGTAAAAATTCTCCTGACTTTGATCATCTGTTATGTAAGTCAACATCCGGGCAAGTGAATCCAGTTCTTCGCTAAATTCCACCTGGATACTATCAATGGGTACTACAGGCAGCATGGAGCTGCGGGCCCGAATTTCTCCGCCATCCTGTAATCGAATGTAAAGATCAAATTGCGTTCCCGGAGTTCCTGGAACCATATTTTCACCCACATAGTTAAATACCTTGATCGGATTTGGCACCAACGTAAGTTGATTTTTCAGGGTGTCCGTTTGTCCATTGTAGGAAATAGTTACAAATGCACCGTCCAATAATGCGTTTTGCAGGAAATTGGAACTCAGGCCGAGCGTATCAAAAAAAGCATAACTGCGGGTAAGCAATAACCTAAACGGCTTACCAGGCTCCAGGTAACATTCAACCACTGGTTGACGCGCATAATCCGGCAAGTCTATCTCCACATCTTTGGTTAGGTTACAGGATGCCAGCAAGGCAATCGCAGTTATGACAATCAGATTTTGAATATGAATTGATTTCATGTTCTGTGCAAGGTGATGGTTAAAACTTGAAATTCCAGGTTAAACTGGGTAAAATCGGGAATAAAGACACTTGCTTGGCCCGAATTTCAAAGGGTACTTCACCTACTGCTGTTGTTTCGGTCTCAACCGCAATGGTGATGAAATATGGATTTCGACGGTCGGTAGCGTTGTAAACACTTAGCGTAAGATCGTTTTCCATGCCTTTTTTGTTTTTCCACTTATATACGATCCCTACATCTGTTCTCGTGTACGCCGGATACCTGAAAGTGTTTCTTGGGCCATATAAGGGTACCACAAATTGTGGCTGGGCGCCTGGAAAATCTATAAAGGAAGCTCTTCCACTTGGAAGCCAGGCCGGATAACCAGAGGTGTACACAAAGGTGGCTGTCAATTGAAGTGATTTATCCTTTCCTCGTTTTTTCCACTTCTTTGCATCCCAAAGCGCCACTACACTCAAATTATGACGGGTATCATGCCTTGGTGCAAACCATTCGCCATTGTCAATTTCCGGAAATTTACCTCTGCGTACCCAGGCAAGCGTATAGCCAATCCAACCGGTCAGTCGCCCTTCTTTCTTTTCTATTTCCAGTTCAAGGGGCGAGTAAGCATAGGCCCGACCAATCGCCAGCTCATTTTCTAAATCGTTGTTGCCAAATAATTCAGCGCCATCTTTGAAATCAACCGTGTTTTGCATCCATTTATACCATGCTTCCCATGTAACCAAAATCTGGTCGCCAAATAAATAGGAAGAACCAACGGCTATTTGATCGCTGATTTGAGGTTTTACGCCTTCTGTACTCGGATACCAAATATCCGTGGGGAGCGACAACCCGCTACTGGCTAATAAATGCACATATTGATTCATGCGTGCATAAGAAGCTTTTAGCGATAGTCGTTTGTTTGCCTCGAAATTGGCAGCTACCCTGGGTTCTGCATTCAGGTAGAAGGCTGGATTGTTTTGCCACATTGACAAGCGCAAGCCATAATTCAATTTCAAACGGTTTTTTGCCCATTCATCGGCAATATAAGCGCCAGATTCCCAGCCATCGTACGCCCTTCCCGCCTCAAACCGAATCTTGCCGTCATCACTCCCCGCCTGCAGCCTTGCCGTAACAAAATCATGGTAAGTGCCGTTTGCGCCAAACCTGACCGTATGCGTATTGTTGGGCTGCCAGTAAAAATCAACTTTAGTATTGGCATCCATCACGTTGCTGCCCAACTCGAAGGAAAATCCCTGAATTTGATTCTGAATTTTATACCTGTAATCAGAATAAGTAAAGGTGGTATTGGCAAAGAGGGTAGGGCCGAATACATGGTTCCATCGCGCAGTACCAGTGGCATTACCCCAATCAAACCGAAAATCAAATGTTGGATCTTTAAAGGTAAACACATCCCGTCCAAAATAGCCGCTAAGGAAAAGGCGGTCTTTTGGCGAAAGTGTGAAATTGACTTTGGTATTCAGGTCGTAAAAGAAATACCGGGGTATTTTGTTGTACTCGGGATCGTCAGCATTGCTCCGGTTGACCGCCTCCGTGATGATATCGGCATAGGTGCGTCTGCCACTAATGATAAAAGAAGATTTATCTTTTTGAATGGGGCCTTCAAGTGTTAATCGACTCGAAATCAATCCGATACCACCGGTTCCGCTTATTTTTTTGTTGTTCCCTTCCTTCATGCGGACATCAATCACGGATGATAACCGGCCGCCATATTGTGCCGGGAATCCACCTTTATACACCTTGAGATCTTTTACCGCATCAGAATTAAATGTGCTGAAAAAGCCGAATAAGTGATTGGCATTATACACCACGGCTTCATCTAATACTATCAGGTTTTGATCGTTATTTCCTCCACGAACAAAAAGTCCTGTGGTACCCTCAGATCCAGGGGTGATGCCTGGTTTCAACTGCAAAATTTTAATGATATCTGTTTCGCCAAACAAGGCTGGTAAGGCTTTAACTTCCTTTGTGGAAATGGTAGATACCGACATCTCAGTACTCTTTCGCTTTTCGTCGAGCGCATTGGCTTTGATTACCACTTCCTCTAAAATGGCACCAACCGGTACAAGTTGAACATCCAGTTTAACGGCGCCTTTGGGTAATACCTTAAGCAATAATGTTTGATAGCCAATGTAGGCGAAGCGAAGTTCCAGAGAGTCAGTGCCTTCCGGGAGTGTTAAAGAATAAAAGCCATATTCGTTACTGGCATTGCCTTTACCCAGTCCGGTTGCCTGCACGGTAGCACCAATCAAGGTTTCGCCATTTTGATTGTCGCGAATGGTGCCGCTTACAGTAGCATTCTGTGCCCAACTGAAAGAAGGTAAAAGTAAAAAGAGCGTCAATGCTTTTAGGTAGTTCATGTGTTCTCTACGTAACAGAAAATAGGTGAAAAATGGCAAAAAAGAACCGTTTTGGGCTTGCTCAACACGCTTGTAAGAAACAAATCAATTGCTCGCGGAATGAAAAAACAGTCAATTTGAAACTTTGTTCTGCAAAGGCCGGGATATGACGCCGGAATAAGAATTTCATTCGACCAAATAGCCGTGGCCTTCGATTTTGAAACAAAATTTGGATGTGTGTGCAGGACAGGGCATAAAATGGCAAATAAAATTTTTTACAATTTTTTGTAGAAAGTATTTGGCAATTAAAACAAGTTGTTTATTTTTGTGTTGTCTTTTAAAAAATCCGTGTCTACAAACCGCTGTTTATGTCACAATTAGAAGTTTTTGAAAGCAAGAAGGGCACTAAAGTTGTCACTGCCTCGAATCTTCACGCCACACTGAAACTACCTGTTCGGCAGTATGGCATTCAAATCCGTCGTTGGTTAAAGGATGTATATGAATTCGGAGATGGGATTCGAAAGCCTCAGCCGTACCGGGATTTTGCAAAGCGACCCAGACCTGGCGAGCCAATGGAAGATTTTTACCTGACTCTTGAGCTGGCTAAACTCATTGCTTTGCGGTCAAATAGCAAGGACAAGTTGAAGTATGCCCGTCTGCTGGAAGTTTTTGCCAACAATGGACAGATGAACCTGTTTGCCTGAAATTGCAACACGGAGGGAATCTGAAAAGAGGGAAAGTCTTAATCAAACACTCATTTCTTTTCCAGCCTTCTGTGCAATGGCATAATTAACGGTAAGCTTGCAGACCCATACCAGGGGTGCAATTCCATGATCAGCCGACCAGATTGTATGGCAGGGTCAGTTGCTGTGAGTGCCTGTGCCTCCTCTACACTGGCAACATTGAAGATGTAGATGCCACGAACATCACCATTATCTAAGAATGGACCTGCCAAAACGAGCTTTCCACTTTCTGCTAAACGATTGATATTCTCCATATGGCCTTTCTGAATTTGGGCAGCTGTTATGGAGTCCTGACTCCTATTCGGCCCCTTTTTCAAAAAAGCCATTACATAGGCTTTCATACCATACTGATCAGATCCAAGGTTATTCGCCATTTGCTCGTCATAGCCTGGCTTAGTCGATGTAATGGCATCATAGAGTTTTACCGCTGTGCCCGAAGCTACTGACGTGTTCCTATTGCAGGCAAGAAGTATTCCCAGGAAAAGGAGGATAATGGTGGCTAAAGGTGTTTTCATAGGTAAAATGCACATTTTAGTGTTTACTTAAACACACGTTAGATTAAATCAGACAAGAGGCCACTTTTGTCTAAGACAATCCTGCCGGAATCGTCTTTGGTCACTGTACCACATTCAACTCCAGGATCATGTTCAAAAAACAAAATCTGCTGTTTGTCAAGCGCCTCACGCAGCATAACTGCTTTCTCTTCAAGCGTGATCAAAGGTCGGATGTCATAGGCCATCACATAAGGCATTCCAATATGCCAGCGTGATGGCATAGCATCCGCACAATAAAGCAACTCCTGACCAGTTTCCAGGGTGATTAATGGTGCAACCAACGCTTCTGTATGCCCGTTATATTGCCGCAGTTTGATGCCTTCACAAAAAAGCGCATCCTGTTCGTCCGGTAAAAAATGCAGTAATCCGGCTTCCTGAAGTGGAACAAAATTTTCCTTTAAAAAGGATGCCCGTTCCCGTTCATTAGGATGAATGGCCCAGTCCCAATGGCGAGGATTAACCCAGTAGCGGGCATTGGGAAATGAAGGTTCCGTCAATCCAGTTTCCTCATTTTTCCACAAAGCGCCTCCACAGTGATCAAAATGTAAATGTGTTAGAATAACATCGGTAACATCTTCTCGATGTATTCCGGCCGCTAATAATGAACTGAATAGGGATTGATCTCCATGAGGCATAAAGTGACTCCGAAACTTTTCATCTTGTTTATTTCCTAATCCGGTGTCAACGATAATATGCCGACCGCCTGATGTTTGCACCAATAACGGACGCATCGCCCAGGTGCACATATTTTGCTCATCAGGCGGGTTTAACTTTTGCCACATGCGTTTAGGTACCACCCCAAACATGGCTCCACCATCCAGTTTAAAATTGCCGGCATGTAATGCTGTTACTTTCATGTCAGATTTGATTGCCTGTAGAGATGATAATTGTTTTCTCCCGCAAGATAGCCCAGAAATCGATTTAAACCCTGCCATTTGGCATCATCCAATTCGTAACTGATGTTTTCCCTGAAATACTTTTCCGTATCAAATGCCGGGTTAAAAGGGATGATTTTCAATAATTCCGGAATATGATCCAATCCAAACCGCAAGGCCTGATTGAATCTGTGGCTCAATTCAGGATCTATGGGTTTTGTACTGATCCAGGCTGCAAACACAAAGGGTAAACCGGTCCAGATCGTCCAGGCTTCCCCTAAGTCGTAGACAAATGGATATTTGTTTTCTAAACCAATGGCACGATCACCAATAATCACTGCTGCGGTGTTTCCGGAAATCCGATTTTCAAATCCTTCGGATGCCGGAATGAAGACCGGCTGGATTTTCCAATAATGCTTACATAGAATTTGAACCAATACCACAGAGGTGCGGGAATGGAAATCAAGGTATAATTGTTGAATATTTTCCAGAGGAACCTCAGAATACACACATACTGTTTTAACAGGTCCGGTTGCACCAATACAATAATCCGATACCAAATAAGCCTGCGGCAATTGAGGGATAATTGCAACCGGTGTAAGGGCAATATCAGCCTCCCCGGAAAGCAATTTTTGCGCACAAACAGAAGGGATATCCAGGCTTAAATCCATAATGCCTGCAAGATCACTCCTGAATAGCCCATAGATGAATGGTTTGGTGTTAAGGTAACTTACAGCAGTAAGGCGCATGGCTGAAACGCTAAACTTTCATTAGGTGTGAGGTGTCGTTTTCCAGTTCAAATACCCAGCGCTCATCTGCTAAATGAGCCACATACAAACCTGTATTGGTATGTTCTGTTTCCTCCATAGCACTTGGCGGTAAACCCTTTAAATAGGTTATTAAACAACGGATGGCCCTCCCGTGTGTAGCAACCAGGATTTTTTGCTCGGGACGCTGTTTTACCCATGCCACGAATCGTTCAATCCGCTCCTGAAGTTGGCGGGCCGATTCTCCCTCCTCAATCGATGCATCCAGATCGCCTGACCGCCAGGCTGCAATCATTTTATGATAACGGTCGTTTTGCTCCGGATTTTGATGTTTCCCCTCATGGATACCCCAGCTAATTTCATTTACATCAGCCGTTTGTTCCCAGGGAATATTGCGGTCAATAAACTGCTGTACCGTTTGGTGGGTCCGTTTAAGTCTGGAGGTTACAATCAGGTCAAAATCAACGTGTTGATGAGCCTCATAAAAAGCTTTTGCCTGCGCATAACCCACATCATTCAGGTCAGAATCAACTCCGCTACCCTGAACAATGCTCAGTCTGTTGAGCTCTGTTTGTCCATGCCTTAAAATGTATAAAGTCACAAGTAATTAATTTTGAATGACAGGAAGCTCCACATAACCCCTAAACAATTTGTCCTCTTCAAATACTACATCAGTGAAATCCTGGACCACATTATACAAGGTGTCCCGTTCAATCGGTTGCCGGCCCACTTTGCGAATCATGTCTACGAGTTGCTGAGTAGTTAAAACCGGATTTTGTTCTTCGGAACCAGCCATTGAATAGATTTTGGTGGTATCGTCGATTGTACCATCCAGATCATCAACGCCAAAAGCAAGCGATAACTGGGCAGTATTCCGCCCAATCATTGGCCAATAGGTTTTGATATGGTCAAAATTATCCAGGTAGATCCGGCTAATGGCATAATTCCGCAAATCTTCCACCGCTGTGGTTTCCGGAATGTGACTCATTTGATTGTCCTGATTTCTGAATTTTAATGGAATGAAAGTCTGAAACCCTTTGGTTTTGTCCTGTAATTGCCGGAGTTGCTCCATATGATCTACCCGATGCTCGAATCGTTCAATATGCCCATAAAGCATCGTTGCGTTGGACCTCATACCCAACTCATGCCATACCTCATGGATACGTAACCATTGTTCTCCGGTACATTTGTCAGCCGCAATTTTTTCGCGTATTTCCGGATGGAAAATCTCTGCACCACCTCCAGGCATACTATCGCATCCGGCCTCTTTGATCATTTTCATTCCTTCCTCATAAGAAACTTTGGCCTTTTTGAAAATGTAATGATACTCCACAGGAGTAAGGGCTTTTACATGTAAATCCGGTCTGTGATCCTTGATTTTACGGAAAAATTCCTGATAAAAGGGCAAATCATATTGTGGTAAAACACCACCAACAATGTGTACCTCAGTTACCGGTTGTCCATCATACTTACGCACAATGTTCATCATATCTTCCATGCTGAATGCCCAGGCATCTGTATCGCTTCGCTGTTTGATTAAACGCGAATAAGAACAGAATTTACAGTCATACACACAGAGATTGGTAGGTTCGATATGGAAATTTCGATTGAAAAAGGTCCGGTTTCCGTTCTTGCGTTCACGCACCAGATTGGCCAAAGCTCCTACAAAAGCAAGTGAACCGTGTTCATAAAGGAAAACACCCTCTTCAAATTGTATTCTTTCTCCATGTTGAACCTTGTGGACAATTGCTTTGTGCGCGTCACTCAGTTGAGGATCATCAAGCAAAACGGATAAATCTGTGGTCATCATATGAACCGTAAGCAATGTATAAAAATCACAATCCTGTAAACCCTACCCGGGGGGTAAAGGTTTACAGGATTGTGCATGTTAACACTTGAAAAGCATCATGTTTATTCAAACCTGCGCTTGTAGAACCAGGTGTTGTCGTTCAGGGTAAATCCGGCGGTGAGTCGGAAATAGGTTTCTTCAATGGGAGAATCAACGCCTATTTTACCTAACTCAAGTGCCAAATTGACAAAAGATGTTTGTTGGCGTGGCAGCACAACAGGTAATCCAACCCCCAGTGTGAGGCCAATTTCGTTGAAATTTTTACCACTAACTGTTCGTGGGTCTTGCCGGAAATAACCGCCTGCACGGTAGCGCCACCGCTTCAAAAACTTGTTGTAGGAGATGAAATCCGGAATATACTCAACACCTGCCGACACGTTGAAGGTGTTCCTCATGGTGGTTGGCCGAGCCTCATTTATATAGTTAGACCAACTCTCCAGGCCAAATTGGGCGCCTAATTTCAGCTTATTTGACTTAACAAATTGAATTCCTAAACTGAAGGACGCCGGAAGCTCGAGATTTTTTTCCTGGTCTACCGACGCAGAAAGCGTGTCTGCATCAGCATAATTACCGTTTGTTAACTGTCCACGACTCCTGATCTGGTACTGATCCTCAATGGCCTTTAAAGTATACTTGCCATTCCCTGTCAATCCAATTGTGATCCACTGAATTGGAATTTCCTTGTCCTGCTCTGCGCGTTTTAAGATAAAGTCGTGTTGCACCCCCAAATTCCAGACAAAGCCATTGGCATTAATATCCTGTCGGATATTATCCTGAAAAGTGGGTAATTTAATGTCGGAGGTATCGGTAAAAACCGAAGTTGAGGTGTATATCGTTTTTCCGAACAGCCAACCTAAATTGGCGCCAATGGCAGTATTTTTGTGTTTTGCTGCCCCTGTCCAGGCTATACGGTACAGGCCTCCACTGCCTTGAAAGTTATTTTGAATATCATCCAGATTGGGCAGCGTGTCTCTGGTCAGAATGTTGTAACCAACCCTGGAGTACGGCGTAAGCCCTACACCCATGGCGAAATTCCATGGCGATTTTTCCCGGTCCAGCACTTCATTAATCGGGCTTTTTAGTGTGAATCCGATGGCCAGATGAGAGAGATTGCCACTCCATTCATTTTGGGTTACCTCACCAGCACGATACTGACTGAATTTGGAGTACATGCCGGTTTCCAAGGCGGTAGCCCTTAAATAAGCATATGAAGCCGGATTCGACGGGTTTAGGTGGTAAGGGTCATGGAATGCAGCTGTTTGGCCACCCCAGCCCGCCTGATTTGCAAAATATGGTTGAACGATATCGCCGACACCATATCTGGAATATGGTGAATTGAACTTGGGTTGTGCATACAGGCCCAGGCTTGCCAAAAGAAATAAAAACAGGAGGTTAGATCTCATTCGAGTGAAATATTCTTGATGTAGGTTGCCAACGGCGGTATCATAAGATCTGCCGATTGAAGGTTAAAATATGGTTTAATCCGAGAAGCGTCAAATTTGGTTCATGAACTTTTTCCGGATACTCAATATGTTGGAACAAAAAGGAGGCATCTCCGCCTGTTACAACCAAAAACAATGGATTGAAAGTTGATTTAAACAGGTTTATGAAGCCGTTGATTTCCAACAATGAACCAAGAAAAGCGCCGTTCTGCAGCGCAGTTTCCGTATTACTGCCAATAAAATAATTTGGCCACTGTAGATCTACTTCAGGTAATCGGGCTGTAAACACGTGCATGGCTTTCGAACGCATCTGCAAACCTGGAGCAATGTTTCCACCTTTATACACCCCTGAATCTGTTATCAAATCGTATTTGATGCAGGTGCCACAATCAAGTACCATGCAGTTTTGTTGCGGATATAACGCCTGAGCGCCTGCAATCGCTGCCAGCCGATCCTTCCCCAAAGTCTCCGGAGTAGTATATTGATTGTCAAATGGCAAAGGTGTTTGATGCGACAAAGCTACTGTTGAAAAAACTCCTTCAAGTTTGGCATGAAAGTCAATTGGTAACGAAGATACAGTTGCATAAATGATGCTTTTTACACCATGTTGGTTGCCGAATGCAATTAACTGTTCTGTTTGCCAATCAGTCACGACTTGCTGAAAGACCAGTGTCCTTCCATCAAACAACCCCATTTTCCAGCGGGTATTTCCGATGTCTAAGGCAAGTATCATACAGTGGCTAAGTAAACAAAAAGCGCAACAGTTTGATTGCCAAACTATTGCGCCCGTTCTATGCGGAGGAGGAGAGATTCGAACTCCCGGTACCTTTCAGTACGACGGTTTTCAAGACCGCTCCATTAAACCACTCTGGCACTCCTCCATGCGATTTTTCTTTCGCGGGGCAAATGTAAAACGACTTGTTGAATATTAGAATACTCTGGATTTCATTTTTTCTAAGATTTCCTAATCTGTATCCATTTTGATTAAGGTAGGGATCTCGCCCTTGCCTTCAATTTTCTCAAAAAAACTGCGCAGGTATTGGCTCATCTCCTCTGAAACCTCGTAACTCAAATGCTTGGATTTACACCAGTTAAGCAGCGTTTGTCGATTGGCTTTCAAGGTGTTAAGAGCCCTGCGAAGGTGCTCTGTTTTCAATCCACTACTCATCAAAAAACGATCTTTGACCGTTTTTAGCCCGGTTTCAGAACTTGGGGTAGCGTACGGTGCGCCGACAAGGCCGGAAAAATCAAAATCATAGGGAACTACAAGTGATTTGCCAGAGATGGGCGCCTTCACTAATCGTACGTTCCTTTGCATAGCAATTTCCCAGTCCGTATTTCCAATCATGTATTCAAACATGACGGCCAAGGATGCCTGATTGGCGTTCAGGCTGTCGGCAGGTACGCCATATTCCTCATTTGTTACACCATGTAACCGGGCAACCAGTTCTTCCTCGTCTTCCAATAATATGGCGTACATAGGTGGTTTAGACTTTTCTACGTGCGTATCTCTAATAGTAAGTCTGATCAAACGTGCTCTTAAACTTGCATTGGTCAGGGATTCAAACATTCGATACGCTAAATACTCTTTGATGATTAACTCGTTACCCTTGTCAGATTCATAACAAGGCAACACTAGTTTAATTTCATTCAAAGTGTCTAATCCTTCAGCCACTAACTCTTTTTTCTTAAATTTGATTTTCAAGGGAGGGAACACTGAGATTTTCCGGCGGAATTTACCCCTGGGCTTTACCTCAATTTTATAACTTTTCCCGTCTGCAGTGCGCAAGGTGCCTGGAAAGTACTGGTTGGTTTTCTTTTGTTCAATAATGGTTGTCAAATCGCACTCCAGAGTCATCTTTGCCGCATCCTTTTCCGTTAACACCTGAAAAATACTTTTAGGCGCTGGAGTGAGGATTGTATCCTGTGCTTTTGATGGTCCAGGCAGGAACCAGATCAAAAGCAACAAAAGCCATCTGAAAAAAGGATTGATCGTCATCATGGATTTCAGCAATTGTGCGACGCGCTGTGATTAAAGCAAAAGATTGGTTTCGCGAAATTATATCTTGAAACAGTGTTTTGGGGGTTAAGGTTTCAGAATTATTGCAAAGTTAAAAAGGTAACAGCAAAAAAATCTGGCAATTCGATAAAAAGCTGTTCAGGTTCGTCCGGGCCAATAAGTAAACCGATGGAGCCCGTTTCAAAAGCAAAGGTTGCAAAAACCTTTAGAATTGCCGCTTGCAGACATCTGTCTTACGAACGGATTATTTAAATTTGCGCGTTTTAATGCAACTTCCACTTAGGGGAAACGCCAAGTTTTATTGTCTTTAGACTGAGGTTTTTTCCCACTCACACAATTTCTAACTTTACTTCCATGAAAAAAGGGCTATTATTTTTCCTTTTTGCTTCATTGGCCTGCTTTTCCGCATTCAGCCAGGTGACGCCTCATGTCTGCGGCAATGCCGAAGACCAACTTGATCTCATCCCACGGCTTCGGGAGAACAAAATAGTAATGGAAGCCATGCGCGCGGCCGCTTCCGATCGCAGCGAAATCAGATACGTTCCCATTCACTTTCACCTGGTAGGTGATGCAGATGGCAACGGCAAACACAAAGAAATTCGCATCCTGGAACAATTATGCGCCCTTAATGCGGCCTATGAACCAGTTGGCATTCAATTTTACCTGAGCGAACATCCAACTTATGGCTTGTTCAACAAGTCCATCAATAACAACAATGTATTTGAAAACCAGTCAAATACTTTGTTGATGAACCTCCGTCGACACAACAATGCCATCAACGTTTTCGTGGTAGAAACGCCTGTGTCTGGGAATAACCAACCAGGCACTACGCTGGCTTATTACAATATCCCGCAAGACTGGATTGTAAGTCGCAAGACTGAAATTGACGGATCGCAGCCCAATAGCACCTTGCCGCACGAAATGGGACACCTCTTTACGTTGCCGCATACCTTCTTTGGTTATGAAAACGATCCATTTGATCCATCCAATTCTACCTGGCCGATTGCTCCTGTAAATGCACCATTAGGCAACGGGATAACCACCGAACGCCAAAACGGCACCAATTGTACCTCTGCTGCCGATGAAATCTGCGACACTCCGCCAGATTACAACTTTGGATTCATCTCCAGCTCTTGTAGCAACTACACAGGTGGAGCAAAAGATCCGCTGGGTACGCTGGTTGACCCACAGGAGAACAACTACATGAGCTACTTTTTGAGCTGTAGCTCTTATGTGTTTACCCAGGATCAGATCGATATTATGAATGCTGATCTGAGCAGTACAGCACGCAATTATCTGGATAATAGCTTCAGCCCGGTGGCAACCAGCATTACCACACCAACCGATTTGCTGGTAAGTCCTGCTCATGCTGGAACGGTACCATATTATAATGAGGTGTTGCTGGAGTGGCAACCTGTTGCCGGCGCTACGCACTACCTGGTGGATATTGATATCGTCTCCACGTTTGGCACACAATTCGCCCAAACTTTTATTGAAACCGGAACCAGTAAACTGGTGACTAATCTGTCGCCAACCAAGACTTATTACTGGCGTGTAAAACCGTTCAACCATTTGGTAGGTTGTGCCGCTTTCCGTTCCAGAAACTTCAAAACTCCGGCCACCAGCACTTTGGCTACCTTTGAAATTGAAGGCTTAAACGGCTGGCAAATCGCACCAAATCCGGCAAATGATGCGCAGGTTAGTTTGTTGGTTAACGCCGACGAATCATTTGCAGCCGCCATCCGGGTTACAGACACCGCTGGCAAAACGGTTTCCTTCCTGCAAAATGTAAACTTTAACCAGGGTGAAAATACCTTTACGCTGGATATCAATCACCTTGCCAATGGCTTGTATTTGGTTTCATTGGAAGGAGAAGGCGGTCGTAATGTCCGCAAAATGAGCGTTTTGCGATAGACGTTTCAAGGTATATCCATTTTATAGATCGCTTAACGATCAAACATGAGTCATTCCTAATAATAGGGGTGGCTCATGTTGTTTTAGGATAAAAGGTTGCAGACTTTATGAAATAGTGGAGATGAGACAAGCATCAACTTTTTGATCTAATGGTTGTTCCTCTTGTTCCCTGTTCGTATTATGACTAAAAAGAATGCCGTAACACCCGTATTGGAGCCCCTGGCAGAGGGCGTGGATTACTATATTGAGAAAGGATACTGGGTTTTTACTGAACACTACCTTCTAAAGCGCGGTCAATGCTGTGGCAGCGGTTGCAGGCATTGCCCATACCGTAAAAAAAAGGAGCAAAAAAATTGAGACTTATGTAATAGTTCTTCCAGCGGCATCCTGCATGGTACATACCAATCACCAAACCTATTTTACCATGCAAAAGTTACTTCTTTTTTCTTTCCTGTTTCTTCCTGTTACCTATTCCTGTAAACCTTCGCCTGAAATTCCAGCTACCCCAGGAATAGTTAAAGCCGTAGCCCTCAAGGATCCAAACATCCAGAATAATCGGTCAAAAATTCAAGTGGCATTGTTGTTGGATACCAGCAATAGCATGGACGGATTGATTGATCAAGCCAAGGCCCAACTTTGGAAAATGGTTAACCGACTGGCAGATGCGCAACGACAGAATGAAGGCATCTTGCTTGAAATTGCGCTATATGAGTATGGAAATGATGGTCTTGATACTTCCAACGGTCATATCAGACAAGTTCATCCATTAAACACCGATCTGGACGGTCTTTCTGAAAAATTATTCCAGTTAAGTACCAATGGTGGTAGTGAATACTGTGGTTGGGTAATTAAAACCTCACTGGAAGAAATTCCATGGTCCAGCAATGACCAGGACCTTCGAATCATTGTCATTGCTGGTAATGAACCCTTTGATCAGGGAAGCGTGAACTTCAAAACCAGTTGTGGTACTGCAGCTGATCGCGGAATAATCGTAAACACCATCCATTGTGGAGACTACGAAACTGGGGTAGAAACCCATTGGAAAGCTGGCGCAGATTTGGGTAAGGGCAAGTATATGATTATTGATACCGACAAAAAAGTGGTGCATATCAATACCCCATACGATGGCAAAGTGATGGAGTTGAACGAAAAGCTGAACAAAACTTATTTCGGTTACGGAAAGGAGGGGGAATCCAAAAAAATGCGACAAACCGCACAGGATGCCAACGCCTCCCAATATGGATCTTCCAATTTTGCCCAAAGGGCCACTGCGAAGTCCAAGGCATCTTACCGCAACGAAGATTGGGATATCGTGGATGCCGCCAATTCGGATAGAGATTTCATTGATAAATTGGAGGAATCTGAACTCCCTGCCGAATTTAAAGGCAAAAAAAAGCCGGAAATAAAACAGGAAATTGAACGCCTGAGCAAGGAGCGGCAGGCCATTAAAAATGAGCTTGCTGAACTGGAAAAGAAAATGACCTTGTTCATTGCAGAAGAAACAAAAAAACAGTCTGGTTCTTCTGAAACACTTGATAATGTACTGATTAGTGCAGTAGTAGAACAGGCTAAAGCAAAAGGATTCACCTTCCCAGAGGTCAAGTAAGCGGCTGTTTACACAACCGGGATTTGTCTGATGTGTGGCAAATCTCGGTTGTGCATTTAGGCATGTTTACTATTTGGGCGGGTATGTAGTGGGGAGAATGATTTGAACGGATTGTGTGTTGTAGTTCCAGGGATAGGCAGGGTTTTCATTGCGGATACCAGGTATATTGCTCAGGTCGCCACCAAGATTTTTAATTTCTAAAGGAGCTTCCGATGCATCAATTTCAAGTTTTTGTCCTTTAAACTTCTTTTTAGTGTACAAAATCACTTTAACCCCTTTTGGCACTTTAAGTGAAAGGATAATTCCCAGGCCTTCACCAGCCAGATCAAAATCCTGCCGGGGTGTCATGATTCGGGCGAACTTTCCGGAAAAATTGATGGCTGTATAAAATTCCGGGGCAAATTGAGCCTCGTAAAAGTATTTGGATACGGTTTTCAGGCTGATAAATGCATCCTGATCCTTTTTTCTCAATTTGGTTGCAAATTCCAATTCTAATGTTTTGAGAAATTGCCTGTCTTCCTTTCCAGCCACACTAAAGGGCGCTTCCTTTTTAATCGGGCCGGAAACTCTGGATTTTTCGGCGGCGTTGCGCACTAATTCCCAGGTTTGCGCCTCGGAGTAACGGGGCGGCATTTCACTTAGGGCATGAACTTCGAAAGAATCGCCGGACTTTCCAGTTAAACGAAAGTGCATGGGAAGGGTGTATTTCACTTTTACCGCATGACCGTTTGCTTGTCCGGGCTTCCATGTTGGCATTGACTGGATAACCCTGATGGCCTCTGCTCCGCATCCTCCGCCAATATCTTTCAGTACAACAGGCTCCTGCACCATGCCCTGTTGATCAATAATGAAGGATACTACTACTGTGCCTTGAATCAGGTTTTCTTTGGCCAACAATGGATACTGCATATTGTCGGACAGGAATTGCATCAGGGCGAGTTCACCACCTGGAAACTCAGGCTTGACTTGGATGTCCACCATTTTGTTTGATGGTTGCCGGTCCAGGGAGTCCTGCTGCCCGGCAAGTGGATAGGAGAAGCACAACAGAGCCAGGAGACTTAATTGTAGGGCTTTTTTCATAGGTAATTGAGGTATCAGCATTACATTTCTTCGTTACGCTTTTCCTTTTCCCAGTCGGTTCGGGCAAATACAATGGTAATGATACCCACTATAACCATGAGCAATTTGACTACGAATGCCCCAAGACCGCCCAGTTTTTCCAGCCAGCCCAAAAAATACCAATGTGTGCCCACGAGTTCCATTACAATGGAGGTAACGCCAAAAGTGAGCAAAAGGTAGCCCGCAAGCAATAATATTCCCTTGTTTTTCATGCGTAAGTTCTACTTGTTTTAGTCGGCAAAAGTAGCTAAGCCAGGCCATTCCAGCCAGGTTAACTTATTGTTCTACCAAATCCAACGATTATTGGTTGTATGGTAAACCATGAACCACCTCAAAGTGTTTGAATTGATCTACCTTTGCACGGCAAAAGCTGCCATTTCCGGGTAGCAACGCCAAACTAAAAAGATATGTCTCAAATTCTTGAAAACCAGGATATCAGAGCGTTGGGAAGCAATTTGGAATTGCTCGCCCAACAGGTAGTGGAAGGTTTTATTGTTGGCTTGCACAGGAGTCCTTTTCATGGTTTTTCCGTGGAGTTTGCTGAACACCGCCTGTATAATCCGGGAGAAAGTACCCGGAATATGGACTGGAAAGTATTTGGACGAACAGATAAACTTTTCACCAAACGATATGAAGAAGAAACAAATCTGAGATGTCAGATCGTCATTGATGCTTCTTCTACTATGTACTATCCCTGGGATGAAAAAAATCCGCAAAAGCATAAGTACAGCAATAAATTGTGTTTTTCTGCTCAGGCGGCTGCGGTTTTGATGAATGCCCTCAAACGACAACGGGATGCATTTGGGCTGACTCTATTTGACGATGACCTGAGGTTTGCCACTAATGCCAAATCGAGCACAGTCCATTATCGGTTACTTCTAAACAAATTAACCGAACTGATTGAAAATCCGCAATTGAATAAAAAAACAGATCTGGCCGCCAGTTTGCACCAGGTGGCAGAATCCATTCACCGAAGATCAATGGTAGTGGTATTTACGGATGTGATGGAGCATCCGGATAAAGCGGAGGAGGTTTTTTCGGCTTTACGACACCTTCGCCATGCAAAACATGAAGTAATACTTTTCCATGTTACAGATAAAAGCAAGGAGTTAGATTTTGAATTTGAAAATCGACCTTACATTTTTATTGATATGGAAAATGGGGAGGAAGTTCGATTGCAGCCTAATCAGGTGAAGGAGTACTATACCAAGCAGGTAGGGTTATTCAAGGAACAACTTCGGATGAAGTGCCTGCAATTTAAGATCGATTTTGTGGAGGCAGATATTCAACAGGGTTTTGTGCCAATATTGCAAACATGGATGGCCAAACGCTCCAAAATGCACTGATTTGGGTGCATGATGCTTTTTCAAATGCCTAATCAATTCTAAACATATGCAAGAAGTTTTTATTGTTTCTGCCGTTAGAACACCTATTGGAAGTTTTGGCGGAAGTTTGGCGGGCGTTTCCGCAACCCAGTTAGGCGCTGCCGCCATAAAAGGGGCGCTTGAAAAAGCTGGGGTCTCTCCGGATCAGGTTAATGAAGTGCTGATGGGCAATGTTGTTAGTGCCAACCTTGGTCAGGCTCCGGCGCGTCAGGCTGCCCGTTTTTCCGGCATTCCGGATCATGTTCCCTGTACTACTGTCAATAAGGTATGCGCCTCAGGTATGAAATGCATCACCCTTGGCGCCCAAAGTATCATGCTGGGCATGAATGACATAGTGGTAGCCGGTGGGATGGAAAACATGTCACAAATACCTTACTATATTCCAAACGCACGTTGGGGATATAAATACGGAAATGGAGAAATCGTGGATGGTTTAGCCAAAGACGGTTTGACAGATGTGTACAATCAAAAAGCCATGGGCGTTTGTGCGGATGCTACAGCAACCAAGTATGGCATAAGTAGGGAAGCACAGGATGCATTCGCTATTGAATCTTACAAAAGATCAGCCGCTTCCACTGAGTCTGGAGCATTTAAAGCTGAAATTGTTCCGGTATCCATTCCGCAGAAAAAAGCCGATCCGATTCAAATTCTGGAAGACGAAGAGTTCAAAAAAGTAATGTTCGACAAAATCCCAGGGTTGCGTCCGGCATTTACTCCGGATGGTACCGTAACAGCTGCAAACGCAAGCACCATTAACGATGGTGCGGCTGCCTTGATTCTGGCGAGTGAAGCTGCAGTGAAAAAATTTGGACTCAAGCCGATAGCCAAGATTCGTGGGTTTGCAGATGCAGAACAAGAGCCGGAGTGGTTCACCACTACACCTACTATTGCCGCTCCAAAAGCGCTAAAAATGGCAGGTTTAAGTGCCAGCGACATTGATTTTTTTGAAGTTAATGAAGCTTTTGCGGTGGTTACCATGGCTTTTGAGCAAGTGATGGGCATTTCGCATAACCAAACCAATGTTTTAGGTGGGGCGGTGTCCCTGGGGCATCCGTTGGGCGCATCCGGAGCAAGAATTGTAACAACCTTGAATAATGTCCTGCATCAACGAGATGGGAAATATGGCCTTGCCGCTATTTGTAATGGCGGCGGCGGCGCTACTGCTATTGTCATTGAACGACTATAAGCAGGCGCCTGAAAACTGCAGTCAGGAGCGAGCTATTCCGAATCAGGGATGGCTCGCTTTGTTTTACCACGCGAATCCGGCTGTAATACCGTAACTACTCCAGACTGGAGGACTGTCATTTGTGTCATTCCGGCGCCCAAACAAGTATCTTAATAAGTAATAAAATTGGGTGGCAATGTTGGTCCTGTAGCTGGGTTGAAGGTAAAAATGTCCAACATTTTTATAGGAAAGGCTGTAGCCTGCGCCAATGGACAATGGGATGTCAAACAGGTCGTAATACTGTTCTCTCGTAGCATCCTTAGTCCAGGAAAAAGAGCCGGAGGTTCTGGTTTCTATTAGTTTTCTATTAAGTTTGAAACTGGGCATAAGCCCTAATACCACATATCCACGATTCGGTTTGGTGGAAAATGCGTATTTCAGGTGGAGCGGTATGATCAAATCCTGATGACGATACCAGGACTCCAACACTTCTCCGGTAAAATCAATTTTATAATAATATTGTGCTTGCAGGAACGAATATCCGAGTCCGGCCTGAACTGAAAATCTGTCGCTTTTAGACCAACTTAACCCGGCAGCCACCTGATGTCCCCATTGGTGATTTTTGCTCCTTTTTGCACTTCCATGTATGAACATCAGGGTAGGGGAGTATGAAATGTCAAAATGGCGGAGTGACTGAGCAGAACCGGAGTTTGAAAAACTGATGAAAAGGATCAGAAAAAAAGTGATCGTAAAAAGTTTCTTCATGACTAAGTCGTATTTGTCACCAGGATGGATGGGAAAGAAGCAAAATCGGATATGGAGGCATTGGGATCACGCCATCTTTAATGAGATCGGGACTTCTGTAATGAGCAGACCCGATTGGGTAAAGTGTCCAGCGCTGAGAGGCCCATTGTTGCGGCATATAGAAAAGGGGAGTTTCAGATTCAGTAGGGTTTTTTAACCAAAGGACAATTGCTTCTTTACCGGCTTTGTCTTTGAAAATTGACCCCTCCAGCCAGGAGGGTAATTCAGGTTGGGCTTTTGGATCCGGATCAAATGCATAACCGTTTAAAAGTTCTTCAAAGTGTTTGATTGCCAAGGCAATAGCATGAGGCTTGGGCTTACTTAAACGAGTAGTATCCAGTGCCTCAAACATTCCCATTGCGTCAAATTCCGGAGTAGCAGGGTGTTGATTTCTGCCATCGCTCAAGGCATACAGGTGCATCTGATTTACTTTATTGGCTGGCGCAGAAGCAAGCGCTTTTACGACGAAATCCAATTGTGTTGACTCATCGCCCGACCAGGATTTGGATGGCTCCCTTGGTAGATTAAATTCAGTACAAATCCACCTTTTTTCGGGGTACTTTATACCATCAAATCCATGGTTTAGCAGCACCTGATTTAATTGGTTTTTCAAGCCCCATAAACCCTCCAATGCGGCATTAGAGTAGAGCGAGGAGGCTGCATCCTTGTTCTTACTACCACTTATTGGCTTGGTAAACAGATGTGGATAGGCATGAAAACTTACACAGTCAAAATATGCCCCTCCGGTTAAGGGAAAAGAATCTGAACTGATTTTGCCTGTTAGGGGCTGGTCAGTGTACCGACAAATAGCATCAAGGTATGCGGGCCAACCTAAACCACCTGTGGCAACCAATGCATTTGGGTCTACTTTTTTAAGTACCTCATAGGTGATGCGAAGCATTCTGACATAAGTAAAGACGGAGGCATTTAACCCGGTTTGACAGGGTGGGGGAGGCGCATCCCACCAATTCCCGGGCAATCCTTTCGGCAATCCGCCATTGCCGGCATCAGGCTCATTCCAGACTTCATAAATACTAACAAGCCCTTTAAAGGAATTCGCAACTTCCCAAACATATGCAGCAAATGTGTTTTCCTGGTTGATTAGCGTCTCATTTGAATGTTGCTCCCAAATAGGCAAATACAAGCCTTTAAAAACGGTTGAAACTTGACCGCTACAGCTTTTTGTAGAATCTTGTGATTCCGGCGCCGGGTAGCCAATAATTCCAACGATATCAACAAAACCAAGTTGTTTAAAATATTGGAGGGCCTCTTTTTTGCCTTCATATCCCCATTGATTTAACACATGGTGAAAAAGACCGGTTCGAAGCGTATGGAAGCCATATTTTCTGGACAAATTTGCTTGCTGTTTATCCGTCCAATCAGGTGGATGATAGCCAGTATTTATACCAATTCGTCCGGAATTAAGCTGGGGGGGAATCTGGTACAAAGCATTATTGTCACAGCAGGCACATCCCCCCAACATCCACACAGTAGCAAGAATGCTCCAGAACAGAAAGTGAGTTAGGGGCAATATTTTACATTTTGGCAAGTTGTTTGTCATGTCAAGACTCTGTTGCCTAAATGTAGGCATTTGCCCTTGATTTTTGGAAAAAAAATTATCTTCGGGCAGCGAATTTGTCTTGCCACTGTTCTTGCGGGCAGCGGATGTTTTAATCTGTATTTTCTCTCATTCCATGAATAAGTATTTCACTCCCCTTTTACTTCCCCTAATTCTTCTCTGCACAGCTGCGACTGGTATTTGTAATGGAGTAGACAGTGTGCGCACGCTCATAACACCTGTTCAATGTTTTGGCATGCGAAACGGCGTAATTCATGTAGACGACGTTTATGGAGGACTTGAGCCCTATTATTACTCTTTGGATGGAGAAAGTTTTACCACCAACCCCACTTTTGATCGCTTATGGGCCGGTAATTACACGCTTTCAGTGCGTGATGGCAGTGGAGAAATTAAAGAATGGAAGATTACCATAAAGGAGCCGGCAGCATTGTCTGTAAAACTGGAATTATCAAAGGACCAAATTTCGGCCGGGGAGCCATTCGGTATAAGGGCAATAACGAGTGCGGAAAGGGAGTTTTTACAAACAATAACCTGGAGCCCGGAAGAGCTATTCATCAAACAGGATACTTTACGCCATTGGTTAAGCATCTTTGAAACCACCCAAATATCCGTACAGGTGACAGATCAAAACGGTTGTGTTGATTCAGATATTCTAACAGTAGAAACCGGTTCCACTCCTTTGTATTTCCCTAACGCGATCAATACCGGAAATTCCGGGGATAATGGTTATTTCACACTGTTTGCCGGTGAGGGCGTAAAACAGATCGCCTCCATGCAAATTTATAGTCGGGGAGGAGGATTAGTTTTTGAGCGGAATAATTTTCCGCCAAATGCACCCGGATTAGGATGGAACGGACGATGGGATGGGCGCTTTGTGCATCCTGGCGTATATCCCTACCTTGTTATGGTTGAATTTGTAGACGGGAAACTAAAGCGCTTTCAAGGCACTGTCACGGTGGTGAATTGACCAGTTGCCCGGTAATCAGGCAGAAAAAGAAGTCCCGCATCCACAGGTGCTTGTAGCGTTGGGGTTATCGAAGGTAAAACCACGATTATCCAGACCATTATGGAAATCAACCTCCATGCCAAGCAGATAGATGGCATGAGCCTTATTCATAACTACCTGAATGCCGCTAATGTCGAAAATGTCGTCATTTTCCTGCGCCTTGTCAAACCCAAGCACATACGAAAATCCGGAGCACCCACCACCTTTTACCCCAACCCGCAAAAAGTAGTCGGCTGGAATGTTTTCCTGCTGTCGAATGAGATTCAGTTGCTCAATAGCCCCCTGGGTGAGGCTCAGTGGTGCAGTAGATGTATTTGTCTCAGTTATTGTTCCCATGAAATTAGATGCCATTTTATGCGGCAAAAGTACAAATTGTTAAACAGCAAGGAATAAAAAATGTTTAGGCAGCCTTTATACCTTTGCGCCCCAATACCACATTCACTTTTTCTTACCCTCACAAATCATGGAGTTTTTCTTGGAGTTGTTGAAATTGACCATCCCGGCAGTAGTGGTTGGAGCTACAGCTTACTACCTGCTAAAGATGCTGTTGGATGAACGTCAAAGAATTGATCATGCCTTGTTGCGAAATGAAGCGCAGAAGGTGACATTGCCTGTTAGATTATCCGCTTATGAGCGCTTGATGTTGCTATGCGACCGTGCGGATGTTGCCAATACCATGTTGCGTGTCCGAATGCCGGGGATGAAAGTCAGGGAGTTGCGCGGCGTTTTATTAATGGCCATAAATCAGGAATTTGAACACAACGTGTCGCAACAATTATATGTGTCGGATACCTTGTGGCAAATCATTCGAATGGCTAAAAACAATACACTGGGTATGGTAACGATGACCGCCCAGGATCTTGATCCGAATGCTGATTCAGAAGCGCTGGCGGAAGCCTTGTTGAAAGTGCTGGATGAGCAACCAATTACTCCTTTGCAAACGGCAATTATGGCTGTTCGGACAGAAGCCGGGAAGTTGTTTTAGGCAAATGCTTGATAATGTACGAGTTGTCTGTGACTGGCAGTTTGTAACATTATTAATACGTGCTTTTTAGCATTTTTTTTAGCTAACGAATGAGGATTTTGAAACTGTTTTGCAAATCATATAATTTGCAAAACAGTTTGTATTTTAACGGGGATTAATTTTACTGTAACTGCTGAATTACAAGGGCTTTTACCTTGCAGTTTAGCCGGTTAAAATTGTTTCAAACATAATGTAATAGAAAATTGGAAAATTTTAAGAATGTATTAATGGGGGCGATTTTTTGCGTTTTTGTTTTTTGAAAATACGTTGTTGCGAACTAAAATTTTGTTTTTTGCTAAAAAATCCATTTTGCAGCATCGGATACATTCAGGCTTAAATTCCCGAAAATGCACAAATCGTTCGTTTTCAATTCGTTTTGAAATGGAGAAAAAAATTTCGATAAAAATCTTCCAATCTATTTGTACAGGTCGCTAAGATGTTCAATCTTTGTCGCCCTACTCGACTGAACAGCTTCACCGAAACGAACTATTAACGGGACATTCCCGGCAACCAAATGTATCTATCTGGTATGACAAGAGACAGCCAGATGGTATGGGACGATTGT
>JAEUUS010000142.1 GCA_016787545.1 Saprospiraceae bacterium
CTCGCCCCTGCTTTTTCCGCCCTGAACGAAAAGGGCCAAACCGTTAGCCTGGCTGATTACAAAGGCAAGAAACTGGTTCTTTATTTTTATCCAAAAGACGATACGCCCGGCTGCACAGCGGAGTCCTGCAGTCTGCGCGATGGCTATCCAAGGTTTCAATCCCAGGGATATGAAATTCTGGGCGTTAGTCCGGATTCTGTGAAAAAACACGTGAAATTTCAGGATAAGTACAACCTCCCTTTCAATCTTTTGGCCGATGAAGACCATAAAGTAGCGGAGTCATACGGCGTTTGGGGCGAGAAAAAATTTATGGGTCGGGCTTATATGGGCATTTTGCGTACCACCTTTATCATCGACGGCGAAGGCAAAATTGAACGCATTATTGATAAGGTTAATACGGAAAATCATACCGAGCAGCTGCTGGGGTAGACGGTGGACGGCCTACGGTGGACGGTGGACGGTATGACGGTGACGTTGCTCCTGAAATTCGTTTTTGATTATATGAAAAGAGTTAATGACTGGAGCAACGTCACCGTCCACCGTAAGCCGTCTACCGTCCACCGTATTCCGTCCAATATTCAAAAAGTTACTTAGTTTTACGCCCAGTGCTTTATCGCCTGATAAAATGGCATAAATTGCCGCTTTTTGGTGATGCAAGCCAAAAACCAATCGTCAGCATTTCAAAAATCAACGAACAACATTCATGAAAAAAATCGGAATTCTCCACGGAAAAGAAAGCTCTTTTCCTGAGGCCTTTGTGGCCCGCGTCAATGCCAAAAACGTGAAAGGGGTAGTAGCTGAGCCCACCCATGTGGATGAGTTGATGCAGGGCAATCCAACCCCATATGCCGTCATGATTGACCGGATTAGTCAGGATGTGCCATTTTATCGCGCGTATTTGAAAAATGCCGCATTGAATGGAACAGCTGTTCTAAACAACCCTTTCTGGTGGAGCGCCGATGAGAAGTTTTTCAACAATTGCCTGAGTACCAAAATTGGCGTACCAGTGCCTCGCACCATCTTGTTGCCTTCCAAGGAAATGCCACCGGATACTTCCGGGCAAAGTTTCCGCAATATGAAATACCCACTGGACTGGGAGAAAATGATCGACTATCTGGGTGGTTTCCCGTTATTCATGAAGCCTCACGCAGGTGGTGGTTGGAAAAACGTGTACAAAGTGGAAAATTTCGATGAATTTTTCCGCGATTACAACGAAACCAATACCCTGGTGATGCTGCTTCAGGAAGCCATCGATTTCGATGCCTACTTCCGCTGCTATTGCCTGGGGGGTAAATATGTACGTATCATGGATTATGAGCCACGCAACCCACACCACCTGCGTTATGTGGCCGACCATAAAGTGAGCAAAGAACTCCGCCAACAGATGCACGACCTGGTATTGCGCATCAACGAGTACCTCGGCTACGATTTCAACACCGTGGAATTTGCCATCCGCGACGGCATTCCTTACGCCATCGACTTCTGCAATCCTGCGCCAGACGCCGATGTGAATTCCGTTGGAGAAGAAAACTTTGAATGGGTAGTAGAAACCGCCGCCAATATGGCCATCGAAAAAGCGCTTGCCCATAAAGAAGGCGGCAACAACCTCACCTGGGGTCAATACGTACAGGACTCTGTAGCCGGAAAAATGTCGTCTATCCCAACAGAAACTAAGGCTGCCAAAGGCAAGAAAAAATAGTATCTGGTGTTTTAGTGCTTTGGTGTTTTAGTGTTTTGGTTTACCACTAAGGCACTAAGCGCACTAAGGAATACCAGACATTTTTGATCAGAAGTGTAATAAATGCAATAATACTGCTAATAATAGGGCACTAAGGCAATCCAGGGATTTAAACCCTTGAACACCTTAGTGCCCTCTGTGCCTTAGTGGTAAAATCAAACACCAAAACACCCAAACACTCTATATGTACCCAGACCTTTCCTATCTTTTCCACGACCTGATTGGCACTTCGCCAGACAACTGGCTGTCTATTTTTAAAACCTTCGGTTTTGTACTGGCGCTTTCGTTTTTGGTGAGTGCGCTGGTGTTCAACATCGAATTGCGCCGCAAAGCCAAAGAAGGCTTTTATGTGCCTGATGTGGTAAAATTTACTGAAGGGCTACCTGCAACAATGGGCGAAATCCTGTCGAATGCTATAGCAGGGTTGCTTATATTCGGGAAAGGGCTGTACGCATATCTCCATTACGCCGAATTCCGGCATGATCCGGCTTCCGTTATTCTTTCCGGCAAAATGCATTGGTTAGGTGGTATCCTGGGTGCTGCCGCTCTGGCTGGTTTCACCTGGTGGGATGGCCAACGCCGCAAAATGGCGGAACCCAAAGTGGTGGAACGCAAACTGTATCCGCATGACCGACTCAGCGAAATGACCGTTATGGCTGCCATTGGCGGTATTCTTGGCGCTAAGTTGTTTGACCTGTTCGACAACTGGGAGGCCTTTCTGCAAGACCCAATCGGTTCTCTAACCTCCGGCGGTGGCCTGGCATTTTTTGGCGGACTCGTGATGGGTTTCGTAATGGTAGTGTGGTATATGTGGCGCCACAAAATCCCTTTCTGGCCCACCGCCGATGCCGTGGCGCCATCCCTCACCGCCGGCTATGGCTTCGGTCGAATCGGCTGCCAACTTTCCGGCGACGGTGACTGGGGTATCGACAACCTTGCACCAAAGCCTGATTGGATGTCATTTCTGCCCGACTGGATGTGGGCCTATCGGTATCCGCACAATGTGCTAAAAGAAGGCGTACCCATAGAAGGTTGTTCATTTGATTATTGCAATGAACTGATGCATCCGGTTTACCCCACACCATTTTATGAGGTAATCATGATGACCCTCATTTTCATGATCCTGTGGTCTCTGCGCAGCCGCATCAAAACCGTAGGCATGATGTTTTTCATTTACCTCAGCCTGATTGCTGTGGAGCGGTTTATAATTGAAAAAATCCGGGTAAACGTGGTACACGACGTATTTGGTTTTCAACTCACACAGGCAGAAATCATTTCCATAGGTTTATTCCTTGTAAGTATTGGTGGCATGGTATATGTGAGCAAATTCCGGGAGAAAGCCTAAAACTTCAGCCATATTTAAGGAGTTTCAATTTTCATGGCCACCCTTTGTGTCCTTAGTGCCTTTGTGATCTATATCGCACTTTGGGTTCTTCGCGGTGAGAATCCACCCCTTTGCGCAATAGTTTAATTTTTAGCGCTTTTTGCGTACTTTGCGGTGAGAACCCCTTAGTGACTTAGTGGTAAAAAGATGAAACAAACCCTGTTTGCCCTGCTACTTTTCCTTCCCTTGCTGGCACAAGCGCAGCCGGAGTTTGATCAACGTCTCAACTTTGATCAAATCAAGGCTATGTTGACCGAAGGGATCAGCCAAAAAGACTTGCGTAAACAAGCCCTGGCCTGGTACCAATGGGCCTATTACGATGAGGAACAAACAGGTATTTCCGACTCCGCATTTCAGTACCTGGCACGCAGTGTAGAGCGTTTTGGTAAATCCGGCGACTCTCTGGCATACCATCGCTCCCGGGCCGATCTGGCTGATCGTATGGCCGCCAGAGGCTTGCGCGACGAAGCCATTAAAATGCAGCAGGAGGCACTGGCGTTTTCCGAAAGAACAGAGAACCTCTACCTGAAAACGCATTTACTCGCCCGCCTGAGTCGCATTTACTCCGATAAAGGTGACGTCCAAAAATCACTGGCATTACGCAGAGCCTTTACCAAAGAAAATCAGGCGCTAAAAGATACAGTGCTGGACATCCTGGTAGCCAAATATGAGGTGGAACACAATGGCCAGATGGGGAAATATGCCATTGCCCGGTATGAAGCTTCTAATGCCCTCCGGTTGGCCGAACAAATCAAACGTCCGGATTTTATTACCTGGGGCCAATATTCCGTTGGCAAATACAGCATTCTGGACCGGGATTACAACATGGCCTTGTTTTTCCTGAAAAAAGCGGAAAAATCTGCCCCCCGAACCAATGTTTCCCTGCGCCGGGACATCTGTCGGCAACTTTCCTCTGCTTATACAGCGCTCGACAGCCTTGAACTGGCCTTGTATTATGCAACACGCACCTCGGAAATTGGCGACACCCTGATTGCCCTGGAAAGGGAAGCCGCCCTTCACCGACTGGCATTACAGTTCGACACAAGAGAAAAAAGGAAAGAAATAGCCCAGTTGGAAAAAGAAAAAAGCGCTGTGGAAGAACAGTCCAAACAACAAAGAATTGGTCTTCTCACAATGGCTGCTGCCATTGCAGCCCTGATTGTGGCCATGATTGCAGTTGTTCGTGATTACAAAAACCGAATCCGGATGAATAAGATTGTGGCGGAACAACGGGAAGAAATCAACCAGCAAAAAATTCGGGAGCTGGAAAACACCCTGAAAATCGAAACAATGCAAAGCATGTTGGCCGGACAAGAAAGTGAACGACAACGTGTGCCACAGGATTTACATGATAGTGTGGGAGGATTATTGGCAGCGGTAAAAATTCAGATGGAAACCATTAATGCCAAAAAACCGGCATTGTCCAAAGATGATGACTGGGTCAAAATTCGGAAATTACTGGATGATACGGTCTCTGAAACCAGGCATATTGCCCGAAACATGCAGCCCAGTGCATTGCTGGAATTCGGACTGGTAACTGCCCTGCGCGACCTGACATCCCGGGTGCACGGCAAAGGGATGCCTCAAATAACCTTTCAACATTTCGGTGATTTCAACGACCTGGATCGGGATTTGGCGCTGAATTGTTACCGAATTATTCAGGAATTGGTTCAAAATAGCCTGAAACATGCCAAGGCAAAGGAAATTCTGGTACAAATTACCCGAACTGAAGACGAAATAGCCCTTCATGTGGAAGACGACGGCAAAGGATATGACCCACAGACTACACAAAAAGGTATGGGCACAGATAACTTGTCCCGCAGAGCACAGTTTTTGAAGGCAGATTTAAGTGTTCAAAGTGCGGTCGGACAAGGTACAAGCACAGTTGTGACGGTTCCGTTGGGAAAAACTCAGGGTAAACCCTGAAAACAAAACCCGGCTTTGCCCTGATATTTTAGCAAAGAACTTGACTGACTTTTGTGTCGGGCATTTCACGAACCGATTACAACTTTGCCCTACCCCCCGATTTTGTTACTCATTGCTCTCAATAGGCAGATTGCTATTTGACAGCTTCGTTCTAAACCTTTTCTTTCCGGCGTAATGCCGAATCCAGGCAAGGACGATCAGGTTGGTGATAACTTTCACCTGTTTGACCTTTTCGTTCGGTTACAATTATCCCTTAGGCAGATTTAGTCGCCCGCCACTCAATGGAGCAGCGGGCGATTTTACTATAATGGCACCGCTACGCGGTTTTTGGGGCGCCGCTTTGCGGCGTGGGCCCGCTTCGCGGGATTTGGCCGCATTGCAGCATTGATGGGAGGTTGGTGGGAATGAGTTAAGTTTGCCCCTGGTTACCATTACCCTACGCTCAAGTCCAACGTCCAATAATCTAATGTCCAGCGTCCTGCCAATGCAATTAACCCATACACCTGCCCGAACCTTTCTGGGCATTTCCATGTCGATGAGTTTGATTGACAACCGAACGGTTGAGTTATGGCGGCAGTTTATGCCACGCCGGAACGACATACCAGGTCGTGTCGGGCCAGAATTGTATTCCCTGCAGGTGTATCCGAAGGGGTATTATCAACGTTTTAGTCCGGCTACGGTTTTTGAAAAATGGGCTTTGGTGGAAGTGGCGCCGGGTACGGTGGCGCCGGAGGGCATGACGTTGTTTCAGTTGCCGGAAGGGGAATATGCCACTTTTATACACAAGGGGGATGTGGCTGCTTTTGTGGCCCGATTACAGTATGTATTGCAGGAATGGATACCGGCTTCCGGGCTGATGCTAGATGAGCGGCCGCATTTTGAAGTGTTGGGTGAAAAGTATCGGAACGGGGATCCGGAATCTGAGGAGGAGGTGTGGGTACCGGTCAGGCGTCCATGATTTAGCGGATTTTCCCATTTCTTCTGAACAACTTACTTTTAGGGCTGTTTTTAAGGCTAACATTCTCAAATTATCTACAAAATCTCCATAAAAAATGGCATTCACCTTACCAGATCTGCCCTATGCCCACAATGCACTCGAACCGCATGTGGATACACGGACCATGGAAATTCACCACGGCAAACACCACGCCGCCTACGTCAATAACCTCAATGCTGCTCTTCAAGGCACTGAACACGAAGGAAAAAGCCTGGAAGAGCTTTTTGCCATCATGAGCAAACTTCCACCGGCTGTGCGCAACAACGGTGGCGGCCACTGGAACCATTCCATGTTCTGGGAAATCATGGGACCCAATGGCGGCGGTGCTCCAACGGGCGATCTGGCCTCCAAAATCAACAAAAACTTTGGCTCCTTTGAGGAAATGCAAAAGCTGTTTGCTCAGGCTGGCGCTACCCGTTTCGGCTCCGGCTGGGCCTGGCTTTGCGTGGATGAAAACGATGATCTGTTTGTTACCTCCACACCCAATCAGGACAATCCACTCATGGACGTTGCCGACAAAAAAGGGCGCCCTATTCTCGGCCTTGATGTTTGGGAACACGCCTATTACCTCCACTACCAAAACCGCCGCCCGGATTACATCACCTCCTGGTGGAATGTGGTAAACTGGGAAGAAGTGGGCCGGCGCTACCGCAGTGCTGTTCGCATCAACTGATCCGGACCATATCAGGAATGAAAAAACGGGGGGTGTCTGAGTTTCATCAGGCATCCCCCGTTGCTTTACCGCTTTTAGTGCCTATTTTTGTGCGAAGAAAAAACATCCTATGACGCTGCGAGAGCTATTCGACTATCTGAACGCCAACCCGATTACTGTGGTAGGCTATTTTTTACTGCTTTTTGTTACAGCACTTCTGGCCGGCATAATGGGCAGAGGCGAAGGTCATTTAAGTCCGTGGAAGTACCTCTATTCTGCCATTATTTACCTGGTGTGTGTACCCGGCATATTTGCTACCGCTTTGGCGGTATATCTGTTTTTGTTTGAGCAGGGCGGAAGTATTTTCAACCTCAATCTGCTTACTCAGGTATTACCCATTGGCGCTATGCTGGGAACGCTGGCTGTGGTGCGCAGAAATGTTGAATTTGGATATATACCAGGATTTGGCAAGCTCACGGATTTGATCATGACCATTGTGACCGTTTTTGTGCTGATGTACTTCCTCAATCGCCTTCATCTGGTGGCCTGGGTATATGTTCCGGTACAATGGCTGATTCTGATTGTTGCAGCACTCCTGCTCATTGTTCGTTTTGGACTTAAACGACTTACTTCCTGATGAGAAAACTGACATGGATAATGGCGGCCATTTTGCTGGCTTCCTGCACAGATCCTTTGAAAGAAACCCGTCAGGTATTTACACAAGACGACGTGGCGGTAGAGGTTGGTCGGGAGGTAGAAATCCTGTATTCCGACAGCGCTTTTGTACGGGTTCGGGTTACAGGGCCCTTGCTTCACAACTATTCCGATCGGGAAAAACCACGTCAGGAATTTCCGGAAGGAATTCAAATGGATTTTTTGATGCCAGATCTGAGTGTCAGAAGCGTACTCACTGCCAAAGCAGCTACCCGCTACCAAACGGAAGGACGCATCATAGCGCGTGACAGCGTAGTGATTACCACCATTAAGCAAGAAAAACTGGAAACCGAAGAATTAATCTGGGACGAAAAAACAGCCAAAATCCGAACCGATAAGTTTGTAAAAGTGAGTCAGCCCGACGAAGTGATTTATGGATTCGGTCTGGAAGCCGAACAGGATTTTTCTTACTGGCGAATTTTGGTCCCCAAAGGCAGAATCAAAGTGGCGAATTGAGTGTTTGAGTTTTTAAGTTCCTGAGTGTTTGAGTTGGCGTTCGGCTCGGGATTACCACTGAGCCACTAAGAACACGAAGGTGTACGCTCTTAGTCTCCTTAGTGACTTAGTGGTAAAAAAGATCTTTAGCCTCAATTCCAATCCCCAGCCGAACGCCAACCCAAACACTCAAACACTCAGGCACTCAAACACCAAAACACTCAAATACTCATGAACACTGAACGATTAGCCGGTTGGTTTTCAGCACTGCGGATAGGTAGCCATACCTTCCCCGCTACCTTATTGCTGCTGGCTATTTCAATGGGTGTTACCTGGTGGCTGCTGCCATTTTTTAGTTATTTATTAGGAACCGGACCAATAGCTGTTGGTGTGGTTTTTTTCTTGATATTCGGGGTCATTTTATTGTTTAAAACCCTGATTTTTAAAGGAATTTACAAAAATCCACATTTGGATGGGGAGGCCGCATTATTGGAATATCTGGTGCAGCAAAACCATTCCGGCGCCCCGGGCGAAGAAGAAGTGGAGATGGAATTGCTGGAAAATGCCTTGCATTTAAAGCAAGTGAGAGCACACGAATTTATGGCGCCTCGAAACGAAATTGTTCACATAGACGTGAACACACCGGTGTCGGAACTACGGGAAATGTTTATACAAAGCCGGCTTTCCCGAATTATTGTGACAGCCGCAGGAGATCTGGACAGAATTCTCGGTTATGTACACGTGCAGCAATTGTTTCGCCAGCCAAGGGATATACACAACATGGTGATGCCCATCACTTTTGTACCGGTAAGCATTCAGGCCAATGATCTGCTAAACAAATTCGTTAAAAACCGCACCAATATCGCCTGTGTGGTAAATGAATATGGAAGTATCGCAGGCTTGGTGACACTTGAAGATGCGCTGGAACAACTCTTCGGCAAAATAGATGACGAACACGATCAGGAAGAGTTTATAGATACTCAGGTTTCAGAGCAGGAGTTTATTTTCTCCGGCCGACTCGAAATTCAATACCTCAACGAAAGATATCCTCAACTCAATCTCCCCACCGGCGATTACAATACACTCTCAGGCTATCTCGTGAGCGCTACGCAAACCATCCCCGAACAAGGGCTCCGAATAGCACTCGACGGCAAAATTTTCCAGCTGGAACTGGTGAGCGACCGGAAAATCGAAACCATCAGGGTAATGCTCTAAAAAGCGAAAGGCCTCCCACCGTTGGGAAGCCTCCACGCATTCAAACTTGCAGCGATTCTTTTTGTGTTTACCTAATAAGGGTCAACTGTGGTCTTTTGTAGTCCCGCGCTTCGTTAGGCCAGCTTTTCCACATCGCGGATGAGGATGCTGTTTCGATTGAAATATATGAGGTTTGAACGTTTGAGTTCGTTGAAAACAGAGGTTACGGTTTGACGGCTGGTGCCTGTTAAGCTGGCAATTTCCTGCTGGGTCAGATGGTGTTTCACCAGGGTTTCAAAACCTACGCGACGGCCCTCACGGGTTGCCGTGTTTTGCAGAAATTCAATGATGCGCTCGCGGGCATCCTTCACCACCAGATTGGCTAAGCGTTCTTCCACACGCTGTAAACGCTGGGAAATATGGGTCATGCAGGCAAATACCAATCGCTGGTTATCTTGCATGAGTTGATAAAAATCAGTTAACCTGACTACCAAAAACTCCGCACCATCGTGCAAACTTTGGGCAAATTCACTGCGTTTGGTTTCTCCAGCCAAAGTCAGATCTCCAAACATCATTTGCGGACCCACCAATTCCTTGATGATCTCGCGACCTTCACCGGAAAAAGTGCCGGTTTTTACACGACCTTTCACCAAAAGGTACAGGTGTTCAGCCGCTTCATCAGGCATATACACAAAATGATAACGTGGAGCCATTTTGTACTGAGCGGCATCCGCAAGTTGGGCCAGTTCCACTTCATTCAAGGAGCCGAACATGGGCAACGACTTCAGAAAATTGATTTTAGCTTGCTTGTCCATTGGCGTAGGTTTTTGTGTTGATTATTTCGTTTAACATGACAAAAGTAGGAGCGGTTTCCCTTCATAAAAAGGACAATTTTAGCATTTTGTCGGAATGAAATTTAGGTAAATATAATTTTAAATAATTGATTATCAATAATTTAATGTCACTATTAGTAAACAATTTTATATATTTCTTAAAGTAATTTCCATTAAACCCCCGCTGTTTTTTGCCTCATTCCACCCAACTTTGTGCTCGGTATAGATATTTTCCAATTATCCCATGAACAACCGATTAGTACTCCTTTGGAGCATCTCTTGTATGCCCCTATTCCTTGCAGCACAAAACTGCTCCAACCCGATCACACTCAATTCGGTGTTGGTAACCAACACTTTGTGCGGAGTATCCACGGGTACCGTCATCATCACACCTAACGGCAATGCCGGGGCATTCTCCTATGCCTGGACACCCAATGTGGCAAATTCCAATGTGGCGCTTAACCTGGCAGCAGGCGCCTATCTGGTACACATCACCCGTAATAACAATCCCAATTGCACCCTCGATACCCTCATTGTAGTGAACAACAGCAATGGACCCCAGGTAACCCCCACGATTCAGGCGGCGCAATGCCAGGCCAATAACGGCGCCATCAGTCTGACGCCAACAAACCTCTGGTATAATTGGAGTAACGGCGGCTCCGGCCCATCCATTTCTGGCCTGCAAAGCAAAAACTACTACGTAACCGTTACCAATCCCAACAACAACTGTTTCTCCATTAATAAATATTTTGTTCCACGCGATCTCAATGCGCTCAGTGTAACTACCCAGGTTCAAAAAGACGCTAAATGCGGGCAAAACAACGGCCGGGCTTTTATTTCCGTAACCGGAGGCTCCGGACAATATACCTACAATCCCGGCCCTGGCCCACAGTATAACAACCTGGCCCCCGGCAACCACACGGTTCAGGTGCTTGATCTGCAAAGTGGATGCACAGGTTCTGTTTCCTTTTCTATTCAGGATTTATCCGTCAGTGGCTCGGTAAATATCACACCACACCCCAGTAAGTGTGCCGGCCAGGCCGACGGATTCGTGTCGTTTGATGTAACGCCCGGCGCCAATTTTGCCACGCCGCATGTGTTTACCTTAAAAGACATAAACGGGAATGATTACTCACCGGGAAACCTGCCCGGTGGCCAATATTTTCTTCAAATTTTTGATGCCGACGGATGCCCTTTGCCTGTTCAATCCTTTCAGATCCAGGCGCCACCAGCGTTTACGCCCCAGGTATTTGCCAGTCCGGAAACATGCCTGGAAAAAGGCCAGATTCAGCTTCAGTTAGCAGGCGGAAACGGTGCGCCTTACCTCGTAAACTGGGCTGATCTCCCGGGCGACGACAACCCGGAAGACCGGCTAAATCTACCCGCAGGACTGTATTCTGCAATAGTATATGATTCGTTATTTTGTAGTTATCCATTGAATGATATGCTCGTTGCCGCCCAATGTAATGGCGCAACTCTGGTGCACATGGTGCTTCCGGTAAATACCTCAGAATCCTTTTGTGTACCGGCTCCCGTTGGCATTCCAGCAGGAACAACCGTATTCGGCCTTGCATCAGGAGGAACCACCGGCAATTCCTCTTATGGCAATTGGACACTCAACGCCAATGGTTGCCTGCAATATCAGGCAGGCGCCCAGCCCGGTTTTGCCATAGACACCATTTGCATACTGCGCACCGCCGCCAATATTGGTTTAATGGATACTGTATGTGTGGTGGTAAGCATTACCCAACAGCCCCCTAGCAAACAAGCCGTATTTTTTTCCGTCCAGGTGCAGCAATCTGCCAGTGCTTGTGGCACTATTCCACCTAATTTTGTCCAAAAACACGTCATACAATTAGGCCGGCCAGGCTTGAACGGTACCAGCGATGTATTCGGAGAATATCAAATTGACCCTTTAAGTGCCTGCCTGTCGTTTTTTGCCAATCAATACACCGGAAACAACGTGGATGAAATCCGGGTAGCTGTAATGGATACCCTCAATGATCGGTGTCATCAGATTACCTACTATCCCTCTATTCTTCCTAAAATAGATTGCAACACGAATCTCATTCCCCAATCTGATACCTTGTATTTAAGTAGCAATGACTGCGACATTCCGGCAATCACTTGTGTGCCAATTCCACTGGATGAGATGGTAGATTACAATATTATCGATAATGGAGCGCTGTACAATGGCGGCATGTCCGGTTGCAACGAGGGCTTAACTACCCGGTATAATTTTTCTGCGCTACCTGCTGGCGGTGGGCCTTATACCTTGCAGGGCTGGCTGATTAACGGACAATCTTTCAATGGTAACTTCCTGGATTTCAATGGTTTATTAAACCTGATGAATCAGATTGATCCGCCGCCTAATGGCTGGGCAGTTCAGGGTACAGGGTTTATTCGCGGAGGAGAACCTGGCGTGAATTATGGCCCGATCACTATTCGGTCGGCCAATGGAACCACACAGGTGTACCAATCAACTGTCATTACGTTATTTTTGGGAACTGAACTACGCTTTATGCCCGGGTTGCATCAGGTGGTATTCAGAAATGTACCAACGGCCTGTGCCGATACCCTGTTGCTTTCAGTAAGCTGTTTTGATTGTCCGCCCATCCATAGTTATCCCATGAATGCACAGGGTGAAGTTTCCTGGTCTGTTTCAGATTGCTCCCTCGATACGGTTTTTTGTAGTAATATTCTGAACGCCGAATTTGGGCAGTATCAGGTTTCCGACAACGGGTTGCCCTTTTTTAATGTGGCACTCTGCGGCAATTTTGTAGGATTTAACCTGGATACAGGTTTACATCAATTGCATATCATAAATGCATCCACCAACTGCGAATGGGATATAACGGTGAACGTGCAGTGCCAAAATATACTGAACGAAACCTACATACCGGTTAATGTTCCATTAGGAGAAACCGTAACTGTTTGTCTGGATACCACCCAGCTGGCAAATCCTATTACTGTCATCGTCAATCTCTGCGAGGATGAAGGCAACAACCTGATTGGATATGCCTTTGATGTGCCGGAATGGTGCGTGGATATCATCGGCCAAAACGTGGGCATGGATACGCTGTGTGTCCAGCTCTGCAATGCAGGGAATGAGTGTGCCAATTTTTTCCTTTTGGTCAATGTCAGCCCTGAATTGAGCGACTCGTTAGTTGTTTTTCAGGGAATTTCTCCGAATGGCGACGGCCGGAATGACACCTGGTTAATTCCAGGCATTGAGCAATATCCCAACAATCTGGTTCAAATCTTCAATCGTTGGGGCAACCTGGTATTCGAGCGCAAGGGATACAACAATTCCGACCCCTGGACCGGGCAATGGAACGGCAAAGAACTACCCGATGGCACCTATTTTTACCTGATTGAATTAGGCAATAATGCCGGCCGTTTAAGTGGCTGGGTGGTGATACAGCGGTAGACGGTGAACGATTTACGATTGGCGATTTACGAATGGCGATTTACGAGTGGCGTTGTTCTTAGCATTTGTTCTTTTCTTTTCCTAAAGTCCAAACGAATGCTGAGAGCAACGCCACTGTCCACCGTAGGCCGTCTACCGTTTCGCCAGCGCATCCTGAATAATTCCCCAGACCTGCGCGCGTTCTTCACCTTCCAACGGAAGTCTGGGCGCGCGCACGTGTTCGGTGCCGAGGCCGGTGGCTACTTCTGCGAGTTTGATGTATTGCACCAGTTTGGGGTGGATGTCCAGTTCCAGCAGGGGCATAAACCACTGATAGATACGGCGGGCTTCTTCCACTTTGCCGGCTTTGGCGAGCTGATAAATGGCCATCGTTTCCTTCGGGAAGGCATCTACCAGGCCGGCTACCCAGCCATGAGCGCCCAGCAGGAGCGATTCCAGCGCCAGGGTGTCTACGCCGCAGAGGATTTTGAATCGGTCGCCGAAGCGGTTGATCATGCGGGTGATGTTGGTTACATCACGTGTACTTTCTTTTACAGCCTGAATGGTAGGCCAATCGGCCATGGTTTCAAACATGTCCAGCGTTACAAGGATCTTGTAATCTACCGGATTGTTGTAGATCATGATGGGCAGCGGAGTGGCCTCGGCTACGGCGCGGAAATAGGCCAGCGTTTCACGGTCGTCGGCCTTATACCGCATAGGAGGCAGCAGCATGAGTCCGGAGGCGCCGCAGCGTTGGGCTTCTTCTGCGGCGGCCACGGCTGCGCGGGTGGTTTGTTCGGCAATGTTCATGATCACCGGCACGCGTCCGGCGGCATTTTCCACCGTAAAGCGCACTAATTCGTATTTTTCCTCATTGAGCAGGCTGCTGGCCTCGCCAAGTGTGCCGCCCAGGATCAGGCCATTGGCGCCGGCGGCAAGCTGGGCTTCCATGTTGAGGGCAAAAACAGGAAAATCAATGGTATCGTTGGTTGTGAATGGAGTGGTGAGGGCGGGATAAACGCCATGCCAGGTTGGTTGCATAGATCAGAGTTAGCTATTATTTGGGGTGAATAAAAATCCGTTCGTCAACTGTCGGTGTGACTTGAACAGCCGAAAACACGACTGCTTTTTTCTTCGAGCCTCCGTTGGGCATCATGAAAAATTCCATGGGAAACCCGATCGCCAATAAATCCTGATCCATAACAACACCTATTTCATGTTGAATTTGACGGGTTGCCCATCCAGTAATCACCGTTTTGCTTTTACCGGAACCTGTTTCAGCCTTAAAGTCGAAACAGTCGTATCCAAGAATGTTCCGATGTTTTTTGCCTGTAGTGACTTTAAACGAGGTTTTTAGTTTACTCTGAGCCATCAGTTCTTGGATACCCATGGCAGGTAACGCCATCAGTTCATCACCTCGTAAAAAATGATAAACGGAGTCTTTTTCAAATGCATAAATGGACTGAAATCCGGAGGAGTCTGTTGGGTTTAGCATTTCAACCACTCCAAAACCTGGTTTGAAATAGATGGTTTGAATCCCGGTATCTTTAGCAGCTTTAGTAGTGATGGTAAATTTTACAGTACCGGTTTGGAGGACTCCCTGTGCTTGTGTGAATCCTCCCAGCAAACAACTAACCAATAAAACACCAGTAATCTTGAAGCAGAAAGTATTCATTGCAGGTTGTCAATAGTGAAAAATTAGGTCCGCGAAAGTAGTCTTAACCTACCGGAACGCCAAAACCATTTACGTTTTTCCGTACTTTTGCGCCTTCTTTGCAATATTTAAGTCATTTGGGGTCATTTGGGGTCATTTGGGGTCATTTGGGGTCATTTGGGGGGCATTTGGGGGGCATTTGGGGGGCATTTAGGGGTCATTTAGGGTCATTTAGGGTCATTTTAGTCATTCGAGGTTATTTCAAATGACCCTCAAATGACTAAAATGACCCCAAATGCCCCCCAAATGACCCTCAAATGACTAAAATGACCCTAAATGACCCTCAAATGACTTAAATGACCCCCAAATGACCCCAAAATTCTCCACATCGTTCATCGTTCATCGTTTAACTACATGTCAAGAGTTCTCATCATTGGCGCAGGCGGTGTAGGCCGGGTTGTTGCCTACAAATGCGCCCAGCACCGCGATGTTTTCAGCGAAATCATGCTCGCTTCGC
>JAEUUS010000151.1 GCA_016787545.1 Saprospiraceae bacterium
GCCGCCCGACATATTGACTACAGCGCCGGAATAAGATTCATACGTTTTATTAGAGGTGGTACCACTGATCCCTTCCAGACCACCATTATTGGCTAAAAGAGTTTCCAGGAAACTTGGAAGCTGATCATCGGCATTGATAAATGCCGTATGCATAGCGGTTACTGCACCTGCAGAATATCCGCCAATGAAAATATGCTGCGGATCAGCATGATATTTGTTCAGCGTAGAAGCATCTTCCCGGAAAAACCTCACTGCAGCCTTCATATCACCCATGGCTTTTAAAGCCGTATCAAATACCTCTGTGGAATCGGGGAATCCAAGCACAAAGAAAGGGAACAAGCGGTACTGAATGGAGGCAGCAACGTAGCCCTTCTTAGCAAGTAATTCGCACCAGGGTTGCATCATGCTTTTGTCGCCAAACACGAAACTTCCTCCATGCGCAAGGATTACAACGGGTCTGGAAACAACCTGATCGCCTTCAGGTTCGTAAATATCAATGCCAAGATTTACCGCCTGTCCAAGGTGATTAACACTTGGCGCATAGGTAACCGTTGTTTTTTTAACACCGGTAAATACATTATCCAGGTATCTGACGCCGTCACAACCAGGATTTTGTGCTGCCAGGGGCAAATAGCTCAAGCTGGCAAGTAGTGCAGTGTAAAGCAGTTTTTTCTTCATAAAATGCGTTTTCAGTGAAAATGTATCAAAAAACAGAGGGGTGAAGTTACAGCGTTGATTCCATGAATCAATGTTGCAGCTTCACCCCTCCGGGTCTTTAACGCATTAAGATCTCTATTATCCCAATTCTTTCTCGGAAACCAGCGATGCCGCCAGGAATTCCCGGTTCATTCTGGCAATATTATTGACCGAAATTTCCTTCGGGCATTCCGCTTCACAGGCTTTTACATTGGAACATTTTCCAAATCCTTCCTTGTCCATTTGGGCAATCATGTTGAGTACACGTTTTTGCCTTTCTACCTGGCCCTGAGGAAGCAATGCCAGGTGACTAACTTTAGCTGAAGTGAACAGCATAGCGGAGGCATTGGGGCAGGCAGCCACACAAGCGCCACATCCAATACAAGCTGCAGCATCGAAAGCTTCAGAAGCTTGTTCCTTTTCTACCGGAATAGCATTGGCATCCTGGGCCTGACCGGTATTCACACTCACATAACCACCAGATTGAATGATCCGGTCGAAAGAAGAGCGATCCACAACCAGATCTTTGATCACTGGAAATGCTTTAGCACGGAAAGGTTCAATCACAATGGTATCGCCTTCATGATAATGGCGCATATGAACCTGGCAGGTTGTAGTTCCCTGCATAGGACCATGCGGGCGACCGTCTATGACGAGTGAGCAGGTGCCACAAATACCTTCGCGACAATCATGCTCGAAGGCAACCGGTTCCTCCCGACGTGCTACTAACTGTTCATTCAATACATCGAGCATTTCGAGAAACGACATATCGGGGTTTACGTCCGGGAGTTCGTAGTTGACAAATTCTCCTTTGTACTGGCCACCTTGACGCCAGATTTTAAGTTTGAGACGCATATCTGTAAATTCGTTGATTCGTAGAATGGTTGGTTTTCTGGGTGTTATAGCTCAATGCCTGCAACCAGGCTAATAGTGTTGAATCGTTGTGCAGTTCCTTTGCCAAAGCCAATAGCGCCATAATCATTCCTCAATGCCAATAAAATCTTGCTGCTGCCTTCCTGTCCTAACCGGGCGCCAATGCCCACACTTGGGCCAACATAAAACCGTTGTAGCTTCTTGGTGCTGTTAATCACATTCCCATTGTCGTCCAGATTTTGTCCCAACAAATAGTTGCTGAACAAACCAGCCTGGAAATACCATTTTTTTTGCTTGTCTAATGCCCACATAAGTGGCAAAGCATACATATTCAGGTATTCAAAGGTTTCTTTTTGTTTGTCGGCAACCCGGCGAAATGCATTGTAATTTATACCGGCTGACCAATAGTTTCCTTTGGCGTTTAGCGCCCAATACTCAAGTCCTAATAAAAAACCTGGCCTTGGTGTAAGGTCGTTTTTATTCTCCTTGGCCAATGTGCCAATGGTAGACCCCAGCAATATGTGCAGGGATCGCTTTTGGGCTCCGGCGCTGGTTGCCGCCATTAAGCAAAGGACAAAGACCAAGTATTTCATTTTTGTACTTTCACAATGTCTGAACAGTTATCGATTAAGAGATTACCGTTGGTTTGCTCAAAACCTGGAGCATAATAAGCCATCAGATCAATCTCGTTATAATCCCTATTCCTGGGTGTAAAGGTGAACTCGTATTTCACCCAGTTGGAATGTCCCGGCGGAAGGCTTTCTGCCAGTAATTCGTCTTTCCCATTGATGGTATTATAGCCCCATATCTTCAAAATGGTTGGGCTGACGAATGAAACGGGTCCGCCGCCTCCAGCTAAAGGTGACATGTAAGAGTTAGACCTGTTCAGGTACAAACTGAAGGTATAGGTAGAGTCTTTCCTCAACCAACCGTCCAGTTCCTGCCCTACACCTTCCCAGGTATTGCGCTCCCTGACCACCAACCCCAGATACGTATTCCCTTCCGCTGGTTCAAGTTCTACCTTGAACCAGCCGGGCTGTGTATCAGGTGGCGTTTCATCAGAGGGGCCCATATTCTCCCAGCCTTCTGGTACCATACCGGCGCCACGCTCGGACTCAAACCCTGGATTTTTCAGTTTTATCACATCCTGAGCCATCAATACAGTACTGGTAATACTCAGAAATATGCTCAAAACAGTTGTTTTCATGGTTCGTCAATGTTGTTTATTGGTTTTGGACTTTTGTTGTTTTAATCAATTTCCCGTCTTGATAATGGTGGACCCAGACATTGTTGGTACCTGGTTCCCGGTAAAGCCAGGTCCCGGTTCCATATAGCAATGTGCCAAAAGGTACATCATACCCCTGCTCATCTTTATTCACCAATACTTCCACGATTAAACCATCTATCCACCTTGCCTGATTCATGACCTGCCCATTTTCGTAAAACTCAGTGAGTAAACCATCCGGCCTTCCCTTGTCATTACTGTTGCAGGCAGATTTCATTTTGCCCGAGGGATAATAGGAATAACATTTACCGGTCCGGATTCCATTTTGATAAAACACGTAAAGCTTTACCTTCCCATCCGGGTAAAATTGCATAGCCGGACCATGTTTCTTGGCAAACACACTTTTCTTTTTATGTTGAATAAACTGGTATTCACCATTTTTTCTGTAATGCCACCATCGGGTGAATTCCCGTTTCCCCTTCACGTAAAAGTGCTCCCGAAAGACCTTCCCCTTATGGCCAAAGTCTTGACAAACAACAGTGTCGCCATTTTGAATCAGTTTATCACAATACTTGGATTGTGCACTTAATCCTGTAAACGGAAGTGCCACAAAAGCAAATAAGGTGATATAGGTTTTCAAATCAAACACTATTCAAGATCAAAACGTAAACATTAGCCTTCAAAGTGTCACTACTCGTAGCTCCGTTGTGCAACTTTAACTTCTTCGTACACAAGAGGTTCTTTATGCAGCTCTGCTTTGGCATCCTCGCCCTTCCATTCCCAGGCTGCAACGTACATAAACTGATCATCATCGCGCTTGGCTTCACCTTTTTCTGTTTGGTGCTCCTCGCGGAAGTGACCGCCGCAACTTTCTTCACGGTTCAAGGCATCTTCACACATCAGCTCACCCAACTCCAGGAAATCGGCAACACGCCAGGCTTTTTCCAGTTCCGGATTGTATTCTGTAGTGCTGCCCGGAACAAAGACGTCGCTCCAGAACTCTTTACGCAGGTTTTTGATTTCCTGTATAGCTTCTTTCAACCCTTTCGCATTCCTAGCCATTCCGCATTTATCCCACATGATTTTGCCCAAACGGCGGTGGAAACTTTCCACGCTTTGTTTGCCTTTAATGCTCATGAGCTGCTGAATACGCTCCTGAACCTCTTTTTCGGCCTTTTCAAACTCTGGCGAATCTGTGGAAATTGAGCCGGTGCTAATTTCTTTCGACAGGTAAGAACCAATGGTGTATGGCAGTACGAAATAACCATCCGCCAGACCCTGCATGAGTGCTGACGCCCCTAAACGGTTGGCGCCATGGTCGCTGAAATTAGCCTCTCCGCAAGCATACAAGCCGGGTATGGTAGTCATTAGTTCATAGTCCACCCAAAGACCTCCCATGGTGTAGTGAACCGCAGGATAAATCCGCATCGGTACTTCATACGGGTTGTCGCCCGTAATTTTTTCATACATTTCAAACAGGTTGCCATAGGCTGCTTCTACAGCTTTGCGACCCTTTCTTTTGATGGCATCGGCAAAGTCCAGGTAAACAGCCAGTCCACTTTTGCCAACGCCAAGACCTTCATCGCAGGCAACTTTGGCAGCGCGACTGGCAATATCGCGTGGAACCAGGTTGCCGAATGCCGGGTAACGACGTTCCAGATAGTAATCGCGATCAGCCTCAGCAATCTGGCGAGGATCGGTCATGCGATCTTTGGCATTTTTAGGTACCCAAACCCGTCCGTCATTCCGGAGGGATTCCGACATAAGGGTCAATTTAGACTGGTAGTCGCCGGAAACCGGAATACAGGTAGGGTGGATCTGCGTGTAGCAAGGGTTGCCAAAAAATGCGCCTCTTCGGTGTGCACGCCAGGCTGCCGTGGTGTTACACATCATAGCGTTGGTACTCAAATAGAATACGTTGCCGTATCCGCCAGTGCAAAGTACCACAGCATGGGCTGAATGACGCTCCACCTTGCCGGTTAGCAAATTCCGAACGATGACACCGCGACATTTGCCGTCAACCATCACCACATCCAGCATTTCGTGGCGGTTATACAGTTTTACTGTACCCAATGCAATCTGGCGACTCAATGACTGATAGGCGCCGATAAGTAGTTGTTGGCCGGTTTGGCCGCGGGCATAAAAAGTTCGGCTTACCTGAGTGCCGCCGAAAGAGCGGTTATCAAGCAAGCCACCGTATTCGCGGGCAAATGGCACCCCTTGTGCTACGCATTGGTCAATAATACTGGTACTTACCTCAGCGAGGCGATGTACATTGGCTTCACGCGCGCGGAAGTCGCCTCCTTTAATGGTGTCGTAAAACAACCGATACACAGAGTCGCCGTCGTTACGGTAGTTTTTTGCGGCATTGATCCCGCCTTGCGCAGCAATTGAGTGCGCCCGGCGTGGGCTGTCGTGGAAGGTAAATGCCTTTACATTATAGCCTAATTCGCCCAGGGAAGCGGCGGCAGAAGCGCCTGCGAGACCTGTACCGACTACGATAACATCAATTTTTCGCTTGTTATTAGGCGCTACAAGTGCGACGTGACCTTTGTATTCAGCCCATTTTTCCGACATTTTGCCGGAAGGGGTTTTTGAATCGAGTTTGTTAGAGCCTGCGGCCGATGATTTTGCCATATTCGGAGTACGGATTTTGCCCGTAGATGTTTATTTTAATGATGTTTCAGTAAAATTGCCTTCAAAGAAGTGCCGACCAATTTATTTGGTCAAATAAAACAGGATTGGAATAATGGCAAAGCCGACAGCCATGCCGACACTGTAAGCCATTCCAACGGCTTTGATGATTGGCGTATATTTTTTGTGTGCCAATCCAAGTGTTTGGAAAGCCGACCAGAATCCATGCCAGAGGTGAAACCCTACCACAACCATACAAACCACATAAAACACCACATAGAATACGTTTTTAAACGCTTCAGCTACCGGCAGGTACAAATTTTGAACCGGATGGTCGTATGCTTCAACTTCGGCAGGGGGCAATACACCCATTTTCATTTGAAGCCAGAATTGCCAAAGGTGCAGGACTAAAAAGATAAAAATAACAATCCCGAACCAGGCCATATTGCGGGCAGAGCGTTCGGAAGATCGCGTGTGTTGAACAGCATACCGTTCTGAACCTCTGGAGGCACGGTTGGATTGCCATAAACGCAACCCTTGAACGGTGTGGATCAAAATGAAGGCGTACAACGTATAAGAAATGATTTTGATCAAAGGGTTGTGCGTCATAAAAAAGGCATAAGTATTGAATGCCTCACCACCATCGTCCTTTAGCAATTGGAAATTGCCCAGGAGGTGTATGACTAAAAACAGCATCAGGAAAATCCCCGTTAAAGACATGATGACCTTCTGGCCGATTGACGAGGAAAAGAATTTAGATAGCCAACTCATTCGCTTGAATAAATGATGTGATGGTATAACAGATGTTGAAGAAAATGGATTCTTCGGAGCCGATTTTCAAGGTTTTCCGGGTTTAGGGCAAAGGAGCCAAATCCTGTAATAATTTTGGCGGAACAAAACTACCGCTCGAAATGATGATGCCTAATTTTTAATCGTAAATTCATGGAAAAAACATGAAATTTAGACGCTTTAAAAATTCTGTACCATACATACTGCTTTTTTTATTTGTAAAGATTAAAACCAGATTTTTCCATAATCTTGTGACGCTTGTTAATTTTGAGCGTCGAAGCAAAACATTTGCATAACCAAACCAATTCTTATGAAGAAGCTATTTACCATCCTTTGTATCGTGGGGGCTTTATTCTTGCTGCAAACCGGAACCTTTGCACAGGCTAACCAGTCACTCACCTTTCGTGGCCTTTGGAATAACTACATTAACCCAACTCCAGCATGGGAGAACTGGGATCAGGTTTTTACCGATGCTGAACAACGTGGCGTAGAAATCTCTTATGGCCGCCGTATCCACAAAAGCACCTGGCTGGTGATTCCGGTTAAATTTGGAACGGCACAATACGCCAATTCCAACCGGATTAATTTGATTGGAAACCTGGATCTGTTGATGCAAAACAACCTGACCAGCAGTAAATCGCTCATAATTCCAAGTGTGCACCTCGGTTTAGGCTCTACCTGGGATTTCGATAAAGAAGAATTTGACCTCAATATTCCTGCCGGCGCTGGTTTGAATCTGCGGATTATGCCGAATCTTTACCTGAGTGCACAAACGCAGTACCGCTTCTCTATTGAAAACCGTGCAGGTTGGCAGCATGGACTCGGACTCACGATTTTATTCGGAGAGCAAGACCGTGATGGAGACGGCATTTCAGATAGCAACGATAAATGCCCTGATGTGCCTGGTGTGAAAGACTTGATGGGATGCCCGGATCGCGATGGCGACGGCATTGCGGATGATGACGATAAATGCCCTGATGTAGCCGGTTTGGCTAATCTGATGGGTTGCCCTGACCGTGATGGCGATGGCATTGCCGACAACGACGACAATTGCCCTGATGCCAAAGGCCCAGCTACTACCAAAGGTTGCCCTGACCGTGACGGTGATGGCATTGTAGATACATCTGATGAGTGCCCCGACGTGAAAGGTATTGCAGCGATGAAAGGTTGCCCGGATGCCGACAACGATGGCATTACAGATGCACAGGACAAGTGTCCGCGTGAAGCTGGCCCTGCAGCTACCATGGGTTGCCCGGATCGCGACGGCGACGGTATCACCGATAAAGAGGATAAATGTCCAGGCGATAAAGGCCCTGCTTCAACCATGGGTTGTCCAGACCGCGATAGCGACGGCGTTGCAGATAAAGATGATGCTTGCCCGGATAAAAAAGGAGATTCCGCCCATAAAGGTTGCCCGGATTCAGACGGTGACGGCATTTATGATGATACCGATCGTTGCCCGGATAAACCAGGTGTGGCCGCTTTGCGTGGTTGTCCGGAGATCAAAAAAGAAGATAAAGCAAAACTGGAGCGCGCCATTAAGTTGGTTCAGTTTGAAACAGGGAAAGACGTACTCCTGAAAAAATCATATGCCGTTTTAGACGAAGTAGTAACGGTTATGAACACTTACAAAGAGTACAGTCTGAACATCAATGGACATACCGATAATGTAGGTGATGACAAACGCAATCAGGAACTCTCTGAACGTCGTGCAAAAGCTTGTTACGATTATTTGGTGAGCAAGGGTATTGCCGCTTCCCGCATGGCTTCAGCAGGGTATGGTGAAACCAAACCTGTTGGTGACAACAAAACCGCTGCAGGCCGCGAACAAAATCGGCGCGTGGAATTTGAGCTGTATGTAAAATAATCAGCACTTGCAGGCCGAAATAAACATGAGCCATTCCCGGTTTTTGGGGGTGGCTCATGTTTTATGTTACACACTCACTTATTGAACCACAACGACACAAAGGACACAAAACATAATATTTTGTGTCCTTTGTGTCGTTGTGGTTCAACCAATTTTTAGTATAAAACGAGTATGCACCATCCCCAAGAAAATTCAGGATTACCCAGTCTACGCGCCGTACGACGTTAAGCTGGAAACAGGAAACGATAGGTAATGGCGCCAGCTATGCCACCGAGAATAGGCGCAACAACAGGAATCCAGGCGTAACCCCAGTCAGAGGCGCCTTTTCCGGGAATAGGAAGCAACGCATGGGCAATACGTGGCCCCAGATCTCTCGCCGGGTTGATGGCATATCCAGTAGTGCCTCCAAGAGAATGACCAATGGCTAAAACCAAGGCGCCAACAACCATAGGATTGAGCCCTTCAGCGAAACGGGAAGCGCCAATGGCCGAAAGCCCGAATAAAAGCACAAATGTGCCGGAGAATTCACTGAAAAAATTGGAAGGTGTATGTCTTATTGCGGGAGAAGTGCAAAAAGCAGCCAATTTTAAGCCGGTATCCTCGGTTCTTGCCCAATGTGGAAAATAATGGGAATACACCAATATAGCCCCTAAAACACCTCCGAGCATCTGCGCAATAATGTAAATGGCCACTTGATCCATCGGGAATTGGCCCGTGCAGGCAAGCGCCAGGGTAACCGCCGGATTTAAATGTGCTCCGCTGATTCTTCCAACTGCATAAATGGCAAAGGTTACAGCAAGCGCCCACCCAATGGTTATGACCAGCCAACCAGAGTTCTCGTTTTTGGTGTCGCGAAGCACTACTCCGGCTACTACTCCATTTCCTAAAAGGATAAGAAGAGCTGTGCCGATCAATTCTGCTATAAAATAATTATTCATGTTACAAAATGGGGGAATGTGATGAATTAGACGCTGTATTTGCCTGATCTATAAAGGAGTCGATGAGTTTTTGATAGGCCAAAATATTACTTTCCATCATGTCTGGAGTCCAATTCAATTCTTTGCTCATCCACATTGCCACCGTGCTCGCCGCCTGCCGGGATGCATTCCAATTCAGGATTTCCAGCCGGATACGCCGAGCTAAAAAATCTCTGATACTTAGCGCCATTTCCTGTCGCACACTATATACAATCTCCGCACAAATAAAAGGATATTCCGGATGAACCAACTGTTTTAACTCCGGGTTTTCCTGAATCAGAGAAGTCACATCAAAGGCCTTTCCCCCATAGGTTCGGGTTAAATGCTGACAAGTAGATTCCGACAAACTCCCTGATTGCAAAAGCGTTTCCAGAATGGCCGGGGAATAATTTTGGGCGCCTTCTAATTTGTAATTTTGGGTGTTGGAAGATGGAATATGCATCATCCCGAATGGATGATGTAAAATCCGACACGCAACATCTACAGCATCTTTTGCCATAATCCGATAAGTGGTCCATTTCCCTCCCATCAGGCTAATCAATCTGCTTTTGGAATCAGTTTCAACTTCATGATCCCGAAGCATAGATTTGGTGTGGCGTGCCCCGGCGCCAGTGTTTGCCGCAAGGAGTGGTCGGAGCCCTCCAAAACCAGCTTGAACGGCACCAGTTATTACGGGCTTTGACAAATAAGGCTGGAGCGTGTCTAATAAAAACCTGACTTCAGAGGCTTGTAAAACAGGTTCGTTTGACATGGTTTGATAAGGCTCGTCCGTAGTGCCTAAAATGGTTTCACCTTCAAAAGGAAGCGCAAAAACCATCCGTCCATCTGAGGTTTTTGGAATTAATAGTGCATAATTGCCACCTAAAATGGCATTGGGAAGTGTCAGGTGTACACCTTTGGAAGGCCTGATTCGGGAAGTAAGATCCGGATTGGCCATTTTTCTGATTGAATCTGCAAAAGGTCCGGTACAGTTCAGAAATACCTTTGCCCGGATATTGAATTCAGAGGGCTCCGAATGGTCCGCAGCCAGGTTTTTTACGCTGACAGCAGTGATTTGATGCTGATCATTTTTCTCCAGGGATAAGACTTCCAGGTAATTCGCAGCGGTGCAATTGCCTGAATTTACAGCGCTTTGAATGAGTGCAAGTGCAAACCGTGTGTCATTCATCTGACCGTCATAATACAATACCGCGCTGTGTATTCGCGGGCTTAACCCGGGAATCAGTTGGAGAGCTTTTTGTTTATTTAGCCATTTGCTCCCAGGCATTGGCGGATGGTTTTTGGAGGCGTCCCAATGGGCAAACCAGGAATAAAGTTTAAGTCCGATCCAATAATATAATCCTTGCCACCAATGAAATACTGGCGTAACCAATCCAAGCGGTTGTGTTAGATGAGGTGCTATCGATATCAGGATACTTCGTTCATTCAGGCCGTGTTTGACCTGGCGAAGTTGTGCAAAATCAAGTTTTTTGAAAGCTTGCTCCAGATACCTTACGCCACCATGTATAAGTTTGGTGCTTTTGCCAGAGGTTTCGGACGCGAAATCAGACCGATCAATCAACGCAACTTTTAAACCCCGAAGAGCGGCATCAAGGGCACATCCGGCTCCACTGGCGCCAGCCCCAATGATGCATAGATCATAAGTCTCCTCTTTCAGTTGTTTTAGCGCATCGTTTCGGTTCATGCGTTTTGGGTGTTTCAGGTTTGATTTCCGCTAAGTTTAAGTTGCCATCTCCAGGCATCTTCGAGTGCTTGTTCCAACGAGCGTTTGGTATTCCACTTAAGCATAGCGCTTGATTTTTGTACATCTGCCCAAACGGCTACCACATCTCCTTCTCTTCTTGGTCCAATTCGGTAGGGAAGTGGCGTTTTACAAGTTTTTTCAAACAAATGCACCAGCTCTAAAACACTGTGTCCATTGCCGGAACCGAGATTAAATGTGTTGTAATATTGGGTTGACGGTTGGTGATCAGCAAACTGTAATGCAGAAACATGTGCTTCGGCCAGATCCATCACATGAATATAATCGCGGATACAGGAGCCATCCGGAGTGGGATAATCTCCGCCAAAAATGGTTAATTCTGATCGTAATCCTGCTGCAGTTTGTGTAATGAACGGAACCAGGTTGTTGGGAATGCCGCGGGGCAATTCTCCAATTTCAGCGCTAGGGTGTGCGCCAACAGGATTAAAATATCGCAGAGAAATGGCTTTTAAGGGTTTGGCAGCACAAACATCACGGATTATCTCTTCACCTATTTGTTTGGTGTTCCCATAAACAGAAGCCGCCGGTTTAATTGGCGTTTCTTCCGTTACAGGAGGATGGTCCGGGTTGCCATAAACGGTACAGGAAGAGGAAAAAATCAGATTCGGCACACCTTCCGCCAGCATGGCATCCATTAAAGTAATGAGTGAGCCAAGATTGTTCTGGTAATATGCCAGGGGCTCTTGCATTGACTCCCCAACGGCTTTATAGGCGGCAAAGTGGATGACTCCAACAATCTGATGTTCCCGAAAAATTTTTCGTAGTAGTTGGTATTGGTTGCAATCTTCGGCGTAACAAGGCACTTGATAACCCAGTATTTTTTCAATGCCAGCCAGTACAGAAGCCTCGGAATTAGAAAAGTCATCTACAATAATGGGTTGATAGCCCGCTGCTGCAAGTGCAACAACCGTATGTGAACCAATAAATCCGGCGCCACCGGTAACTAATATGCTTGGGTTCATGGTATGTATTAAGCTTTGACCGCCCAAAGGAAACAGGAGTCATCCTTTTTAACGAATAAAAAAGGGAATTTTTGTCAAGTGACAAAAATTCCCTGGATTCTTTACCTCTGGAATGAACCTTTGAAGAGGTGGTTAGACCTTGAAAAAATTAACCTGCCTTACGCCGAAGTATAAATGCACTGATTAAGGCCACCAGAAAACCAACCGGGAATGGTTCCAGAAAAGTTAAGCCAAACCGGATAAAAGGGTTGGCATACATTTCTTTGAAGGCCTGCATTTCTCTGGTCTGTTCAAAAATGGCTGCATCAGTCGCTCCCGAATTGCGCATTTTGTCAAGCATATATGCTTCATACTTTTCTACAAAATCTGGCAATATCGTTTCATACACCACCATCCAGGCGATCACATAACACAAGCAGGAAATCAGCACAATGAACAAGCCTACCTGAAAGCCTTTTCCAAAACTTAACGTGCCACCATTTTCTTCACGGTATGCCCGAACACCGATAAAAACAAATAACATACTGAGAAGAATTCCGGCGTACCCAACGTATTGACCGTTTTCAAAATCCATGTTGCTGGAGTAAAAAACGCTGGTAAATACCATCAGAATGGCAGCAAGTGCGCCGGAATAAAGACCGTAACGTAAAACAGTTTTTTGCATAGTCAAAGTTAGAGTTTAAACATGTTTTAAGTGAAAACTGCTGCAAACCAAGTATAGCATGACTAAAAAGTCTTCATACTTTCGGGTGATATTATGGGAAGCGGGGTGTTTCACCCTTTCGGGGGAAGTGTTCAGCGGATGTTGGGTGTTTTTTGGAGGGTGTATCAAAAGTAATTTTTACCGCTGAGGCGGAGAGACGCAGAGGTAATTGGTTATCAAGCTCTCTGCGTCTCTCCGCCTCAGCGGTAAAAATAAAAAAAACACGTTGGAGGGGCCTGCTCTTCCCAACACAGTCTAAGGTAGAATACCGAGGTCTTTTGCCTTCTTAATGGCCTGGGTTCTGCGTTGTACACCGAGTTTGGAAAAAAGATTTGACAAGTGAGTCTTGACAGTATTCAACGAAACAAAAAGGCTTTGTGCGATTTCCTGGTTACTCAACCCTTTTGCCATATGTTCCAAAACTTCAAATTCACGGGGAGTTATACCTAACTGTTGCATCAATGTTGACCTGGAAGTTAAGGGCGACGCCACTTTTGATTCCAATCTGACTCGTTTATTCCATGTCAGGCCTGCCCAGATGCCCACCCCGGCAAAAAGTATCGCAATTGCTCCTGTATACCAATTCTCTGAGGCGCCAAATAGGAATACCCGAAGCCTCGAAAACTGCAAGGCCACCATGAGCAGACCCAGGGAGAGTCCGTAAAATGCCAAACTTAACCACCAGGTACTGAATCCGTTGTTTGCCATCCTGCAAAAATGAGAAAAGTCATCCCGAATTTCGGAATGACTTTTCTTTTTTAATAATTCTGGACTTAAAATTGATTACGGCTTCAAAATGACCAGTCTTTTAGTTCCAACGGAATGACCATTTTTATCCACTAAACTGTAGATGTACGTTCCTTTTTTAAAGTCCTCAAGATCAATTCTGAAGGAGGTAGTCCCGGAAAGAGTATAGTTTTTCTTCCATACCTGTTTGCCCAGGATGTTGAATATTTTTAAGGTGTACTCTCCAGGGGTGAGGTTAGTACAGTCAAAACGCACCCATTCAACCGCCGGGTTCGGGAAAGCCTGAATACTACCGGAAAACCATTCTACTGGCTCAATAATAGGTGTGGAAGCATTATTTTTGAAACGGATCGTTTCGACAGATGCAAGATCATTGGCCATCGTTGCAATGGCAATTTCCTCTTTTTCCGTATTGCTTAAAAAACGATAGCTAACCGTAGTGTCAGTACCAATGAAATTGCCAATTCCGCCACCGCCGCCGCCGCCACCGATGAGGGTAGACAAATCAATCCATTGGCCAAATCCGGGGATTAGTTCTATGTACACATCAATGTTCGTGGTGGTATATTCTGTTCTTTTTTCGCGCAGAACTGAATACGTTCCGCCAGGAATTGTTGCTGTTCCCCAGCCATCCACAACGCCTAAACGTTGGGTATTGATCCGAACACGCATGGAGTCAATATTAACGGGAAGGCCCGAGAAGATGCTGTCCAACGGCGGCTGGTCAGTAGGAAAAGCCAAATTCAGATCAGTGGTAGACTGCTTGATGTCGAAAAAGTTCATTGGCGCATATCGCTCAGGAACAAATGGATTGAATTTGGCAACTACGTTTAATCCAAGCCCCGATGGATCCCCGCCGGCATACCCCATCACATCGAAATTTGAGTTGGTAACATTGAAATAAGTTTCTCCCTGACCTAAGGTAACTAAGTCAGCACCAGGAAATTGCACTGATTGATCACCAGCGCCAGCCGGATGGAAAACAACAGATAAAGAGGTGTCTTTCTGCAGTGCGACAAAATCCCAAACCTGATTCCCTCCTGGGGGCGTGGCAGGATTAATTCCAATAGGGAATTCGTCAATGGCATAGGCTAACGAGTCACCAGCCACCGGGAAAGAGGCATTTGTGATGGTGATTTGAGCCATGGAAGTTAGGCAGAGGGCGGAGAGGGCAGAAGCAAGTAGCATTCTTTTCATCGGACGTTAGTTGTTAAGGACAGAGATTTTGGACGACGCCTGAAAGCACTGTTAATCGGATTAGTACAGGCTTCAAAGGTACATTCCTTTTGTTGTGAAAAAAGCCCCCATTGCGGATTTGCTGAAATAACAACAAATTATTATCATTTTTGACGCAACCAAATTCCGGTAAAGTCAGTTTATAGGTTCATGAAGAAAAAAAAATTACAGAATAAATATTTTTTGTAATACTTTTTTTTCAACAAACGGGAGGGGCCAAGAATGTAAAAGGTGTCTGAAAGGAATCATTGGTGAAGGTTTTTTGTTGTTTGCCGAAAAAAATGTAAAATTTATTTTCAACAAACAATGATTTTTGTCTTTGCCGACTGGACAACCTCGCTGCACTTTTGTACTGTCAATAAGCGAGAACAACAAAGAGAAACGGGATGTAAGCCAATTATTGACCTCCGATTGAAACTTTTCATGAGATTATATACGGGAAATCCGAACGCGGCGCAAACGAGCGCCGCGTTTTTTTTGTGCCTTACAGAAATGTCACTGCTACGCAGTTCTGCGTGGAGTGCGACTTAAGTGGCAAATTATTTTAGGAAATTCTAAGAATAATTATTTGTAAATCAATGATTTAAGAAAAAAACGTCTAAAAAAATACGTAATACTACTGGGCGAGAAGCACCCGTTTGCTGTCCTGTTCAGCACCAAAACTTACCCGCACCTTTGTATCATCAATCAGCACGAACAAGTCAAGTTACCTGTTCAACAGATTGATCACAGCATTCGCAAGTTTTCATGAGATTATACAAGGGAAACCGGTCCTGAGGCAAACGAGCTTTGGGGCCATTTCTCTTTTTAGGCTATTATGCCGGTTTCTTGTCGGATTTTCGGTAATCTGCAATAGCCCACCTGATCTCATCGAAATTGAAGCGCTCTGAAAAATGCTCAAAGATTGGTTTTAATTGATATGGTTCTTCGAACAAGGGCAACGCGCCCTGAATCAAATCGCAAGTTTCCGGGCTGACCCAGGCGGAAATGTCGAATAGCTCTCCACGTTCATACATGGTTGCCAAATGATTCATAATGGTTAAGGTGCTGAATCCACGCTCCTCTGCAATTACCGGTATCGATTTCCCCGTTTGGTACATATGATAGCTTATGTAGTGGGTACTGCCAATTATTCTTTCCCCTGCCTGGGTTTTTTCCAGTACAAACTGTCTGATCTCCTGAAGGAAAGCATCTCCATAAAGTTGAAGTTTTCTTTCACTTACACCCTCAATGCCAAGCATCTCTGCGTCGGATAAAGGACGGGCATCCGTCATCTGTTGCAGGGTTACATCGCTGAACAAGGTGTACGGCGGTATGCCGTGTTGAACAGCCAGATCCCTTCTAAGCAGGTGTAAACGGGAGAGTAACTCCTCTCTTTGGAGTTGTGTTTTGCTTTTTTCCACCACTTTAGGTGCTGCCATTTTATCGCCCGGACGGGTCTTGGGCTCCGGCATGGCTAAGGAAACCTGTTTTCCGTCAAAAAGTACCTTTTGGCCTGCATCGGTTACCCGAAGGCAATTATGATCATCGTAGGCTATTTCGATTAATCCAATGTGCATCATCTGTGAAATCAGAAACAGCCAATCGTCATACCCAAATTCTTTACCTGCTCCATAAGTTTTAATCAGGTGGTACTTATGCTCCAGAATTTCCCTGCGGTTGCTTCCCCGCAATATATCTACCAGTAAACTCATGCCTACCCTTTGCCCGGTTCTGCTAATAGCTGAAAGGGCCTTTTGGGCAGCTATGGTTCCATCAAAGTGTTTAGGTGGGTTTTTGCAAACATCACAATTGCCACATTGTCCGTCATAGGGCTCGCCAAAATAGTTTAGAACTGTTTTTCTACGACAAACGGGCGCCTCAGCAAACTGAAACATCCGCTCTAATTTGGCAATTTTCAGGTCTTTTTGTTCCGTACTGGCATCGCTTTGTTCAAACATCTCCCTGTACGAAATTAAATCGCCATAGCTAAAAAACAAAAGTGCATCAGAGGCTAAACCATCCCTCCCGGCCCGGCCAATTTCCTGATAATACCCTTCCAGATTTTTGGGCAGATTGTAATGAATCACAAATCGCACATTACTTTTATCAATACCCATCCCAAAGGCAATGGTGGCACATATTATAGGCGTGCGATCATTGATAAAATCATCCTGAACCTTGCTCCGTTTGGCTGGAGGGACTTCAGCATGATAAAAATCCGACTTGAATCCTTTTTCATTTAGCTTTTCTGACAAACTTTCGCAGCCTTTTCTGGAAAGACAATAAATGATGCCGGATTGATTGGGATGTTGTTTGAGGAAGGAAATGATTTGTTCGAAGCGTTTTTGCCCGGATCTAACAGTCAGAGAAATGTTAGGCCGGTCAAACGAGGCAATAAATACTGCCGGTTCTTCCAATCCTAACTGGTTTACAATATCTTTTCTGGTAAGTTTATCAGCGGTGGCCGTTAGCGCTATAAGCGGAATTCCGGGAAATTGGGCCTTTAAAAACTTTAATTGGGTATATTCTGGTCGAAAATCGTGCCCCCAGGAAGAAATGCAATGTGCTTCATCTATCGCAAAAAGCGTGATTTTAAGCCTCTTCAGTAAAGGTTGAAATCCCTGTGAAACGAGCTTTTCCGGACTCACATATAATAATTTGACATAGCCAGCCAGCAGGGCGTTTTCAACCTTGCGTTGTTGATCCGAATTCAGACTACTGTTTATAAATGCGGCAGGGATTCCATTGGCGCTCAGCCCTTCCACCTGATCTTTCATCAGGGCAATGAGCGGACTTACCACTACGGCAACGCCTTCCATGGTAATAGCTGGAATTTGATAGCAAAGACTTTTTCCACCTCCGGTGGGCATCAATACCAGGGTGTCTTTACCGTTAAATACATTTTGGATGATTTCTGCCTGAAGTGGTCTGAATTGATCATAACCAAAATACTTCTTGAGGGCAGTTGTTGCAAGCGTTAGATTCACTGGTTTAAAGAATGGTTAGTCAAAAAAAAGTGCATGCTGCGAGGAAGATTGATTTCTTCAACGTAGTTATTGCCATATCAAACCAGTTTTACATTCAGAGATGCAAATATACGCTTTGTTTTAAAATGTGCAAATTTTGTTTTAAATTTTTTTATCACTAATCAGGCAAACATTTGCAAGGCATTGGCTGTGGTGGTACGTGCTATTTCAGCCAATGGCAGCACTTTAGCTTCTGAAAGAGCTTCAGCTGTGAATCGAATAAAGGCACTTTCATTCCTTTTACCCCGGTTAGGTGCGGGTGGCAGGTAAGGCGCATCTGTTTCCAATACGATGTATTGGAGTGGGATATTGCGTAAAATTGTTGGCAATTCCGACTTAGGGTAGGTGAGGGTGCCACCGATCCCCAGCATAAAACCGAGGTCTATCATTTCTTTTGCTTCCTCCAGACTTCCTGAAAAGCAGTGAAATATGCCACGAAGTCGACCATCCTGGGCATTTTTTACCACATCCAATGCTTCTCGGTTAGCTTCTCTGCTGTGAATAATAATAGGCCGTTGCAGGTCTTTAGCCCATTCGCATTGCCTTGCAAAGGCTTTTTGCTGAATATCAAGGGTCGTTTTATCCCAGTATAAATCAATCCCCGTTTCACCAATCCCTGCCCAGGCGCGTTCTCCAAGCCATTTTTCTACGATTTTTAACTCCTCAAGGTATGTGTCAGGTTGCACAGAGGACGGATGTAGTCCCATCATGGCAAAACAATGGGCGGGGAAGGCAATTTCCAGCGCAAGCATTCCTTCTATGGATGTTGAATCAATATTGGGAAGGTACATCCGAACCACACCAGCAGCAATAGCGCGTTGCACCATTTCCTGGCGATCAGAATCGAATTTTCCGGAGTATAGATGAGCGTGGGTATCAATGAGTTGTAGCATAAAAAGCAAATTGACATTGGCAATAAAAACAAAAAAGGCCGTCATGCGGACGGCCAGTTTTTTCGGGAATTACGCATTGCACAAACCTAAGTCGGGATGACTGGATTCGAACCAGCGACCTCGTCGTCCCGAACGACGCGCGCTACCGGGCTGCGCTACATCCCGATGTTAGAGCCGAACAAGGGATTTGAACCCTCGACCTGCTGATTACGAATCAGCTGCTCTACCGCTGAGCTAATCCGGCTTGGATTTGATTGAGTCGGCAGTAATACTGCATAAAACTTCCACTTTTAGAAGCGGCTGCAAAGATAATTTTGGTTTCCTGAATTATCCATGAGGCAATATAATTTTCCCAAAAAAACTTTGGGTCCCAAACTCCTAATATTTAGTGCCCTTTGTGCCTTTGTGGTTCCAAAATCTTCGCTCTGTACCCTCCGCTTCCTTTGTGCCTTTGTGGTTCCAAAATCTTCTCTGTACCCTCCGCTTCCTCTGTGCCTTTGTGGTTCCAAAATCTTCTCTGTACCCTCCGCTTCCTTTGTGCCTTTGTGGTTCCAAAATCTTCGCTCTTACCCTCCGCTTCCTTTGTGCCTTTGTGGTTCCAAAATCTTCGCTCTGTACCCTCCGCTTCCATTGTGCCTTTGTGGTTCCAAAATCTTCGCTCTGTACCCTCCGCTTCCTTTGTGGTTCACCCAATTTATGGTGTAAAACGAGCATGAGCCATCCCAAATAAATCGGGATGACTCATGTTTTTTCCAAACTGGGTTTCGTTTTGCTTCGATGCGGCTATTTAGCCCGCTTGTGCTGAGATCACATCCCTCGCGAACAGGATTTTAGGTTTCCAGTATTTGGATGTCGAAATATTTTCTACGATGATACCGCGGGTACAAGTGCTGTGCACACAAAAAATGCCTTCTGCGGTCTTTTCAATGACCATGGCAACGTGCTGAATTCGGCCGCGGCCGCCAAAAAAGATCAGATCGCCAGGTAAGACGTCATTAAGCGACACCTTAATGCCTTGGCGTGATTGTGTGGAAGAGGAGGTAGATACTTTTACCCCAAACTCATCTAAAATAAAATTGGTAAAACCGGAGCAATCGAAACCCGTTTTGGGTGAGTGACCGGCTGAGCGATAGCGGAGGCCCAGAAAATTTTGCGCGTAGCCAATGATTTCGCTGCGAAATTGCATAATAGCAGCATCTTCTGCCCTCGAAGGACTTGGCTTGACTGGTTTAAACGCAGATGCCGCAAAAGCAGCGACAAGAATTAAAATGAATGCCGTATGGCGATGGAAAATGGATTTTTTGAGGCTTCGACTGGAAGGTATTGTTTCGGTCATGTCTGAAAAATTTCAGCTCGCGGTAAATCCAAAATAGGATTGACCTGCGCTCCTGCCACGAGAGTTTGCTGATGTGTGAAGTATGATGATTAAAGTTTGGTTTTTGCCGGGGAATGCTGTGGCAAATGGCTGATTCAAGCGCGGAGTTTGTTCACGGGAGAGATTAAAAAGAAGAACTCCGGAAGGGCTAAAACCCAAATCAACCTAAGGCAAAGGTAGAAATCGTTTTGAAAAAACAAGCCTTCTCCTCACTTTTTTCAAAAATCTTCCACAAAATCGCTCTAAATAATGGAATTCCCCCCTTACTCTCCCCTCTGGTTTCATGCAAAATTAATACCTTCGCGCACTCCGGAAATATGCCGGAAAACCCTATTAAACCGAGTCATTAAATTCTCATTTTCAAGACAATGCAAGGTTCTGCTATTACGATTAAACGGGGTAAACTTAAAGTCCCCAACGATCCGGTTATTCCATTCATTGAAGGCGACGGTACCGGAGCCGATATCTGGGCTGCTTCCGTACGAGTGCTCGATGCTGCCGTAGAGAAAGCCTATAAAGGCAAGAAAAAAATTGTTTGGAAAGAAGTCCTCGCCGGTGAAAAAGCCTTCAACCAAACCGGAAGCTGGCTGCCCGATGAAACCCTGAAGGTAATTGATGAGTACAAAGTGGCTATCAAAGGCCCGCTTACTACTCCTGTAGGCGGCGGTATTCGCTCCCTGAATGTTGCACTTCGCCAACAACTTGACCTCTATGCCTGCCTGCGTCCGGTACGCTGGTTTAAAGGTGTGCCAAGCCCGGTTAAAGAACCTGGTCTGGTGGATATGGTTATTTTCCGTGAAAACACGGAAGATATCTATGCCGGTATCGAATACCTGACAGGTACGCCTGAGGCCGACAAAATGATCGCTTTTCTTCAGAATGAAATGGGCGTGAAAAAAATCCGTTTCCCTAAATCTTCCAGCATCGGTATCAAACCGGTGTCCAAGGAAGGCACGGAACGCCTGGTTCGCTCTGCGCTGGAATACGCTTTCAAATACAACCGGAAGTCGCTCACGCTCGTACACAAGGGCAACATCATGAAGTTTACCGAAGGTAAATTCAAGGACTGGGGCTATGAACTTGCGGAACGCGAATACGGCGATCGCGTGTTCACATGGGCTGAATACGACCGTATTAAAGCAGATAAAGGTGAAGAAGCCGCCAATAAAGCGCAGGCTGATGCCCTCGCTTCTGGTAAAATGCTGGTAAAAGACAGCATCGCTGATGCATTCCTGCAGCAAATCCTGCTCCGCCCTGCCGAATACGATGTAGTGGCTACGCTTAATCTCAATGGCGACTACCTCTCCGACGCACTGGCAGCACAGGTTGGCGGTATTGGTATCGCTCCTGGCGCCAACATCAACTACATTTCCGGCCACGCAATTTTCGAAGCAACCCACGGCACGGCGCCTAAATATGCCGGTAAAGACGTGGTAAACCCATCTTCCGTGATCCTTTCCGGTGTGATGATGTTCGAATACCTGGGTTGGGATAAAGCCGCAAAACTCATCGTTAAAGGCATCGAACGCAGCATCCGCAAAAAGCGGGTTACCTATGATTTTGAACGCCTGATGAAAGGAGCTACCAAACTCAAATGTTCCGAGTTCGGCTCTGAAATCATCGCTAATATGTAAGTGTTTGAGTGTTTGAGTTTTTGAGTTGGCTTAAGTTTGTGGTGCCTGGATAGCTGAAGAATATTATGTTCTTCGCTCAATTTATGGAAATACCCAACCGCACGCCAACTCAAACACTCGAACACGCTCACACTTAAGCACTTGAAATAAAAAAGCGCTCCAAAGATGAAATCTTCGGAGCGCTTTTTTATTTCGAGTGCTTAAGGCTGTTACTCGTTATCCAGTTGTCTTTCCAATTCTTCCATCATCACATAGTCTACGGCCTCACTGACGGTAGGAATGATGGTAAGAATGGTTTCCAGACGGGAAATTTCAATAAGTTTGGTCACTGTTGGATGTAACTCACCTGCCAAAACAAAGGAACCGGTGCCTTTCCAGATACGGTGACCTGTCAGAATGGCCGACAATCCACTGCTGTCAACGTATTTAACATTGGTGAGATCCAGGATAAAATTGCGAACTCCCTCCTGGGAAAGCAGGATCAAATCGCTTTTCAACTGAGGAGCAATGGTAGAATTTAAGTTCTCCTCATGTAGCGTCAGCACGGAATACTGCTCCTGTTTATCAATCTGATATTTCATAGTAGGCTGAATGTCAAGATTTGAGTGGTTGAAACAACTGTGTTTCAAAAGTACTTGGGAAGGCAAATGTAAGGGTTACACGGTTTTTTGCAATAAAAATTTCACAACCTGACGGGTTGTCAGATGAACGCCATCCGGCCGGGTTTTTGTTTGAAATAGCCCGTGGGACATGTAAGTACATGATATGCTGAACCCAAGTCCGAAATAAATGTTAAAGTAGGGGGCTAAAACTTGTTTTGTTCCCTGTAAAAGACATAAAATTGTCGCACGAAAGAAAAGGCCCCATAGAATCAAAAGCAGATACCTTTTTGCTTTGCTGACCACCTGAACATCATGAATAATAAATTCTCTCCGGTCGTCAAACAAATCATTAACCAAAGCGGCCAGGAAGCTCGCCGCCTGGGACATGATTATGTTGGCACAGAACATTTACTGCTTGGCATTATCGCAGAGCGTGATAGCTTGCCCGTACGTGTGCTGGATTCGCTTCTAGTGGATGTGAATGACCTCAAAAAACGTGTAGAACGCTCTATTCCCCGTTACTCCAATTATCCGCCGGCAGAAAACCTGTACGTCGGCGAATGTGCCATGACCACACAGGTGCAACGGGTATTAAAAGCAACTTTTGTGGAAGCTAAAATGAGTAAAACGGAAGAAGTTCACCCGGAACACCTCATGTTAGCTATGCTGAAATACTCCGACATCAGTGGTACCAAACTGCTGAACGAGTACGATGTGGATTACGATTCGTTTAAAAAGGAACTGGAATACGTGCGGTCAGAACAAGACCTCGCCCAACCCAAAATCCAGGCCCAGTCTGAAGGCGAATTTGAAGATGAACGAGGCGCTTATCAGTCTCCTTCCCAAAAACGCCAGGAAAAAAGCCGAACACCTGTTTTAGATAATTTCGGACGCGATTTTACCAAGTTGGCTGAAGAAGGTAAATTGGATCCAATCATCGGCCGTGAGCGCGAAATCGAACGCGTAAGCCAGATCCTGAGTCGCCGAAAGAAGAACAATCCGGTGCTGATTGGCGAACCAGGTGTTGGTAAAACCGCGATCGTGGAAGGCCTGGCACTGCGCATCATGCAGAAAAAAGTGAGTCGCACGCTCCACAATAAACGTCTGGTAATGCTGGATCTGGCTGCCTTGGTGGCCGGCACCAAATACCGCGGACAGTTTGAAGAGCGGATCAAGGCTATCATGACCGAATTGGAAAAGAACCGAGATGTGATTCTCTTCATCGATGAGATTCACACATTGGTTGGCGCCGGCGGCGCTTCAGGTAGTCTGGATGCTTCCAATATTTTCAAACCGGCGCTTGCTCGTGGCGAATTACAGTGCATTGGCGCCAGTACGCTGGATGAATATCGTCAGTACATTGAAAAAGACGGCGCGCTTGATCGTCGCTTTCAGAAGGTAGTGGTGGATCCGCCTACACAGGAGGAAACCATTCATATCCTGCGCAATATCCAACCCAAGTATGAGGAGTTCCACAATGTGAGCTACTCGGATGAAGCCATTGTGGCTTGTGTACGCCTGAGTGATCGTTACATCACCGATCGTTTTCTGCCCGACAAAGCCATTGACGTGCTCGATGAGGTAGGCGCACGTGTGCACCTGAAAAACATAGTGGTGCCTGCCCATATTGAAGAGCTGGAAAAAGAAATCGAAGCGATACGTGAACGGAAAAACTTTGCGGTAAAAAACCAGAATTACGAAGATGCTGCCAACCTGAGAGATCTGGAAAGCAGACAGGTGCGTCAACTGGATTTTGCCAAAACCCAATGGGAAGAAGAAAGCAAAGTAGCCCGTTACCCGGTAGGGGAGGAAGAAATCGCCGAGATCGTGGCTATGATGACCGGTATTCCGGTGCGTAAAGTGGGCCAGAGCGAAAGCAAAAAGTTGGTGATGATGGCTGAAGACATTAAGAAAATGGTCATTGGTCAGGATGAAAGCATCATCAAAATCTCTAAGGCCATTCAACGCAACCGCGTTGGTCTGAAAGATCCGAAAAAGCCAATCGGCTCCTTCATATTCCTCGGCCCAACCGGTGTGGGTAAAACAGAACTCGCCCGCGCACTGGCGCGCTACCTGTTCGACTCGGAAGACAACCTCATCCGGATTGACATGAGCGAATACATGGAGAAATTCACGGTGAGCCGACTCATTGGCGCGCCTCCCGGATACGTAGGTTATGAAGAAGGCGGGCAGTTAACAGAAAAAGTGCGCCGCAAGCCTTATTCTGTGGTACTGCTCGACGAAATTGAAAAAGCGCACCCGGATGTGTTCAACATCCTGTTGCAGGTGCTGGACGATGGTCAATTGACCGACGGTATGGGCCGCAAGGTGGATTTCAAGAACACCCTCATCATCATGACCTCCAATATTGGGGTTCGTCAGTTGAAAGACTTCGGTCAAGGCGTTGGTTTTGCTACTCAAGCGCGCCAGGAAGCAGCGGAGGATAATGCTAAAACGGTGATTCAGAACGCTTTACGAAAAACTTTCTCTCCGGAATTCCTGAACCGTATTGACGATGTGATGGTGTTCAACTCCCTGGGTAAACCGGAAATCTTCAAGATCATCGATAATGCCCTGGCAGGATTAGCCAAACGCCTGAACAACATGAAGTTCGAATTGACGCTCAATGATGAGGCCAAGGATTTTGTGGCTGAAAAAGGTTACGACCCGCAATTTGGCGCTCGACCCTTGCACCGTGCCATCCAGAAATACGTGGAAGATCCGCTGGCTGAGTTCATTTTGAATGAAAATCCGGCTGAAGGTGCTGCATTAGTCGCTACCCTTAATGAGACTAAAGACGGTGTACTGATCGCTTACGCCAACGAAGTAAAAGCTTTGAGCGCCGGTGATAAATCCCTGCCGTTAGGGGCAGGCGGTGAGCCGGGGGCTAGTGATAATTGATAGATCAGCGTCACGGTTTAGGAATCGTAAAAGATTTTAGAACAGTGGCTCGCCTAAAACATAAAGGGCACTCCGAAATTCGGGGTGCCCTTTTGTGTTGTAAATATTGGACCTCTCGGAGGCCCTATTTTTTCTATTGTGGGTGACTGCTTAAACTGAGCGTCTCACTTGGAGTGAGACGCTCAGTTTAAGCACCTCTGCGTCTCTCCGACTCTGCGGTAAAAAAGCCTACATAAAACCCATCAATCCTCATCCTCCACCACCCCTGTCGGATTTCTCTCCCACATCAGGTATGCTTTGAGGAATTCCTGAAGGTCGCCATTCAGCACATTGTCCGGGTTGTGCACTTTGTAGCCGGAGCGCAGGTCCTTTACCCAGCGGTCGTCCAGTACATAGGAGCGTATCTGGCTGCCCCATTCAATTTTGCTTTTGCCGGCTTCGATTTTGTCTTTTTCCGCCTGACGTTTGCGCATTTCCAGCTCATAGAGGCGACTTTTCAGCAGGTTCATGGCAATTTCACGGTTGCGGTGCTGACTGCGGTCCTGCTGACATTCGGCCACGATACCTGTGGGGATGTGCGTTACGCGCACGGCAGATTCCGTTCGGTTTACGTGCTGACCGCCCGCGCCGGAAGCCCGGAATACGTCCCAACGAATATCATCGGGGCTAACGTGGATCTCAATACTGTCGTCTTCAATGAGTGGATAAACGAATACAGAAGAGAATGAGGTTTGCCGTTTGCCTTGGGCGTTGAACGGACTGATGCGCACCAGACGGTGCACGCCGTTTTCTCCTTTCAGCCAACCATAGGCATAATCGCCTCGGATTTCGATACAAGCAGATTTGATGCCTGCGGTATCCCCTTCCTGCTCAAAAATATCAATGACTTTGAATCCATTGCGCTCCGCCCACATGCGGTACATGCGCAGGATCATGGCCGACCAATCGCAGGCTTCTGTGCCGCCTGCACCTGCGTTTATGGTGAGTACGGCATTCATCTCATCCTCCTTTTGGTTGAGGGTGCCTCGGAACTCGGCGTCTTCCAGAATCTCCAGGGTGCTTTTATATTGGGTGTCCACCTCTTCTTCGGTGGTCATGCCTTCTTTTTGGAATTCATAAAGCCCTTCCAGATCATCCACTTCGCGGGCGAGGGCTGCAAAATCATCCAGCCATTTTTTATTCAGGCCGATTTTTCGCTGAATGCCTTCAGCGCGTTTGGGGTCATTCCAGAAATTGGGGTCGAGGGTTTGGCTGGTCAGGTCTTCAACTTCTCTGGCGCGGATATCCACGTCAAAGATACCTCCTCAAAACCGCCAGCTTGTCTTTCAACTCCTTGAGTTGTTCGATAGTCATTGGAAACGGAAAATTTTAGAAAAATGAAAAAAAGAGTGTTTAAGTGTTTGAGTGTGGGAGTGTTTGGGTGTGGGAGTGTTTGGGTGTGGGAGTGTTTTTGAGTGTGGGAGTGTTTGAGTGTGGGAGTGTTTGAGTTGGCGTTCGGCTGGGTATTAGTTGTTGACCAATACCATGGATTAACTCCCAGGGATGTTCAACCGAACGCCAACTCCCACACTCCCACACTCAAACACTAAAACACTTCAATATAGAAAATCAACTCGGAATTGGCCGGAATGGTTCCATTGGCGGCTTCCTGATCTCCGTATCCCAGATGAGCAGGTATGAAGATGTAGGCTTTGGCGCCATGTGCCAGGAACATAATGGCCTCATCAAATCCTTTAATCATTTGGCCTACACCGGCCGGGAATTGAAGTGGCTGGCGCTTACTATAAGAGTTGTCAAAAGAATATCCATCCCTCAGGCAGCCATAATAATGGACCTGAATGACTTCTCCTTCCTGAATTTGCGCGCCTTTGCCGAGGTCTTCCACCATTATTTTTATTCCTGACGGATAGGTGGTAATTTCGTTATTCAGCAAACCTGCAGAATAGGCCTTTACTTTGGTTTTTACCCGGTCGCCGATTACCTGAACGGCGGCGTCTAATTGTTTGGCGGCGGCGGCTTTTTGCTCCAGCGTAACTATTTCCAGCAATACAATCTCGAACCTCAGTTCCTTCGCCTGCTTTTCATTAGGCGGCAGGTAGGTTCGCATATTGTCGTCAATGGTTTGGTAAATAGTCAGGCTGTCGCCTTTTCCCATTATAAGTGCCGCATCGTGCAGGGGAGGGTAGTGAGAAGGCTTATCTTCCGGTTTGGCAATGTCGTAACGATATACGCCCATTGGGTTCTTTTTGGAAGAACTAAGCAAGGTATTGCCAACGTAAACGTCTACATTACCCAGCATAGCTTCGCCTGGAACCGGCTTTTGTCCACCTTTTTGGGTGTGGTGAATATACCGGTAACCGTGTTCAGAAATGGTTTGTGCCTGAAGGGTCCAAGTACAGAACGATAGCAGAAATGCGGTGAATGCTTTGTATGTCAACATGGTATACACAAAAGTTAAGTGTATTCAAGTTTATGGGGCTGTTAATGGTTGAAGGGTGACATCCCTGAGTTCAGGTGGACGCCCTTCATCCATTAACAACCCCATAATGCAAAAGTTCTTCAACTACTTATTGTCCCATTTCAATATAGAACACCAGGTCGGCATTCGCTGGGATATCTGCACCTGCGCCTTGCTCGCCGTAACCCAAAGCACTTGGGATGAACAACATGGCTTTGCCTCCGCGGTTGAGCAGTTTCATGCCTTCATTGAATCCTGGAATCAAGCCGCCCACGTTGAATGGAGCCGGACCACCACGATCGTAAGAGTTATCGAACATCTTGCCGTCGCTTTTACGCACGCCGAAATAATTGGTAGGAACGCTGTCGCCGTCCTTAATCGGAGCGCCAGAGCCTTGTTCAATAATCACGTATTCCAGGCCGGATTCTGATTTTTTCAGATTTGCCAACTTTTTAGATTTGTATTCAGCCAACATGGTTTTAACGGTTTCTGCAATCACCATGCCTTGTGCCTTGGCGGCTTCGGCTTTCACCATCTCTTCTGCCTGACGCTTCTGCATAGTTTCCGGGGTGATGATGTCTACGAGTTTTACTTCGTAACGAATCTCTTTTACTTCACCGAAAGATTTTGGAATACCTTTTTTCATCAGGGAGTCCAGCGGCTGGATAACCGTAGCGCTGTCACCTTTAGTCATTAACAGCAGACCTTCAAAAACAGCAGGTACTTTACCTTTCATCATAGAGGAGTCCGGAATTGCAATTTCGCGTGGACCGCCGGCATCACGGTCAGTGCTGGCCACGAGAGAGTCATTAACCCAGGTGTATACGCTGATCAATACGGTATTACCGAAAGTGACCTTTGGGCCTTCCAAATTGGTGTGGTTGGTAACAAGGTTACCTCCTGGAGTAGTTACTGCTTTGCCTTTATCGCAGGCGGTTTGAGCAATGGCAAAAGCCGCTACTACAAACAAAATCAATAGGTTACGCATTCTTTTCGAATTAAGTGAATGATAGATGCTTGGTGAATGAAAGGAATTTGGGGCTTGTTTATCATCAGGCATTTGTCCAGATTTTATCTTTATATTCCGGTAAAATGCTCTTGAATTTATCAATGGTGGCCTTCAAACTGTCGTGCGAATAGGCGCCGGAGGCATTTTTGTGCCCTCCGCCTTTGAAATGTTTTTTGCAGATTTCCTGCACATCAATGCTGCCTTTGGAGCGTAAACTGAGTTTTACCACCGTTGGTTGATTGTGGATAAACGCCGCAATTTTCACATCACGGATGGTAAGCAGGTAATTGACGATGCCTTCGGTATCGCCGCGCTGAATATCAAACTCTTCATAATCCCTACGCGACAACCAGATGAGGGCGGTTTTGAACTCAGGCAAAAACTCCATTCGGTTAGATAGGCAGTGTCCTAACAAACGGAGGTTTTTTTCTTTTTGGGAATTAAAAATCATGTCCTGAACGCCGGTGTCGTCGGTGCCGCGTTCCACCAGATCGGCAGCAATGCGGAACACCTGAGGATTGGTGGCATAACGAAAGGAACCTGTATCGGTAACCAGTCCGGTATAAATGCACTTTCCTACGGTATTGGGGTTGATTTTACCCCGATCGCCCATGCTGTCAATAAACCTGTAAACCAATTCGCAGGTACTGCTGGCTTCTGGCTCGGAGATCATATGCTCCGCAATAGGATCAGGATACAGGTGGTGGTCAATCATAATTCGCTGAGCCGGAAGGTCGCGCAGGTAATCGCCCATTTTATCGATCCGATCCAACGCGTTGAAATCCAGGAAAATGAACAGGTTTTTTTTGTTGATCACCTGTTTACATTCTTCGGGTTGCAGATCCCAGATGAGTGCATCTGCGGCGCCTGGAAGAGCCTCGAATTCTTCGGGATATTCGGATGGGAACAGCACGTGTACGGTGTGACCGTGTTGTTCTAAGTAATGACGCATGGCAAGCGAACTACCTATGGCGTCGCCATCGGGGTTGCGATGCGAGAAAATGGCTACATTTTGCGGAACCTGAATCAGCTGTCGAAGCGCGGCAGAGAATTCCATTTTATGGGCAAGAGGCAATAATGCGTGGTAGTAAAAGACCGACTTAGCGCCTGATCGGCCTAAAACGGCTGCAAAAGTACGTGCTTCGTGGTGAAACGACCTTTTTGCCGGAGATTATTTTTTTAAAAACCTTTTTTAATACCCGTTTTGAAATATAATCTTGAAATACCTTTGCGGCCCCAATCGCCAGCGGCGTATGTACGGGCGGTTTGGGGGATCTTCATTTGTTCATCATTTATCACTTCGATATCATGGCAGGCAATCGCACATTTACTATGATCAAGCCCGACGCAGTTCGCGCCGGCAACATTGGCAACATTCTTCAAATGATCAATGCGGCGGGTTTCCGCATTGTTGCCATGAAACTGACGAAACTCAGTATGGAGAAAGCCGGCGAATTTTACGCCGTTCACAGTGAACGTCCGTTTTACGGCGAACTTTGCGAATTCATGAGCAGCGGCGCCATCGTGGCGGCTGTTTTGGAAAAAGACAATGCAGTGGAAGATTTCCGCAACCTCATTGGCGCCACCAATCCGGCCAATGCCGCTCCTGGTACCATCCGCGCTAAATACGCTACCAGCGTAGGTGAAAATGCGGTACACGGTTCAGACAGCGATGAGAATGCAGCCATCGAAAGCGCGTTCCACTTCGCAGGTGTGGATATGTTCTAATACTTGCGGTGGATAGATTGCTCCAAGAGTCATTCCGGGTGTACGGAGTGACTCTTGTTTTTTACGGGTTAGTTTGATGTGCCTATGCTGAAATAAAATAGAGATAGGTGAACCTTAAAGGGCACAGTGGAATTGCAGAAATGATCTTTGAACCACAAAGTCACGGAGGACACAAAGATTACTTCTTTTGTGTCCTCCGTGACTTTGTGGTTCGTCAAATTGTTTTGTGGTGCCTCCTAAATGGTTTAAAAAACAAAAGAGCTACCCCATTTTCATGGGTGCAGCTCTGGATTTGTATGAAAAACGGGAAAAACCGGATTAGTACATCATTAACTTTCTGGAAACCGTTCCATACGGGGTTTCGAGGCGGCAGGTGTAGAAACCTGGTTCGCGGAGGTCGGAGCGGTGGAGAATCATGTGGTTTTCTCCTGGTTGGAAAGCGCCTTTTTTGACGCTTACTTCACTGCCTTTTGCATCGAAAATCCGGAGAAAGATTTCTGCGGCAGCCGGAAGCTTGAACCACAGATTGGTCATTTCAATGAAGGGATTAGGCGAGTTTTGAAAAAGTTCTACGCTTCCATCAGCATTTTTGCTGTTCAGCGGCTGGATTTGAAATTGTGCAGCAGTCATGAGTATTATATACAAGATTCGACCGGAGGATTTGATTAGGATTCCCGCCGGTCGGGAAAGTGGGCGGATGAAGGATGAAAAACCATCGCACAAGGCGATATGGGTTAGTATCCAAATCTTGTGCCAGAAAATAAAACCCTCTCTTTCACCATTGCGGGAAAGAGAGGAGCTTTCACAATCAAATTGATTTAACCTGTTCTCTGATGCCAATTAGATCTTCAATAGTTGCCAGCTATTGCTCCCCTTTTTATTACTTACCGTAATAGAATAAGCGGCCGGAGCTAACTTCTCTAATTGTAATTTTTGACTGAAATTTATCGTTGATTTTATGTCAATTTTTTGAATCAGTCGCCCGTTCTGGTCATTAAGCAAGATCCAATAATCTTCAGGCAATGAACCGTTGATGTTCACTTGAACCCAATCAGTTGCAGGATTGGGGCCGATGATTACTTCAGCATTCAGGTAAGCTGGGGAAATTATGCCTACCAATGGACTGCCGTTGTATTTAAATACCCGGGTTTGCTGGTTTGTTGGATTAATTGGGCCCCATTCTCCGGCCCAGCCGTTTGTAGGTGAGTTGAATGTGGGCCAACCAATAATTTCGCCTTCACTGATTTGAGTCCAAGTATTTCCGTGATCTTTACTTACCCACGTTTGGTTACTGCCCAATAATGATTCACCAGTATAAACACCGGCAACCATTATCGAACTTCCCTGCAAATAAGCCGGAATGCCATAAAAATGGTAGTCTTCTGAAATGGGTAGTGAAATTTCTTCCCAGTTGGCTCCACCGTCAGAGGTTCTAAGTAAATGGTCAGAACCTGTCTGGACACCCCAATAAGTTACAATGCCGTGATTAGCATCTGAAAAAGCAATGGCACCCAGCGCATCAAGCGGCGTTTGTACGACATCCCAGTTGTTGCCGGCATTGGCCGAATGGTAAACCCTTCCCCTGTTCGTTACAAACCAAATGATGTTTCCAACGGCACAACCGCCATTATTAAATCCAAACTCACCAGGCAATGGGTCGGGGATATTAGCGGCATTTACGAGAGCCCAGGAAATTCCACCATTCCCGGTATTATACACCTCAAATTCTCCATTTCGGGGGTCGCCGATTTGACAAATTTTGGCTGGGGAAAATGCATGAATATAATCCGGCCAGGAAACCACGGGATCCCAGGGAGTATTGGTGTTTTCCCAGGTTTGACCACCATTAAGTGTTTTAAGCGTTACAGCATTGCCCCAGTTTTGAAGGGCTACCACATAGGCCGTGGATGTATCTGTAGAGGTAATACTTGCAGTAAATGGAGCGCCTTGCAATGACAATGAACTGGTCTGGAACGTAGACCCACCGTCTGTAGTACGCGATACCAAACCAAGTTCATGACTGTCATTCCTGCATCCAAGGATCCAGGCAGTTTGATCGCCTTGTAGGGAAATGGCATAAACACCAAGCGTGTCGCCAAAAGGCGTGTAAGCGGTCCATGTTTGTGCGTTGGTCAATATGGGTAAAAACAAGAAGAGAGAATGGAAAAGTGGTTTCATACTGTATACTAGGTTAAAAGGTGAATAATAGACAAATGTATCTGGGCAACATCCGGTACAGGAGTTGCTTTCTGAATAAAAATGAAACGGGTTGCAGACTGGTTTTGACGAAGAGCATGTGCGACGTACTCCGTGGGGAATAAAAGAAAGACGTGCCAAATGTCTGCTTATAAGTTGATCTGGCGATCCCCTAGGTAGGGGATTATTCAAGTTGCCAAAGTTCGGACTCAAAAAGGAACAAGGCGGCCTCCCTGGCTGATTTAAAATCGGTGAGTAGCAGATTTTCTGCCATTTTCAGAATTCGCCTGTTGTGTTCATGTAGTGTATGTGGCTGCATGCGCAGTTTTTCAGAAGCAAGTTCGCCTTTCATATACCATTCCATGAGTGCCTGCTCGGTAGGGGTAAAATATTCCCTGATTTTCCTGGCGGCTATCCGTGTCATGGCCTGATTCACGTCCGGAACGGGTTCTCCATTATTGGTTACATAGGGTAAAAAGGGCGGACGGTTGTGAGAAAACCATTTTCCATTGTAATGATAGTAATTGAAATGACTGACATAGTATCCAGAGTCGTCTGTCTGTAACGCAATGGAGTGCTGGGTGAACCAATGGTAAGTGTTGTTCGCTATTTTAAGCGGCAGGGAAATGTGATACACATAATGTTTAACCTTTCGGCCCAGAGCGAGGCTGTAAGCAGTCTGATTGATTATCATGGCCCAATTCTGATACATCTGTAAATAGTCGGGATGTACTCGTTCCAGAAACTGCATCAACGAAATAGGTTTGGTGCTGGAAAGCAACGTTTCTGACTGCCTGTATTGCCAGGAAAACTCTCCTGCTGTCAAATTTACAATGGAGTAAAAGGCCTGACTGAATTTACCGGCTTCCTCGTGGAAATTCTGGATATTTTGGGTGAATATTCCCAAATCCAGGGGCTGTAATTGACCTGCAGAGGCCGCCATTGAAGTCATGGCTTTTCTGATAGTTTCGTAAACAACCTGGTGCGAGGGGCGTAACAGAGTACTTCTCATAAGATGAAAATTTCTATACAATAAAAAAGCTATGCCAGATTGTTTTATAAATATTTATTCCGAAAAATACAAAAACGTAAACAAAAAATGTGGTTTTTTTAAAAAAAGAGTATATTTTTATTAAAATGAAATATAGTGTCGGCAAGAATCAGAGCAGGATCTGTTGATGAACCCAATGTCGGAAGGAGGGAACCCTTCCGACAGTATCGTCGCAAAAGGCCGGAAGATCATTCCGGCGTACATCAGGCCAACTCCACCACCGTAACACCGTCGCCGCCGCCGTCTTCCGGGTGGTAAGCACGGGCAATGTTGCCGCCGTATTCCCGCAGCTTTTGTTTTACGACCATGCGCAGTACGCCTGTGCCTTTGCCGTGTAGTATCTGGATGGTGTGCGCACTGGTAAGCAGAGCATTATCTACAAATCGCTCCAGCACCTGCAAGGCTTCATCTTTGGCCATGCCCCGGATGTCTACCTTAGCGTCGAAATCGGCTACTCGCTGTATATCGGATGCACTGATGGCGGAAGGTTGGGCAATTGGCTCTGCTGCCGGCAGCAGGTCGCGAAGGGTGGTGGTGATCCGAAGCCCGCCCATCAATAAAGTAACTTTCTGACCTTTGATTTCTTCCACCTGCCCCGTTGATCCACCCGCACGCAGGCGTACGAAGTCGCCCACAGCAATGGGGCGAGTCATTGTATTAGCCGGCGATTTCTGCTCTAACTTCACCACTTCCTCACTCACTTCATCCACTTGCCGGGCCTTCTCACTGCGCTCTAACCGAAGTTTGGCGGCTACTTCCTGTGCTTTTTCCAGGTTTTTTTCGCCTTTTAATTCGCGGATCAGCTTGTCTACCTCTCTGTTCGTGTTGGCACTGATGCGCAATTCATGCTCTTTTTGATCTAATTTCAGGCGCTTGCGCTTCACGTCCAGATCCTGGTGCATGGAATCGTACGATTTGATCAAGCGCTCCAGCGATTGTTCTTTCTCCTGCACCGAACGGAGTTTTTCTTCCAGTTCCTGCTTCTCCCGCTGCAATTCAATGAGGATATCGTCTACCGCCGTCTCAGAGCCCGTGCGGTTGCGCGCATACCCGATGAGGTCACGTGGGAGACCACTTTTTTCGGCAATTTCAAAGGCGTAACTACTGCCTGGTCGACCCACTTTCAACTCATAGGTTGGGGAAAGGGTATCCTTGTCGAAGTGCATATTCCCGTTCAAAATGCCCGGGTTTCGGAAGGCATACACCTTTAAGTTGGAATAGTGGGTGGTGATCACCGCATATACGCCTTTGCGGTGCAATTGGCGCAAAATGGCCTCTGCAATGGCGCCGCCGGGCTTGGGGTCGGTGCCGCTGCCCATTTCATCAATGAGCACCAGGGTTTCCGGATGGGCTTTTTGCAGGAATACCCGCGCATTTTGCAGGCGCGAGGAGTAGGTCGACAAATCGTCGTCAAGGCTCTGCTGATCGCCAATATCGGCGAAAACCTGTTTGAAAATGCCGAACTCGCTGAGTTCGTGTACCGGAACCAGCAAGCCGCTTTGTACCATCAACTGAAGCAGCCCTACCGATTTCATAGCCACCGATTTGCCGCCCGCATTGGGTCCGGAAAGAATCAGGATATGATTTTCCGAATTCAGCCGGAGTTCAAAAGGGATGGTTTTTTTGCCTGTTTGTTTGTTTTTGAGGTATAAAAGCGGGTGGTAACCTTTTCGGATATAAAAAACAGGTTTTTCTTTCAGAATAGGCATTCCGGCACGCAAGGCGTTGGCCAGCGAAGCTTTGGCTCTTATTTCATCAAAACGCACCAAAACATGTGCATAACTGCGCAAAAGGTTGCTATAAGGCCGCAAGGTTTCGCTTAAGCTCCGCAGTATGCGGAAGATTTCCCGGCGCTCCTCATGTTCCAGGTCAAAAATGTCGTTGTTGATTTCGATTACAGCTTCCGGTTCGATAAATGAGGTACGGCCGGTATCGGATTCATCGTGAATGATACCTCGGATCTTACGTTTATGTTCGGCAGGTACACTCAGTACCCGACGGCCATTTCGGAATGATTCCGGGGAGTCGGAAAGCCATCCTTTGGACCGGCATTCCTGGATAATTTGTCGGAAACGACCGTCTAATTCCCGAATTTTTTGTTGAATTTCTCTCCGTATGCGCAGCAAATCGGGGGATGCATCGGGGCGGATTTCTCCTTTTTCATCAAAAACGGCCGTGATGGATTTCATCAGCTGCTCGTCGTTGGAAAGCTCCCGAATGACATCATACAATTTAGGGTAGATCTCTTTTTTTGCGCCTCCGGCGAAAAACCGGAATACATCGCGCATGAGGATAAGTACCCGCAGTATACCCTGAAATGCTTCTGCCTGGAGGGTAAATCCATCTACCTCCAACATTTTGAGGTCGGGCAAAATATCGGGGAAGCGCTCCAGCGGGAAGCGGTCGTTTTTTTCCAGGATCAGTTTGTACTCGCGGGTTTCCCGCAGGCTCTTGTCAATCCAGTTGAAATCCATGGACGGCGTCAGGGCGCGCAGTTGTTCTGCGGCCATAGGCGTCAGGGCTTCTTTTTCCAGCAAATCCAGGACTTTATCAAATTCCAGTTTGCGAAATACATCTTTCGGCTCAAAAATCATACGTATTACAATGTCGGGGCAAAAGTACCGCCCCAGAACAAATCTACAGTCAGTAAGTTCCCTGGTGGTGGTTTTTTCATGGGTTGGCTGGAAAAAGAGGAGATGAGCAGAGGAGTGACGAGTACATGATTGACGAATACATGATTGACGAGTACATGATTGACGAATACATGATTACATGATTGACGAATACATGAGTGGAGGCTCGCTCATCAAGCTTATCAGACCTGTTCCCGGAATATCATTCCGGGATACATCAAACCCCTCAAACCCCTCAAACCCTTCAAACCCCTCAAACCCTTCAACCCCCTCAAACCCTTCAAACCCCTCAACCCCTTCAACCCCTTCAAACACCAGCGGCTAAACCCGCCGCTACAAAACCCCAATTACCCATTTGCTTGATTGGTTGGATCGGTTTTGGCTGATTTCATCTCAAAAGCCGGTGTATCGTCGGCAGGTTTATTGTTCCCGCCACCAGCTACGCCGGTTGACCCTTTTATGCTGATTAATTTGCGCAGCATATCATACCAGAATGGAGCCCCGAGCGTAACAGCCACACCAGTAAGTACCCATCCAATAAATTTAATCAGCCAGGCCCACCAGTCGGCAGGGATAGCGCCCTGATCCGTCCAGCCTAAACCAAGGGGCGATTGCACAGTTTGAACGTACAGGTCTTTGGAAATGGTGAGACTTTGTTTGGCTTGCTCAAATGTTTTAGAGGTGTCTATTCCGGTTACGGTTGGATTGCTTTGCACGAAGGTTTCGGCGTTTTTCACCAGTTCGTCGCGCAGAGCAGCGTTGACAGACAAGCTTTTATAAATTTGAATCGTATCGGCATTCAGGATGCCGGCCAGTACCACGCCAATCATAAACAGGCGCCATTTAGTGGCGTCGCCAAACCAGTCTTTGGCGCGTGCCATCACATCATCGAACCAGGATTCCACCTTTTGCTGGAACACATCCACGCGGTTGTTGGATTGACGCCAAAGGAAATCCAGCACCTTACGCAGGTCTTCGTTTTCAATGAGGGCAATGCGCTCCGGGATGCTCATGCTGCTGTTTGGCGGGGTCAGAATATCGGCTAATACGCTGCTGAAGGTGCCTTTTTCCATCCAAATCGGCAGTTTTTTGCTGGATTTAGGTTTGGTAGCAGAGGAAAGCTGCCGGAAATAGGAGTGGGCGTAAAATTTATCGCACACCTCTTTACCCAACATAATTTCCATGGTTTCGCGCAGGTGTTTGCCACGCGAAGCGAAAAATGCGTGGTATACTTCTACCACGGCGGAAGTGAGCATGCTGAAAAGCAGGAGAACGAAAACGATACCAATGATGATGGAGAGAACAGCGAGCATGGCAGGGATGGGTTTGAAGTATCCCGGAATGGTATTCCGGGAAGATGTTTGAAGGGTTTGAGGGGTTTGAGGGGTTTGAAGGGTTTGAGGGGTTTGAGGGGTTTGAAGGGTTTGAGGGGTTTGAAGGGTTTGAGGGGTTTGAAGGGTTTGAGGGGTTTCAGGCCGGGGACAAATATCGGGGTTGGCGTTGATTTTTGACATTAATTTATAGCCTTGGTGAAGGGCATAGGGGAAGGGAGTACCTTTGCAACTTTCATGGGCCGGGGTGTTCCCGGTCAGTTATTGGTAAGACATTCATGACAAAAAAACGAGTTCTAGTAGCCGGCGCGGCCGGTTTCATCGGATCGCATCTTTGCGATCGTTTTTTGGCTGAGGGCTATCAGGTCATCGGCATGGATAATTTGCTCACAGGCGACCTGGCGAATATTGAGCATTTATTTCCGGAAAAGGATTTTGAATACTATCACCACGATGTAACCAAATTCGTGCATGTGCCAGGCAAACTGGACTACATCCTGCACTTTGCTTCTCCTGCCAGTCCGATCGACTACCTGCAAATGCCTATTCAGACCCTGAAAGTAGGGGCGCATGGTACACACAACTTGCTGGGATTGGCCAAGGAAAAAGGCGCCAGAATTCTGGTGGCATCAACTTCAGAGGTTTATGGTGATCCGCTGGTTCATCCGCAAACGGAAGAGTACTGGGGAAATGTAAACCCTGTTGGTCCGCGCGGCGTGTACGATGAAGCCAAACGCTTCCTGGAAGCTATCACCATGGCTTACCATAATTACCATGGCGTAGAGACCCGAATAATCCGGATTTTTAACACTTATGGTCCAAGGATGCGGGTGAATGACGGACGGGTATTGCCGGCATTTTTTGCTCAGGCTATCCGCGGCGAAGGTCTTACGGTGTTTGGCGATGGCTCACAAACGCGTTCTTTTTGCTATGTAGATGATCTGGTGGAAGGCATTTACCGATTGTTACTCAGCGATTATCACCTGCCTATGAACATGGGTAACCCGTCTGAGATTACGGTGATGCAATTTGCACACGAAATCCTGGATCTGGTACAAAACCCGAAAGCCTACATTGACTATCGTCCACTCCCGGTTGACGATCCGAAGCAGCGCCGGCCGGATATCACCAAGGCCCGTACCATTTTAGGCTGGGAGCCCAAATTCAACCGGGAAGAAGGGCTTAAACTGACGTATGAGTATTTTAAAAGTGTGGTGAAATAGCCATATGGAGGAGTACATGATTGAAGATTACATGAGTACATGATTGAAGAGGGAAGGCGCTGGGTTTGATATCCGGTTGGGGCCTGCGGCCCTGATGGCAACCCAAGCCGAACGCGTCCCTCTTCAATCATGTACTCATGTACTCGTCAATCATGTAATTTTATCTCCTTCACTTTTTCCAATTCTGCCAGTTTAAGCAGCGCTTCTCCCTTTTTTTGTTGCAATAATGCCACAATTTCGAGGCAATGACGGTAGAACCAGATGGTTTCGTCTGGATCCATTTTCTTTTTGGGTTTATAGCCCAGCAGGTAATAATTGGTGCCTTCAAGGTGTGCAGGTGGCCGCTCGGTAAGAAATCCCTGAAGTTCGGGGGTAAACTGCTCCCGGATGAGTGCTTCGAAATCGCCTTTGAGCCAGAATTTTTCTGAAAATTCCGGGTTTTCCTCAAAATTGATATCAGAATCAATGCCAAGGCTTTTTTGAAGCGTGTGCCACCATCTTTCAGGCTTGAGGTGGAAATTGGGCAGGAACCAGTTTTTGTCGTTGGCAAAAAACACCGTTTGGGTGATGGTTTTTCTTGTTTTACCGGTGCTAACCGTATAAGAATAGTCAAACAGGTACACTTGTGTTTCGCCTTCCCAGCCACGCATGACGTTGGTAATTTTACCATGATTGAACCACCGGCCGCGTTCACGATCAAATAAAGCGAATCCCTGCAATTGCGGGATGAGTCCAAAAGAATCCGTTGGAGAAAAAGTAAGCCCAAGTTCATTGGCCACTTGCTCCATGGATTTGGTGCGGATTTCGGCGTTTTTCTTTTTACGCCAGAGCATGGTTCCGGCTAAAGAGAGACCAAAAATGGCAGCTAAAATGGGCGCAAGAAAGGATAAGGAAAAAAGCAAGACCATGACAGGTGGAATTATTGGGCAAAGATGCTGCTTAAATGGCATAATTGGTTTACGTTAGCTGCTGAAACTGACATTCACGGAAAATTGTCCATATGAAATCCAAAGGCTGCATGTATTTTTTCTTCGGCATTTTTGCCGCTGCCGGACTTCTGTGCGGAATTATTTCAGCGGGCCTTGTTTACGGCAGATGGAATGTTACCCACAACGGCGTAGAAACCACAGGTACGGTAGTGGACCTGCTTTATTCCAAAAGCTCAGTAGCACCAGTGGTGAAATACACGGATGAAGGAGGACGCGAACATCTGTATGAGTCCAGTTCATATACGAGTATCAATCCCGCAGAAATTGGCGACCAGCTAAAGGTTTACTATTTGCCGGATGAACCAACCGAAGTAGAACTGGAAGGAGAGGGCTTGTTCAATCTTTTTCCCCTCATTTTCTTTTTTACGCATGGCGGAGTCGGGTTTGGCGGCATTTACTGGCTGGAAAAGAAGCGGCGTTTGTACAACTGGCTACAACAATACGGGAAAGAGATTCAGGCTAAATTGACAGAGGTGAAACACGGCTCTAATAAAGGCCGGTCTTACCATACCTTGAAATGCGAATGGTTGGATCCATACACCCAGCAGTTGTACAACTTTGAAAGTGAAACACTTTCCAATTATTCTTTAAGTGCCCTTCCTGTGGGCAGACCAGTGCGGGTGTTGATAGATCCCGACAACCCCAAACGTTATTGGGTGGATATCTCTTTTTTAGACACATAATCAATTAGCTGCAGCCACTTGGAATCCGGTTGATTTTAGCAGGGAGGCTGATAACTTCGCGGCATGAAAAACGAAACTGCCATCATTGTAGGCGCAGGCCTTGTGGGCTCGCTTTGGGCCGTATTTCTTGCCCGTCGCGGGTATCAGGTTAAAATATTTGAACGCAGAAGTGACATGCGTGCTGCCGGATATTATGGCGGCAAAAGTATCAATCTCGCCATGAGCGAACGGGGCTGGAAAGCCGTAGAAAAGGCTGGTATTCGGGAAAAATTGGAAAAGGTTGCTATCCCTATGCCAGGCCGAATGATTCATAACCAGGGCGGAGAATCTGTTTTTCAGCCTTATGGCAAGGAAGGAGAGGCCATTTACTCCGTTTCACGCGGAGGGCTGAATCTGGAGTTGTTGCATATCGCCGGCGAATTCCCCAATGTGGAGTTTTTCTTTGACCATCGTTGTGTTGACGTAGATCTGAACAATCCTGTAATTACCTTTGAAGACCTGAAAACAGGAGAAGTCAAAACACTGGAGGCTCCGCTGATTTTTGGTACGGATGGCGCTTTCAGTGCAGTGAGATATGCCCTTCAGCGTACAGACAGGTTTAATTATCGTCAGTTTTACCTGGAACACGGATACAAGGAACTTACCATTCCTCCCTATGAAGACGGCAGCCACCGGATGAATCCGGATGCACTGCATATCTGGCCTCGAGGAAATCATATGTTGATTGCCCTGCCAAATGCCGATGGCAGTTTTACTTGTACTATGTTTTTACCGTTTGAAGGGGAGGTTTCTTTCGAACACCTGACAAATGATGCTGAGGTGCTGGCCTTTTTCGGTAAATATTTTCCAGATGCTATTCCGTTGATGCCCACATTATTGCACGATTTTTGGGCCAACCCGACCTCCTCCCTCGTAACCGTACAATGCTCACCCTGGCAATGGCAGGGACGCATTTTGTTGCTGGGAGATGCAGCACATGCCATTGTTCCTTTTTATGGTCAGGGTATGAATGCAGGGTTTGAGGATTGCACCATACTGGATACCATGCTTGACGAAATGGGTGGCGATTGGGCTAAAACCATTCCGGTTTTTGCCAAAGCTCGGGTTGCCGATGGTCATGCCATTGCCGAACTTGCTCAGCGGAATTTCATTGAAATGCGCGATTTGGTTGCCGATCCAATGTTTCTGTTGCGGAAAAAAATTACTGCAGACCTGTTTGCGAAATTTCCACAGGAGTTTCTGCCGGTGTATTCCATGGTGACTTTCAGCAATACACCCTACCATATAGCGATGCGTGAGGATGATGCGCAAAATGCCTTGTTTAAGGAAATTTTGGCCATTCCGGATGTGGAAAACAAATGGAACGGACCAGAGGTGGAACGCGTTTTTCGGGAGTGGCTGGCCAGGAAGTAGCAGGATAAGGGGTTAACGTTTGTTAACAAATTGCAATTTGGCATAATTTTTTCCTGCCTGCTGTATGCCCCTGCGGAGGCGGGTTGATTTTGTTCCCCCCATTCACTACCTCCACTTGCGTCATACACTTTACATTTGTGGAAACGAAAAATGTAAACGCGCTGACCTTACCGGTCGCTACCGCTCCCTTCCCCCACCGTATGCTCTCAGCCCGACGCGTCGTAATTACCGATATTGTCGTCCTGATTTGTTGCCTGGCAGCAATCTGGGGTTTGAGTCTTAAACCTAAAAATGCTGCAGAAAAAGTAATTGCCACAGTGCCTGCAATGCCGGCACCCGGCGATATGGCTGTTGTGGCCGAAATGCCTGCTCCATTGGCAGAACGAAAGGTGTCGTCTAAAGTGCTTACTGAAGCAATACCCGACACAACACCGTACCTCACTTTCGAGCCAGACATGCTGCAGGCTATGGTGGAACAGGCCAATTATCTGCGCCGTAAAGATGTTCCAGCCCGAGGTGCTTCCGGAATTCAAAAAGCTGAAATGCAACGCACACTGGAACTCCTTCAAGGCATCAACCTGCTGGATCCCAGCGTATTACTGACCACTTTCGATTTTTATCAGGTCAATACAGATTTGAAAAAACATCAGGTGCGCATGACCGGTTATTACACACCGGTCGTCAAAGCAAGCCGGGTTCAGACCCCCGAATATTCTGTCCCGATGCTCAAAAGTCCTGGATCTGGCATTCCTAATCCGGCGGCCATCGAAGCTGGCGCCCTGGCTGGAAAAGGACTGGAGCTGGCTTGGTTGCGCTCTAAAAAAGAACTCCGCAATGCCCAATTACAAGGGAATTGCCTGGTTGAGTTTACAGATGGAGAGCGCAAACACTTTGGCTTTGGACAGTCGGTACGTGGAACGGGAGGCTCTTATGTTTTTTTTGTGGAGGTGGATAATGAGGTGCTTGGCTGCGGCACTTTTCCGCTCACCGCACGATATTCCATTGCCGTCGACTTGCGATATATTCCGCTTGGCGCAACACTTCTGGCAGAACTGCCTGATCTGGATGCATCCGGCAAGCTCAAAGGTTATACCTACAGGATTTTATTCGCACAGGATCGCGGCGGCGCCATCCTGACCACCAAAAGGATGGATCTTTATTGTGGCGTAGGCCAAAAAGGTTTGCAGGAAGCCCGAAAAATCAACGGGCTTGGCAGATTATGGGTATTATTGCCCAAAGAATGAGCCTTTTATGTTTCTGTTGTATATTTTTCGTTTGGTTCCTTTTAGCCTGTTATACGGGCTGTCTGATATAATGGCCTTTTTTCTGTACCGTGTAATCGGGTACCGAAAAAAGGTCATTTTGCTTAATTTGCAACGTTCGTTTCCAGAGAAATCAGCCCATGAAATCGCAAGGCTGGTGAAGGAAACCTATAAAAACCTGACGGATGTTACGCTGGAAGCCATAAAATCCTTTAGCACGCCCATTTCGGAAATAGATCGCCGTGCAATTTGTGTGAACCCTGATGTAGTGAATCAATACCTTGATCAAGGCCAAAGTATCATACTGGTAGGTAGCCATTTGTGTAACTGGGAATATTCCGGCCTGAGTATGCCACCTTGCTTTCATGGAGATACCTTAACCGTGTATAAACCGTTGTCCAACAAAAAAATGGACGCATTCCTGAACCGCTCAAGAGCACGGACAGGCGCTCAACTGGTGGCCATGGATGATGTTTTTAAAACCATGCGAAAGCGTGCTGAAGGAGCCACTCCTGCCGTTTTTTTGATGTTAGCCGATCAATCACCCAGTAGTCGGAAAAGTGCGCATTGGGTAAATTTTTTGGGCCAGGACACTGCTTCCTTACCTGGTGTAGATGTGCTTGGGCGCAAATTTGAGTTCCCGGTAGTGTATTACAGGGTTATGCGAACCCAAAGACGGGGATTTTATGAAATTGAATTTTCCGAACTTTGCAACAATCCTTCCGATGCACAGGAAATGGAGATTACCCGAGCCTATGCCACTCGGCTGGAGGCAGATATTAAAGAAAATCCGGGTCATTGGTTGTGGAGTCATAAACGCTGGAAAATGACCCGTTAAGCAGTTTACTATGAAACATTTTTTCCTTGCCGTATTATTGGCAATGACGCTACCCGTTTTTGCCCAAACCAAAAAAGTAATGGACCATGCCGACGTTCATCGTTGGCGAAAAATGGAACAACAAAAATTATCTAACAACGGCCAGTACGCTGTTTGGATGCAAACTCCTGTAACGGAAGGAGATTCGGAAATACACCTTTGGACTGCCGCTACCGGTACTACCCAAGTTTTCGCACGCAGCAGTGATCCGCAATTTTCCGACGATTCCAAATGGCTGATTTTTCGCATCAAACCTTCGTTGGATACCCTGAAGGCACAACGCCGTAAAAAGGTCAAAGACGAGGACTTGCCAAAAGACACACTGGCTATTCTGGAGCTTAAAACCCAAAAACTGGAAAAAATTGCCCGCTTAAAATCATTTGTCGTTCCGGAAAAATGGAGTGGCTGGATGGCTTTCCAAATAGAAACGGAAAAGGTTGAAAAACCGGCTCCAGCTAATAAGGATACTGCTAAAACGACTATGCAGGATTCCAGTAAAACGATCGCAGCGCCAAAACCTGCCAAAGAAGCCAAGGGCAGCAAAAAGCCTAAAAAAGAGGATAAGGAGAATGGCTACCGACTCCTGGTGCGCGATTTCCAAACAGGAAAACAAGACACCTTTGCCTATGTCAAAGACTTTTTATTTGCCAAAAAAGGTCCCCGGTTGATCTTTAGTGCTACCGGCAAAGGTGATACGCTTACTTTCTCAGCCAACCAAAATACTTTGCAAAACGGGGTTTATCTGCTGGATCTACAACCCTTTACCCTCCGCCCGTTACACCGCGGGAAAGGCAAATTCCAGCAACTTGCACTGGATGATTACGGTCGTCAGGCCTCGTTTTTAGCGGATACCGACACCAGCAAAGCGCGAATCCGTCCCTGGAAGCTGGGCATTTGGGACACCAAATTGGATTCAGTTAAATATATTGCTGACAATCAAAGCACTTTTCTACCCAAGTCAGACCGCTTACCTGGGAAATGGGGTATTAGTGAACATGCACGACTGACATTTTCAGAAGACGGCACCAAGTTGTATTTTGGCATTGCGCCTCCTCCTATCCTGAACGATACGATGCTCCTTAAAGAGGAAATTGTTGATGTGGAAGTTTGGAGCTGGAATGATAAACGCTTGTACACACAGGAAGAAATACGGCTGGAAAACGAGAAAAAACGTTCATATCCGGTTGTTTTTCACTTAAAAAAGAACAGTTTTGTACCCCTTGGTTCGCCGGAATTGCCAGAGTTGAGGTTTCAGGAAAAACGAAATCTCAACATTGCTTTGGGTTATACAGAAGAACCTTATCTTAATTTAATTACTTCTGTCGGCACACCCAACAAGGATTTATTCGCCGTTAATCTGGAAACGGGTGAACGAAAGGCTATTATCAAAAACCTGCGCTGTAATCCACGATTGTCGCCTTCCGGAAAATTCATAGCCTGGTGGAGTGAACCCGATACCGCCTGGTTTGCCTGGAATGCTGCAACAGCAAATATTGCCCGACTCACCAACAATCGAACCGTACCCTTTTACAATGAAGAGAATGATGTGCCAGATTTGCCCAATGAACATGGACTGCTGGGTTGGTTAGATAATGATGAGGCCATATTGCTGTACGACAAATACGACATCTGGCAGGTGGATCCAATGGGTAAAACGCCAGCCATTTGCCTTACAGATGGACGATCCAAAAAAGTAACCTACCGTCATATAAGACTGGATCCGGAGGAATACAGTCTTAATCCGCAGAAGTCCTTGCTTTTGCACAAGTTTAATGAGGAAAGTAAGTCTGAAGGATATGTATGGCTGAGTTTGAATAACAGACCTCCAATTTTTGTTCCTTTCCTCAAAAAGGAGTGGGCGGAAGGGTATGCACATACCAAAAACCTGATGAAAGCCAGGTATGAAGAGGTTTTTATGTACACAAGGGAGAATTATAAAACATTCCCGAACCTTATTTATGTGTCGAGTACGGTAGGAGAAAAACAAATTTCCAATGTCAATCCACAGCAAGCTGAATACAATTGGGGGGCCATGGAAATGGTGGAATGGACCTCATTGACTGGCGAAAAACTCAAAGGGTTGCTGGTAAAACCGGAAGGCTTTGATCCCAAAAAGCAATATCCGATGATCGTAAATTTTTATGAAAAAATGTCGGATGACTTACTGCGGCACAGGAGTCCAGATTTTCACCGTTCACAAATTAATTTTACTTTTTACGCCAGCAGAGGGTACGTCATTTTTGCGCCGGATATCCCTTACCAAATTGGCTATCCTGGCGAATCGGCTTACAATGCTATTATGAGCGGTGTTACGGCACTGATTGGCAAAGGCTTTGTCGACCCATCCCGTGTAGCCCTTCAGGGCCATTCCTGGGGCGGCTACCAGGCTGCTTATCTGGTTACCCGCACTAATCTGTTTGCCTGTGCAGAAGCGGGAGCGCCGGTAGCTAACATGACCTCCGCCTATGGCGGTATTCGTTGGGAGTCAGGCCTGGTGCGCATGTTCCAATATGAGCATCAGCAAAGTCGTATTGGTGGAACTTTATGGGAAAAGCCCAAACAATTTCTGGAAAACTCACCCTTATTCTCATTGGATAAGGTGGAAACGCCACTCCTGATCTTGCACAATGATAAAGATGGGGCAGTCCCCTGGTATCAGGGCATTGAACTGTTTACGGGATTGCGCAGATTGGGTAAACCTGCCTGGCTGCTGAATTACAACGATGAGCCTCACTGGCCGGTTAAACTGCAAAACCGTATTGATTTTCACCGGCGCATGCAGCAGTTCTTCGATCATTACCTCATGAATGGTCCTGAACCCAGCTGGATGAAAAAAGGGGTGCCTCCCATGGAAAAAGGTATCCTTCAAGGGTATTAAGGCTCGAAGCGAATTTCCGAAGGCACAAAGACGCGTTGACACCAAGGCCCGAAGACACAAAGACGCGAAGACACCAAGGCGCGAAGACACAAAGACGCGAAGGCGCAAAGACGCAAAGAGGTTATTTGACGAGAGTGTAAAGATTTTTGTGTAAACTGATTTTCAAATGAGATTGATTTGGCAACGATTTTCAAAAGTAGTTAAAAAGGCATTTAGGATGATACCCCAGTTAGGAATTGGTACAGTCCATTTTTTTTCTAAGTTTGCTA
>JAEUUS010000177.1 GCA_016787545.1 Saprospiraceae bacterium
CTGTTAACGGCGGTTAAGGACAGCGATAAGGCCACATTGCCCCGCCAGAGGTAAGTTAAAAAGCCGGATGTAGCACCTCCCGGACTGGCAGCCAAAATAATGAATCCCACTTTAAGTTCGGCAGGTATCGGTAAAACAAGGGCAATGGCAAAGGCAATCAGGGGTAATGCAAGCATTTGCACACCTAATGCCGTGAAAAAAGCCTGTGGCTGGCGAATCACGCGAAGGAAGTCAGTGAACGTCAGGGAGAGCCCTACGCCAAACATGACCAAAGCTAAAACTGAACCAACCGAAAGATCAACGAAGAATGCAGGACTCAAAAGGAGAAAGCGTTTATTTCCGGACAAATGTAAAACGCAGATCTTTGATCCTTGTTGGTTCTGTGCGGATACTTGAAGTTTTTACTTTTCATAAATTGCAATGCAGGTAAAAACATGGACTCCTGGACAGATTTTATGCCATATTTGCACACTTTACAACAGTAAAAATATGAAAATAACTGCATTTTATATTGCTGAAGGTATTCAGTTAAAAGCCTTACGCAATGCTTTCACCGGCCACCTGCTGCAGGAAAATGCCTTTGAACTGTTTTACCGGGTGGATGAAAGCCGATATTTTTATGTTTTCGACTATGGGGCTGTGGTTTTTGCCGGTATGGATGATACCGATACCAGCAAAAATATTTCCTTTTTGCAACCTTTTCTTCTGAGACCATTGTCGGAAATGATCCGGGAACATTTTGAGGTCATGGAGACTCATGATGCCCCCTTGCATTTTGGGTTTAACAGACTTTCCTGTCCTAAATTGACGGAAGACGTCATCAGAATTGCCATGATGAACGTTGCCCATTCTGTTTCCATGGATTTTTATGCACGCAGAGGCGACGAATTACTGACAGAAATCAATGTTTTCACCCATCAAATGGAAACTGAAGGAGCCATTGATATCAGCCGATCCAATATGATCCGGTTTATCGGCAGAATGTTGAACAGTAAAAACAGAATCATCGGCAACCTTTTCATTTTCGATAGTCCGGACCTTACCTGGGATGATGAATACCTTGACCGTATCCATCAGGGTTTGGCGCGCACATTCGATATTCAAAGTCGGTTTAAAGAGGTGGAATACACATTCAAAGTCATTGAAGATAACCTTTCCGTTTTTCGGGAACTTTATCTCCACCGGGAAAGCAGTAAACTGGAATGGATTATCATTATTTTAATTTGTATCGAGGTGTTTGATTTACTTTGGAGTAAAATATTTTAATGCATTGATTATCAAAGAACAGAATATAGTACATTTTGTCATTGGACATTAGCTTATCCATTTTTCAAACAGTTACGAAAGGTGATTACAATCATGCACTGTAATGACCCCAGGTCATAATGTTAAAGCATTCATATGCATAGGTTTGTGGTATCAATCATTCACTAACCAATTACATAACGTATGAAAAAGCTGATGCTATTGTTTGCGATTGCTATGGTCTTCCATGCCATGCCATCCAACGCCCAATTTGTGGTAGGTGGTAACCTTGGATTCTCCAAATACCAGGACCACCAGGATCGGGGAACCACGGAAACAGAAACAACCATTTCTACTGTAACTGCGATTCCTCGGCTGGGATACGTATTTGGTAACAACTGGGCCGGACTTGATGTTGGTATCACTTCTCTTAAAGTTGAGGATACCGATTTTACGGATAACACGTCCAAGATTAACCTGACGACCATAAACCCTTTCTATCGTTACATTCAGAAGCCAACCGACTTTTTGGGAATCTGGATTGAAGGACAAGCGGGTGTAACCTTTGGAAAGGATGCTTTGGAGGATGTGGTACAAACCAAGTATCTCGGGATTAACTTTGGCTTAAGACCTGGTGTCATCTTTTATCTGGGTAAGCGCTTGTCTTTTGAGGCTTCATTCGGAAGTTTAGGATTTTCCAAAGTAACGGCTACCAGTGAGGAGGACTCTAACGACAAGGAAACGGTAACCAATTTCGGATTGGGCGTAAATAACACCACCAGTGTATTGCAGTCTTATCTGGGCACCGGCGTTCCTTTCAACTCAGGCTTCCAATTCGGCGCCAACTGGATGTTTTAATCTTAAATCCTGGATGATTCATTCACTCATTCTTTGGAAATAAGAAAGACCTGCTTCATCCACCACCCCCACTAATTGGCCTTCATCATCGATAACGCCGAGAACGCCAAAGCCTCTTTGGCGGATTAGATGGTGAGCTTTCAGAAGTGATTCATGCAAATGGATCACTTCTGCTCGTTGAGCGTATTGAAGTATTTCAGCGGTCACATCAGGCTTGCGCATGGCGCGAACGATATCTTCTTCTTCCAACATTCCAACTAACCTGTCGTTCACGTCGAATACCAAAAAATTGCGTTCCAACCCGTGCCTCAGGGTTTCGATTGCACTCATCATCCAGTCGTTTGAGCGCATTCTGGTAAATTTCGGGCGCAATATGTCTTTTACCGTATACTTGGAAAACAAATCTTCGGTTTGCACATTGGCATTTTCTGCTCTGGCTGCATAAATAACAAAAATACCCAAAATACTTAGCATAAAATCGCTACCCCAAATGCCGGCTGCAACCAACAACATGGCAATGAATTGACCTACCCATGCCGCAATTTTGGTGGCACGTGGTCTGCCCAGCCACATAGAAAGGAGTGCGCGAAATACCCTGCCTCCATCCATTGGGAATGCTGGTATCATGTTGAAAATCACCAAAGCGACATTCGTGAACGCGAGTTTTATAGCAAAATGTAACCAGGGAGAGAGGAAGTAACCTGATTCTGTTACAATTTCAGTACCAATATCAGACCGGATAGCGTATGAAAACAATTCCAACAGATCGCCTTCCACCGCAAAATTCATTCCTGCAAACAGGCACAGGGCGATCAACACATTCACGGCAGGTCCGGCAATAGCTACAACAAATTCCTGGATAGGTTTTTCGGGCATTTTTTCCAATCTGGCCACACCCCCAATAGGCATCAATACAATATCCCTTGTTTTTACCCCGTATTTTCGGGCTGCTATGGCATGACCGTATTCATGCAATAACACACAGAGAAACAGCGCCATAAAAAGTCCTGTAAGCCACACCGTTTCAAGTGTCCCTAATCCTTCATTTTGAGCATGCCAAAGTATATACAGGAAAATCAGACCAAAGGTCCAATGTAAAAAAACCGGAATGCCTAACCAGGTGAATAATTTGAAAGAACCGCGCATAGTCAGATTGTTGTTAATTGGGGTCAGTGGTTATTTTTCAGCCCGTTTTTCCGCCAAAATGATGTATTGATAATCAAGCACCTCTTTATCTACCTTGGAAACCACGAATCCAGCCGCCTTTAACTCTTGTTCCACCTGGGTAGAACTCACCTTAAATTCATCGGGTGGACCAATCGGCAGGTTGTTTTTTTTGAAATCGATGATCAGCAATTCTCCTTCGGGCGCCATGCCTTTATGCAAGGTTCTGAGGTATTGTACACGATTCTCGATATAAGCATACGTGTTAACAATCACCACTTTATCAGCCTCTTCCGGTTGTAAAAGCGGGTCGTCATATTTTGCCAACCGGCTCTCGAACCTGTTTTGATACACCTCCGGAAGTCGCACTTTTACACTGTCTAAAAAATTGATGAACCTTGGATCAATATCAATGCCAATGACCTTTTTTGCTTTGGGAACCAACCGAAAGGTAAAATATCCTGTTCCGGCGCCAATGTCGGCAACCGTTTTGTTTTTTAAATCGCCTAAGTATGAAATAACCAATTCGGGTTTCTGCCAAATGCCACGGTCTTTGGATTCAAAATCCGCCACCAGGCTTTCAAAATTGCCCTCTCCATTGGAAGGTAAGGTAACAGGTTCTGAAACCGTTGTAGCCGGAATAGGCTTTTCCCGAATCAAGGAAGGGTCTTCAGAAACAGATTTTGGCTGATTTTGACACCCAAACCAGACAAACCCTGTCAAAAGAAGTGTAGCAATGTGCTTCATGTGTATATGGGTAGAGCGGATTGGCGACAAATGTAGGCAAGTTCAGGGAAACGACCACCGGACATATATCTTTGTGCCCGTTCCCTCGACCAAACTCATTCACTTATACATCCACGGATTTTGACCACCTCCCGATTCAGCCCCACTTTGCTCGCCTTTTGGGCAGCCAATCTGCTTGTGGTAAGTATGGTTTTATCACCATTTTTGCTCTCAATCAGTATGTGGTTATGGGTTTTTGCTGCCTGGTGGCATACCGCAGAGCGATTGAATATCTCCCTCCGTGAAGGGAAATCCTGGCGACTGGTTTGGGTGGACTCTTTTCGTCGGTTGTATCAGCAAAAGGTTTTTGGCGTATTCGTTTTATTGTTATTGGTTCCGGCCTTCAGCGTATTCTGGTCGGATGATAAAGCTTATTGGTTACGGCTGGTACAAACCAGGTTACCGTTTTTGGTATTACCCTGGGCATTCGCAAATCGCCCTCCACTGTCAGACAGCCAGTTAAAATCGGTGCTTTACCTGTTCGTTTGGTTTATGGTAGTGGTTTGTTTGGCGGTTGGCATCAATTTGTTCTGGCATTACGATGCTATTTTGGAAGGCCTTGGCCGGGGCAATCCCATCCCGGTTCCGCGGTCGCATGTGCGTTTTAGCTTAATTTTAGGCACTTCCATTCTTGCAGGTGGATGGTTATGGACACAAAAATTCTGGATTTGGCGGGCCTGGGAACGCGTTGCTTTGGGCATAGCAGTTGTATTCCTTTTTGGATTCATTCACGTGCTATCTGTTCGTTCAGGGCTGTTTTCGTTATACGCCGCTATGTTCTTTGGTCTGGTTTGGTATGTCTGGAAAAGCCGGCGTTGGGCTACCGGACTGATCGTATTAGGATTGATGGTAGGCGGGTTATGGGCAGCTGTTGAGTCCATTCCAAGTTTAAAAATGAGAATTGCCTATATGCAATGGGATTGGGGACGGTTCAAACATGAAAACGACGGCCATTTATATTCTGATGGCGCCCGTTGGATTTCCCTGAAATCCGGATGGCATATTTGGACGGAACATCCTGTTTTAGGAGTAGGCGCCGGGGATTTATTGTCGGAAACGAAAAAAACTACTGCCAGGCTTTTCCCCAACTATGCGGAGGATCCGAGACTTCCGCACAATGAATTTTTGTTTATCATGGCCAGTACCGGCCTGATTGGGTTATTGTTGAGTCTGGTTGCGTTCTTTTACCCCTGGTACCAAGCGCGGGAAAATTTCCTGTACCTTGCCCTGCAATTAATGGCACTCGCCTCTTTTCTCATTGAATGTACCATTGAAAATGCCATTGGCGCCGCGTGGTTTTTGTTTTACTCTTTGTGGTTTTTGATATGCAGGCAAAAAAATCTTACGGACAACACTTTTTGAAACACGAGGCCATTGCTCAGCGCATTGCCGAAAGCCTGCAACTGGCCGCTCAAGCTGGCTGTGTGCTGGAGGTAGGACCGGGAATGGGCATGTTGACCAAATTTCTGCTGGCGCATCCGGAATATGAAACCTATGCCGTGGAGGCAGACAAAGACATGGTGGAATATCTGGAAAAACAATATCCGGAATTTGCAGGTAAACGCTTGATTTCCAAGGATTTTCTTGATTTTAACGGCCCGGATTTTTTTAATGGCCGGCCGTTTTGCCTGATTGGTAATTTTCCATATAATATATCTACCCAGATCCTGTTTAAACTCCTGGACTGGCGGGAACACATCCCGGAAATGGTGGGTATGTTTCAAAAGGAAGTTGCCGACAGGGTGGTTTCCAAACCTGGTTCCAAAGTGTATGGAATAACCAGCGCTCTTGCACAAGCGTTTTACCACACAGAATATTTATTCACCGTAGAGCGTGGGTCTTTTAACCCGCCCCCTAAAGTCCTTTCCGCAGTTATCCGATTAACCCGAAAAGATAATATTACTTTAGGATGTTCGGAAAAACTGTTCAGGACCATTGTAAAAACGGCTTTTAATCAACGCAGGAAAATGCTGCGGAATACCCTTAAACCATTCTTTCCCAATGAATTATTGATGAGTGATCCTTTTTTTGAAAAAAGGCCGGAAACATTGGGATGGGAAGAATATGTGCGACTCACTCAATGGTCTGAGCAATGTGCTGCTGAAAACAAATAAATGATGGCAACTGAAAACACTCCTACTTATTATGATCTGGTGTTCGCTGTTGTACGCCAAGTGCCACGGGGGCGCGTGACCAATTACGGGGCCATTGCCGATTTTTTAGCTCTGGGTGCGTCCAGAATGGTTGGTTGGGCTTTAAACAACTGTCACCACATGGATAATGTACCGGCTCATCGGGTAGTCAACCGAAAGGGAGAGCTTTCCGGTCGTCACCACTTCCCTACCCCAACCCTCATGCAGGAACTTTTGGAGTCGGAAGGTGTGGTGGTGGAAAATGATTGCGTGAAGGAATTCAAACAATTGTTCTGGCATCCAAAAGAATTGGGTGATGATTGGGAGGCGTTTTAACCTTACAATCTTTCATTGGGCGATATTTTGGTCATATTTTAGCATAAATCTGCCGGTTAACAGGAATTGAATTCCACATTATATTATATTTGCCATACAATTTACCGCTTTGACCGGCATTTCCACACATCAACGATTTGGCACAGGGACACTGTTGCTTTTGTTTTCAGCCTTTTGGTCGCTGAAAACCATGCACGTGTTGCTGGTGCACCATCACCATGATTCGGATCATCCGGTTTGTGAAATTTCTCACGATCCTGGCGCGGCACATATCCATGATGAGCGTTGGGCGGTGGAAGACTGTACCCTTTGCGCTTTTACCGTATCTGTACCGGAGCCCTTTATTTTACCCCTGTTAGAGGATATCCGGTTAAAAACACCGGAAAGCAGCGCTCCGGGCCAATATGCAACGCCTTTTTATGCTAAGCCGGACTTTTCAGCCGGTTTACTGCGTGGCCCTCCTGCAAACGCCTGATTCTTTCCTGTCTGACAGCCCCAACCAACCCGGTTCGGGTTGTTCATTGTCTTTGCATTCCTGGAGTTACTTCAGGCCATTTTTCGATCTTTTAATTTACGAAAATGCTAAAAAGCAAAGCCGCATTAGCGGGCTTTTGCTCGCTATGCAGCCTTGGGCTATATGCTCAGGATTGCCATTTTGCCTTGCGTGGTCATGTTACTGA
>JAEUUS010000186.1 GCA_016787545.1 Saprospiraceae bacterium
GGATAAATACAACAGCGCCGCAAAAGTAACACCCTTGCGGTCGGTTTTTCAGCTATTGCCCTCAAAAACGTCGGAAAAGCCTAAGATGGTATGTCTGCAGGCAGAAATATCAATATCCAATATCCAACAGGCCAATGTCCAATGTCCAAGTGGGGCGGGTGTTTGGCGTCAGCACTTTTGTATGACATTGGGTGTGTGTCTGGTCAGACGGCCGTGGGAAGCTAAATAATGGAGCTGATCCCGCCAAGCCTGATCTTTCAAATATTACCCTGCAGGTCACGAATTTTGTATTTGACGCTCATTCCATTAGTTGTTTGGCTATTCAAAGCTAAACTTAAAAAACTAATTATGCAAGTGGGATAGCGCTAAAATCTGTGCGGTAGGTGTCGGCCAAGCCGACAAGGATAGTACGTTCAAACGTCGCGCCAGCGCGCATTGAGCTTCGGGGTTTGGGTAGCTTCGAGCGAGCGGGCTCAAGACTTGGAAAAAAGTGTCCTAATTTTATCGACTACTCTCAGTCATTCTTAAGTCCGTCATCCTTAAAGAGAAAAAGTCCTCACGTTAAGAATCGAAGCAAAATCTGCTCAAAAGATTGGTTTTTTGAATGATAGAAGCCTGCTTTTTGCACCCCGTAAAAAATAGCGTCTCTATACAAGCAGGAACAGGAACTTATCCGAATAAGCTTTTTTTCACAAAAATTGCTTTTCCTTCTTTCAGAATAACCTAAAAAAAGTGTCCTGTTTTCCCACCAAGTGTCGCTACACCTTTGCTGAGAAATAGCAAGTAATAAAACGCTGCGGGCTTTAATACAAGCGAAAAAGGAAGGGCATGAAATTTTGTTGGCCTCAATCCAACAACTAAAAAATATGCCTTTTCAAATCAAACATTCATTCACTAAAAACTATCATTATGCAAATCTCCACTTTATTTAAATGGGCATTGCTTTTCTTGTGTTTAATCTTCTTAAACAATTCCAGCGCACAAACATCTTCATCTTTTACCTACAGCATCCGGGTAGATGAAGTGGATTTTCTGGCGCCACATGGTTCTCAAAGTAACAAACTGGCGATTTACCGGGACTATTACCCACACCCAGCCATAACGGATATCGCCTGGAAATACCCGAACACTCAAAACCCCGTTGCCTTTGTCAGTGGCAAGGCGCCTAAGGTTTATGCCAAATTTGACTTGGCGGGGTGTCCCCAGGAAATATGGGCCAAAGGTGATGGTCCGGACACCTTTGACCCTGTAGTACAAAAGCTGGGACCCGACGGATCTTATGCTGCAACCCCTTTATCAGCACCGTTTCCTGCCAATAAGGTTGATTTTTATGAACCTTTCGACATTGTATGGTATATTTCCAATTCACCTTCAGGACCCTGGATCGCAGCCGGCAAAAGCTCTAATCCGCTTTATATTACTTATGCCGCCACGCCTTTCTCTCCTCAAATACTTCATTCTGTAATCTACTATGGTTGTAAAAATGCAAAAGGTTTGACCAATGCAAATTCAATTGTAGATAATATATATAACGGCACATTCGCAGGTCGAACTGTGCCAAGGAAAGACAACCCGACCAAATCTGCAATGTCTTATTGGGCTCCGGATGAAGATCCAGTTCAATATTATAATGGTGAATATTTCTATACACACCATTTGTTGAAATGGGAAAATGGGCGATGTGGTTCATGGGCTTATTTCTTTTACGATATGATATTATTCCAAGGGATTTTAGGGGCTGAGGTTTCTGAAGTTCTATATTTACCGGACCCAACAAATCATGTTGATCAATTTAAATTTGATAGAAATAAATTTTTTGGGGCGGCAGCATCTGATGTTGAAACTAGGATAGCAGGTATGCCTGTACCTGTTGATATTAACTCCTTGCCCCGCATTTTTTTTGTTAAAGATTTTGACTTAAATTCTAACAAGTTTTATAAGTGGAATCGGGAGTGGATGACTATTCCTGGTATAGGCACCAATCCGGTTACCCTGCCAAACGGCAATGTGCTCAATTTTGCGCCTAAACCAGGTGACTCTGCTCAAGGCAATAATGATCCAATGTCCACTTTTCAAAACCACGGGATCGTAAAATATAATGGAAAGTACTATGATCCTTCTTATGGAACATCCATAACAGGTTCTAAAAATGAGTGGGAAACAAATGCCCTGATTGGTTTCGGCAGTGCCGGCACTTTAGTTTATAAATATACCTATTTGGGCATACCAGTTGAAACATATATAATGTGGCTTAGCGAACCAAACAATTCTTCACAACAAGCAAAAATCAATCCTTAATATGAAAAAGATAATAAAATTCTGCCTCCTTTTGACCTTTTCGGGGTCTCTAACAGTCATAGCGCAAGCACAAATTTTGACATCCTGCAAAACAAACAATCTTGTTTTTTCTGCAAAATATATGGAAGGTTTGGGTGTGTTGTATTATGCCACCAATTTGACAACCAGAACAACAGATTCTATGCTTATTTCACAAACAGGATCTAGCGTAACAAACTGTTTTTGTAATGATACAATTGCAAGTTTTTATGTCGACAACTACCCGTCACCAGAAGTTAAGAATTTTAAATGGGAAAAAAACAAATGGAAATATATAAACACGGTTACTCTTCCTCAAAAATTTCCTATGGTCGGAATCCTCCAGGAAAATAAAAAGTACGAAAGATATACACATCAATTGGTTTCTATTGACAAGGTAGTTTCTGAACTCACCATATTAATGGCCAAAGATCGAAAACTAACCCCCATTGAAAGGTATGGCCTGGAGTATAGGCTCATCCCTGAAAAAGGAGAATTATTGGTAGAAAAAAAGACACAAAAAAATGAATAACAAGGCATTTGGCATTGTCCAATACTTACATTGATGCCCCCCAAAACCATTTTTTTTGTTTCAAATGAGATTCTTAATATGAAAAAATTAATTTCCTTCACTTTTTTATGGGTAATGGGCTTAGTTCAAATAGGTCATGCCCAGGATGCTATAGCCATCGTTACCCATGAATCCAGTGTAGATGCCAACAATGGCACAATCGTACTGGATATTAGAGGAGGCTTTGCTCCCTATTCTTTTGAATGGTCTGGCCCCAACGGCTATCAAAATAATAGCCAAAATATCACAAACCTATCCCCTGGTCTGTATTGTGTCACTGTTACAGACGGGCTCTGCGGCACTTTAAGCGTTTGCGAAACTGTCATTGAATGCGATGCTATTCTGAATGTAACCACAAGTTCCGTATGCCCTTATACCACTGGCAACATCACAATTTCCATGGGTGGGCCAGCCCCCTATATCATTTCCTGGAGCGATGGAGCACAGCAAACGGTCAAATTATCGGCTTTTACGACCCGCGAAAACCTGTCGCCAGGTCAATATTGTGCTACTGTCACTAATGCCAATGGATGTTCGGAAAGTATGTGTAGAGATTTGCCTCCTATCCTGCCCATCCAAATATCAGGGACCGTTGTGAATCCCGTTTGCCCTACACTTGGAAACATTACACTTGCCATTACAGGAGGCGTAACGCCCTTTGTATACCAATGGTCAGATGGGAATATAACTACGCAAAATCGAACCAATTTGACCGCGGGAACCTATTGTGTTACTGTATCTGATGCTAATTCCTGTACCGCCACCAAATGTTTCACTTTGTCACAAGAATGGGCTGCTGGCTCCTTTGCAGAAATCACTGGAATTACGCATAATCCATTTAATGATAACTCCTGCTGGTATGGCTCCATAGATTTGACAGTTCAGGGAAATGGAGGACCGTTCTCCTACGCCTGGAGTAATGGTAATACTACCGAGGATCTTCAGCATCTTTGTAATGGTGCTTATACGGTTACTATAACCAATTCTTTAGGCTGCACTAAAATCCTAACTACTACAATCAAAAATTGTGAGCAATCTACACAGCCAGTTGCCATAACTAATTCCTCTGTAAGCCCGGTTTCAAATCCCGGAGGGGCAGATGGCTCCATTAATCTCGCTACAAGTGGAGGATTTTTTTCTGGATTTGACCTGAAGTATAAATGGACAAAGCAAGGTGATAATAGTTTTATTGCAAATACTCAGGACCTCTTTAATCTGCCTGGAGGAACTTATTGCGTCGTAATCAGTGGAAGTTGCGGCCAAAGCGTTTCGGAGTGTTTCATTGTTGTTGATTGCTCATTGAATGCTCCTGCGGCTCCGGTTATTACACTCAACGCAAATGGTGATAATTCATACAATAATCCGCCTGCTCCGGGGTCTATTGAAACAACTGTTCAAGGGGGTACCGCTCCCTATACTTATCAATGGAGCAATGGGATGTCTACAAAGGATATCACGGTAACCCGTGGAACATATACCGTTACCGTAACAGACTTTTGTGGCAAGACTTCCACAAAACAAGCTACAGTAGCTGGATGTCGCTCTTTTAGATTTTCGGTGCAGGATAATTGTGGGAATGATCCTGAATTAAAATTTGATTGGAGTTATTATATGCAATGGAATTCAAATGAGGATATCAATTCAATATTAGCGTATCCTGGTAATACGCCAACTTTCTGCGATAAAACAATCTTTGTAGATTGGCCCGATGGCAGTCACTCAACATTAACCTTGGATTTGGATAATTTAGTGGACCCCAACCAAACACAAACGGTTTCCCTCGATTACGATCCGGATGGTATTTTCGATATCCCTTCAAGTTTATTTGGATTTCCATGCGCTACCATATCCGACAATTGCGGATGTAGAAACACCTTTTGTGACTTTGTCGGCAACTCTCAAAATGCGGCAGGATGGGAATGGCAACCGATAGGAGATGTAGCTCCGCAATTAGTTGGGGTATCATTCCCTGTTATCACCCGGTGTTTTGAATGCGAAATGTGCAGTGCCGCAGGCCAAATACCGGACATGAACCACATGCAATTATCGGACTGCTATGATGACAGGGATCGGACAAACCTTACTTATCATAATAGCGATCTGGAAAATCCATGTGCCGGAGGTGTTATACATTGCCCTACATTGAATACGGATTATCAGGTGATACCGGGGGCTCATGGAGATCCTATCGTAGACTGGAGTGCAGAACCACAATATGATCCGTTAACGCGGATGTGTACTTATCCGGTAGGTTGTCTGTTTTATGAAGGAACAGTCGAGGGTGTTGATGGGCCTGTATACGTCGTTAACCCCAATGGTTATCAGGTAGAAAATGTAAATGGTTTGTGCGAACCGCCATTTACCGAATGCGATGGAGTAATTATTACCAGCCCGGATCCTGCGGATATTAACGAAGAATGTAAGGCACCTCGCCTATGCATTCCACCCGATGGTGGAGAGCCAATTGTGATGGGATGGGTAGGGGTTTATGATATGTGTATCTGTGAAGGCAAGTTTATCAAGGTTTGTCAACCCTTAGACGAGTCTTACTCTTGTGATGGAGAAGTTTTATACAGTGGCCCATTTCCTTATTGGGGCATTGGAGAATTAATATATCCACAAGAATACATAGATTTTGTAAATGATTATTGTAATGAGACCCAGCATTGCTCTAGTTATGAAGATACATTCCCTCAATGTTCAGAATTGCAAGACCCAATCTCTTCAAGTAGAAGTTTAATTGGGATAAAACCTGATGCTATATTAAATGAGGGGATACAGGAAGATGACTTTTTTGAATTATACCCCAACCCGACCAAAAATCATTTTTACCTTTATTCGAAACACCTGGATTTCACGTCTATCAAGATGTATGATAATTTAGGGCATTTTGTCACTGAACTCAATTGTGCAGGAAGCAAAAATGGAAGTTTGGAATTGAAGTTGCCAGATGGCTTATCTTCAGGCTCTTATATCATCCAGGCAAACTTTTTGGATGGTCGGACCAAACATGCAAAATTGGTTAAGATAGATTAATATTCTATTGCCCCATCCATCGAATGACCTATGAATTTACGGCCATATTTTCCGTTCATCTTCGTTCTGCGTCGGTTAAAATGTCCCGCAATGCGCCCTCCTCAAGCCTTGATGAACAAAAAATCTATCGCGCCAATTCATAGCTCATTCGGTGGATGCGGAAATAGATGTTTACGCACTCAATTTCAATTAGTTATACCTAACCACTGAGGCACTGAGATTATACAGCGATTCGTCAACAATCTGATATAAACATTACCCGCCGCTCGCGCGAAGCTACCCAAATCCCAAGCCCAACGCACGCTGGCGCGATGTTTCAAACACACTGCTGTCTGGAAGACTTACCAGATAGTGAAGTAGTCGAGCAATTGTGCGCGGGGCTTGGGCTTAGGGCAGCTGCGCGCAAGCTGGGTTACCTAATTTTTAGTGTTTGAAAAATAGAATTTACAATGTTATCCGCCTGATTTTTTGTAATTCTACTTTTGGTTATATTGTAAAAACAAATGGCAATCGTAAGCACCTTGCCTTTGTATAAAAAAGCCAATTCGTAATAAAGATCGTCATCACTTAAAAGGCAATACATTTCGGTACATATTGCGGGAATATTCTTATTTACTATAACTTCTCTCTGGGAGAATAAAGATGTACCGCAGGGAAATATAGATCCAAATATTTCCTGACGATTATCCTTGTATTTAAGGCAATAATCTTGCGGAGTAACTGAAGGGGTAAATAAATCTTCATCAATAGATGCAGTAATCGAAATGCTTTCATCTTTAGCAGAATAAGTCCATGTAGATTTATATATCTGCCGTTTTTTTTCTAACTGAAAGTTGTTAGGATATTTAAACTCTAACACAATGCTACCGGGCGCAGATAATTCATCTCTTAAATGGTTAAATTCACCACCCATTTCACACCCACTTAAGACAAATAATTCAAGGATATTTATTGAAACGTGAAAAAATGAAGTTGCTTTAATCATTTTCATTGTTTGATTTTAATGTGTTTAAAACCCAGTTGATCGCCGCCTTGCAAGGCGCAGGAAGCGGGGTTGTTGATGCCTGTGAGCCAGCCGCAACCTAAATATGAAATACCATTGAATTTATTATTGCTATAAATTCCTCTTTAGCACACTTGTTACTTGAATTCGTATTGTAATAAGCCACAACAAGATAGTTTGATGCTTCATTTATTCCAATAAAAACCATCCTTGTGGGATCTGGACAAATAATTTCGGACAAAGTTCCTTGCAATTGATTAAAATATATATCTTTTATTGTTTGAGGGCAGTCTGAAGGGTACATTTGTGAATAACTTTCAACAATCCATTCTTTTGCCCGATCATCTCCATATTGATTATTATTCCAATACCATCTAATTTCTAATGTATCACATCCATTAATATATTTTTTTACTTCATCCGGACCAGAATATCTAAATATAATAGAACTGCTTACGTCTACAAAATTTTCTTTAATTTGATAAGTAACCTTAATCTCATTGGGATAGCTCAATGAGATGGAATCAATTTTATTTTTATTATTTAGTTCACAAAGCTTTTGATTTTCACCGCAATGAAGGTTAATTGATGTGAATATTAAACATAAGTAAAACATGAATCCCGATTTGAAAAAAAGGTGATTATCGGCCCAGTTCTTCTTTATGTTTGAGGCGTTCGTGGAATTTAACATAACAGTTTAAGAGCATGTTGGGGATTTTCTTGCCGGGCCCAAAATTGTCCTTTTTCCGCCATTTTTCACCTTTTATCAGTCACTTAACTCATGCTATGCTTCCTCAAAAACGCAAAAACTGACGAAAAAAGCTCAAATTTTTGACTCCGTCAGAAAATCCCCAACATGCTCTAATTCAAATGATGAAGACAGACCCTTAGCGTCTGGTCTGCGTGGCATATAACCGCAGAGCTTGCGCGCTGTATTTCTTTGCGCCTTAGCGCCTTAGTGCTACAGTGCTTTCGCGCCTTATCACAGACCCTAATTTCTTATAAAACTCAGGCAAATAACGGAATGCCCGAAGAGCCACCACCCCAAATGTGTAATACAAGTAAACCTGCATGGCCAAAAAACTAAGCATATACCCGGCCAATGTGGCAAAAGCAGCCCCTTTCAACCCGAAAATCGGAATGAGCCAGTAGCCCAGGGCGAGATTGAGCAAAGCAGTACCCAGGGTAAAAACAAAATTGATGGCCGGTTTACCACCCGCATCCAGCGCGGTGCCAAACTGCACGGCGAAAGGCATAAATAAGCCAAAAAAAGCAGTAATCCGGAGCAGTTCCACCGACTCTGGATACTGGGCGCCGGCAAAAAAACGCACAATCAACTCCGGAAACAGCAGCACCAGCAACACAAAAGGCAAGATGACCGCCAGGGTAGCGCCTACACTTTTTTCGTACAACTGTCGCACCCCGGAGGCGCCCTCTATGGCCATGCGCTCGGCGCTTTTGGGAAATACCACAGAGGCAATGCTAAAGGCAGGCGCTTCCACCAGTTGCGTGACCCGCCCGGCCACATCGTACACCGCAAAGGCCGCCGGACCAAGCAGCTTGCCCAAGATCAGCTTGTCAGCATTTTTGTACAACATGGTACTGAGGTTGGTGCCCAACACAAATTTGCCAAAATTCAACAGGGTGCGGTACCATTGCCATTCCGTTATACCCTGAAGAATTTCCGGGTTAAACAGCACCTTTCGGTGCCACCACAGGGCAATAGCTGCCCCCAGCAACTGCATGGCCGGCCAATGCCACAACGTGAAAGAACTCCCGGTATACCAGCACACAAATACCCATAAAAAAGGCACACCGCGATAAAAAACACTCGTCACCAGCATTCCCCGAAAATCAAAATGCGCTTGTTGTACATAAATGCTGTGCGTACAGCCGGCCCACACCAGGTTGGTGAGGTAATACACCGGCAACATAGGCAAAAAATCCGGCACCTGGTACTGCGCCGCTACCCAGGGCGCCCCTACGGCCAATACCAGGTTGGAAAAGAGCGTATAGGCCAAATGCAGCCCAAATGCGGCGCTGATTAACCGGCCTTTATCTCCAGGACTATCAAAGGGCATTTGCAAAAACCGGATCAGCCCGTTTTGCAACAACCCACTCCGACCCATTTCTACAAAATACGTGATCAACACAAAGATCCCCCAGGCCGCAAATGTCTCTTTGCTGAGCAAGCGCAGCAAAAGCATAGCCGATCCCAGGTTGAATCCCATGGAAACAACCCGTTCTGCCAGAGAAATTACCCCTGAACGCAGCCAATATGTATCGTCTTTGTTCGACATGGACATGTACGGTGGACGGTGGACGGTAGACGGTGGACGGCCTACGGTAGACGGTGGACGGTGGACGGTGAACAGTAGACGGTGGACGGTGGACGGTGACGTTGCTCCTGGAATTCGTTTTTGATTATATGAAAAGAGTAAATGACTGGAGCAACGTCACCGTAGGCCGTCCACCGTAGGCCGTCCACCGTAGGCCGTCTACCGTAGACCGTCCACCGTAAGTCGTAAAAAACACATGAGTCATCCCGGAAAGGCCCGGAATGACTCATGGTTATGCATTTAATACGTTTCGATCAAATTAATCGTAACGACGGTTTTGCTTTTTGCGACGACCTTTGAAATGGTGGCCGTCTTTGTCGCCATTACCGGTAACAGCGCCTTTGCGGATCATTGCGCAACGGAAACCTACCGTACGGCTTGCTTTGTCTTCTTCCAGGAAGCGACGAGCGCCAGGAGAGAGCCAGAAAGCGCGGTCTGCCCAGGAACCACCTTTGATCACGCGCGCTTTGTCGGAGATCAGGGTGCTTACACCATAGCGGTATTCTACGTTAGACTCTTTGTCGCCGTCGAGGTAGTTGAACACCTCCGGGCGCTTATAGTTGTCGCGCAGGGCAGTGGTAGTGGTATCAGCCAATTCGTAGATCAGACGACCCAAACTGTCTTTCTGAATCGGAGCGCCGGTTTCAGGGTCAAGTTTTTTCGTCGTGAACACGTTACCACGGAATGGGTTCAATTCGTGGCTCTCAGTGTCTTCCAGGTCGGAAGCTGTGAGTGGACGATACAGGTCGGAAGTCCATTCATTTACGTTACCTGCCATGTTGTACAGGCCGTGATCGTTTGGATAACCGGAGAGTACTTCAGCAGGGAAGAACGCTTTATCGTTGAGTGCGCCAGACATACCGCCATAGTCACCACCGCCACGTTTGAAGTTGGCGAGCATTTTACCCTGGTTTTTGTTGCGCTTTTGGTAGCGAACAGTATTACCATTCCAAGGGTAAATACGACGGTCTGTGATCAGTTCGTCTTTTGTGGTTGCCTGATTACCCACGAGGCCAAGGGCCGCGTATTCCCATTCAGCTTCTGTTGGGAGGCGGTAAGCAGGAAGCAGGATACCATCTTCCATGCGAACCTGACGCTCGCCACCGGTGCGCTGATCTTTCAGCAATTTGCGTGGAGAAGGCTGGTACTGACCAACCAGGTAAGCATCGGTGTTGAAGTTGTTGTCGTCTTTCTGGTCAGGTGAAAGCTCGATGATACCGCGTTTAACCAGAATCATCTCATTTACGCGGTCGGTACGCCATGCACAGAAATCGTTGGCTTGCAGCCAGCTGATACCTACTGCAGGATACTCATAATAGTCCGGTGCGCGGAAATAGTTTTCTACCATTGGCTCGTTGAAAACGAGCTCGTCACGCCAAACAAGCGTATCCGGAAGTGCACGTTTCCAAACTTCAGGGTAGGTTTCGCCAAACACCCGTTTCACCCAATACAAATATTCCTGGTAGTCAATGTTGCGTACCTCGGTTTCGTCGATGTAGAACGAACCTACCGTTACGCGGCGCTCGATGTTATTCCATTCGTACGTAACATCTTGCTGTACTTTACCCATTACGTAAGTACCACCTTCTACCAGAACCAGGTTTGGACCGGTAGCTTGACCTTCGTAATTGGTTTTTTCGAATCCGCCCCATTTCTGGTCGTTGTATTTCCAGCCTGTGGTGGATGAGCCTTCGGATTTGCGTCCGCAGCTGGCCAGAACGAACACCAAAAGGGCGAGACTCAACCCGTGCAATAGTGTTTTCTTCATTGTATTAAATATCCAGGTTTTGAAAAAATTGAGTGGCAAATGTAGAAAAAGTAAATTTCTCTATGGTTGTCTTGTGTTGAATTTTAACGAATCTGGAGGCATGAGCAGTCTAAAAAACATTCCAATTTCTTCACAAACCATTAACAGTCAATTCATTACACAAAAATCAAAAAAATGCTCAAGTGCTCGATTCATTGAAACATTCGGGTGCAATCATTGATATCCGGCCGTTTTTTATTCGGGAAAAGGATACCCATCGTCACTTCAAATGTGCCTCCGGCATTGTTGGCCAACCCGGAAATTGTGGCATCGTAGCTGATTCCGATCTTGAATGGACCTTCCCTGAAACCTGCCAAAAGGATGACCGCATCAGCATTACCAAAAGTATGCCTAAACCAGCTTCCGGCAAAAACAGATCCCAGACTTGCGTATGCTCCTACATTCAATTGTTTGTATGGCCCCTGGGCAACAAACATGAAGTTTGGGGATACAAACGAGGGTTCTTGTCGTTTATTGCCTTTTTTAACAACCCATTCCGTTCCGCCATGAAAAGTGTACCGAATAGGAAGCCCCGGAACCAGATTATTTTTTAGCCGCAGGATGCTTTGACTGGGCGTATTCAGGTGTTTTAACCCCACTCCAAGGTAAAATTTTTCGCTTAACAGCAACAAACCACTGGAAATATCGAGGCTTGTGCGACCCGTATTGTCGGGCCGTATTTCTTCAGAATTGTAGGTAATTCCGTTCACATCATCAATCTGATCCGGAAAAATCAGCTTGTTCCAGTCCAAACTTACGGAATGTACGCCCATCTCCAGACCTAATTTCAGGGCTATAAAATCATTGACCTTCAATCGATAGGCATAGGCAGCTGAAAAACGATTGGTTTTAAAAATGCCGTCGCCGGCATTATCTCCCTCCAGATGGAAGCCGATACCGCTGTTTAACCGGTGAAAACTTTGCTCATAATATGCCGCATACGTGCGGTAAGCACTGTTAAAACCCGTCCACTGGTTGCGGTAGGCGATACCCGCCCTCGGGGCCGCTGCCGTACCCGCGAAACCCGGATTGAGTTGCAGCGGCATGGCATAAAATTGTGAAAAAATTGGATCCTGTGCCCCTGCCATACCCGCCAGGAACATCCCGAAAATTAATGTAAGTAGTTTTTTCATGCCGTTAATTTTTGACGGTGGTCCCGAGTACTCGGGATGGACGGTCCGGTAATGCAAAGTCTAAAACAAAGAAACGTATCCCAAATGGAATTTCATAGCTCTTAGATCCGGCGATTGCCCGGCATCTCTGCGACCAACTGCTGCGGAAATGCCAAATATACCGGCTTTAGTCTCAAAATTCAACCCGGCGCCTAATCCAAGCGGACGCAAGTATAACTTGTTTTGGCCACTGAGGTTCTCCATATATCCATAATCGGCAAAGGCAGACAAAAATGAGTTTTGGCCCAACAGCAAACGATACTCCGCAGTGGCCACTACAAATCGCGTCATAAACAGACTTTCTTCATCGAATCCGCGCAGTAATTTATTGCCTCCCAGTCGAAAATTTTCATTGTTAAATATCGTGTTTTTTGAAAATACAGCGCCGGAACGCAAAGCTATTTTGATGGTACTTCGCACTAATACAGGCACATACCATTCATTTTTCCACTCCAAACGATATCGCGCCGCACGCCGGGACAATGAATCATACAAACCGGCAAAAGAAAATCCGGGGTCATCCGGATCCACAAGCGAGGTAATCTGATTGTTCGGACGAACTGTGTTAAAACCTGCCACAGCTTTCAAAGACAGCAGCCAGCCTTTTCTCGGATTAAACCGATAATCCAACGCTGAAAACTGACATTCCAAACCAAAACCATTTTGCCGGTAATCCAGATTTTCGGGCAAACGACGAGTGCTCAATACAGCCTGTGTATCCACAACCTGCAAGGAAGAGCTTCTGTTTTCCCAAAAAAACCGGAAGGTATTGGCGCCAGTAAGCCAATACGTCACCCCCAGATCGCCCTGCGCATCGGTCCAGGTACTGTCGCGACGAAAGATGCCGAGCCGGCCTTCCGCCCCAAAGCTGCTGCCAAACAGGTAAGGGATGCCGGCTTGCACATCCACTTTTTGTGTTTCAGGTCGCAACCGCTCCAATTCAGCGGAGAAACGTTCGCCGAGATTGAGGGCATTCTGAAAAGCTGCACTCAGGGAACCTGTGAGCAGTAATCGCCCATCCTGGTTATTGGGCTGAGGCAATAAGCCTATGATAAAATCAAACCGACTCGCCCGTTTCTTTTTTAAAAATACATTGACGGTTGCTTCGCCGTGCGACATATTCGGCTCATTGGAAAAGGTGATGCCGGGATTGGCGGTAGATTCCACAAACAGAAGCGATTGCAACTGGCCGCGCAGCCTCAGAACACGCGCCCGACTGTATGGCATACCCGCCTGCAAGCCTACATAATTAGGCAGAAAACTGACAGGCAATTTGGCATCTCCCTGAATCCGGATGTTTTTAAAAACAAAATAGCGGCCTGGATTCAGCTGCATTACTGCTGAAACCAGGCCGCTATCACTGATTTGTACGCTGTCTAACCAAATTCGTGCAAAGGGATAGCCATTGTTTTCAGCTTGTTCTAATAAGCGGGTTTGCCAGGAAAGCAGTTCTTCTGCCTGAAATCTTTTGCCTGAAACAGCGCGTTTCGGCAAGCCTGTCCCGTTTCTCCATTGTACAGCCTCAAAACCTGAACCTAAGCGCAAACTCAACCATTCCATCGACGGCCCCGACCAAAACCGGAGCCCGCCGTTGAAGGAATCCAGCGACACCTGTAGATAAGATCGTTGTCGGAAATGTTGGAGCAAACGGCGGCACAGACTGTCGGCAGATGCCTGTACAGGAAGGTCAAACACCACAGTATCCTTCTTATATCGCACCGGCTGAGGCTCAAATCCGCGTATATTTTGTTCAAAAACAG
>JAEUUS010000233.1 GCA_016787545.1 Saprospiraceae bacterium
TGCCAGCGTAATGAAGCTGGTTTCCTCCAAACTTTTTTGCAACCAGCCACCCTCTACAGTGGCCAATTGGTTGTTGACCCGCAATCGGGTAATCCATACATCAGGACTTTTTGCTTCCTCTAACAACGCCATCGGATAAAACGCTGTGATGCCGTTTACCCCACCAAACCAAAAACGTCCGTCAACCCCCTGAGCATAACTTGCGGTATTGAATTCATCATCCTGAAGTCCGTCAGCACTGAAAAAGTTTTGAAACAACTTTTTATCCGGGTGAAACCTTGATAAGCCGCGGTTGGTACTCAACCACAAAGAACCGCCTGAATCTGCCAGGATCCCGTAGACCACATTGTTGGGCAAACCATCCTGAACGGTGAAATGTGTAAAATGCCCCGTGGTTTTATCTAACAGACTCAATCCGCCACCCTTGGTGCCAATCCACAGATACTGATTGGGTGCTTTTGGATCGTTCAGCAAACAAAGTACCGAGTTGCAATTCATACTCTGCTGATCCGGCGGACTCGTTTTAAACAAGTGAAACCTCATGCTATGTCCATCAGGCTTTCCATGCAGCAGGCCATGTGGCGTGCCTAACCATACACTGCCATCAGGTTCTTCCAAAAAGGCCTGCGACAATTCTTGAAAACCGGTCACATGGCTGAACGAAAAAGTATCGCAGTTGCCAGTTGCCGGATCAAAGGAGCCTAACACACTTTTATTCCCTGCTATCCAAAACTTGCCCGTTTTGCTCCGATATATCCGACTGTAAACCCCAATCACCATAGGTAACTCGTATCTCGCTTCTTCCCGGAGTGTTTCTTCATTCCATCGGATCAAAACGCCTTCGCCTCTTGCACTGGAACGATGTTCGCCCAACATCCATAAGTGTTGCTGGTTGTCAGAAATTAAGTCATGCTCTAGCAAATCATATTCATTGATCAGGTCAGTGTGACCATCATTTGTCAGGTTGCCAAAGGCCTTATCAGCCAACCAAACCCAGATACGTCCCTTTGCATCGGACACCACCCTCCGCGGACTTTTGCCGGCTAAATAATGATAAAAATGCCGGTTGCCGGGGTTATACTTATAGGCACCATATCCATTCGTGCCAATCCATAATATACCTCCCCGATCCATACACATGCGCGTTGAGCCTATCACACCCGTTTCCGGAAAGCGATGAATGAGTTGAAACACAGCCTCTTTGGGTGAAACCGAAGAAGGGTTTTCTAACTTGTAAATCTGTTTGCGGGTGCTGATAAACAAATGACCCTGTGCATCAAAAACGAGGTTGGTGTAGGGGTAAGGCGATTTTTCCGGCAGCTTAAATGGAGTGGTTTGACCGTCTTTGATTCGTAATAACTGCCCGGATTGTCCAATCCACAAAGCGCCATCAGGACCACTTCTAAAATAAGAGGTATTGTTGAATAAATCGGTATCAGGTTGGGTATCCCTTATTTTGTAAAAAGCACGGGTGTTTGGATCAATAAAACCGATCATGCGAAAGGTGCTAATCCAAATCTTGCCATCGGAAGTACTATGTACATCCACCACCCGGTTGCCCGCCGAACCGTGGAGCGGCGCAAGCTTTTCCCAATGATATGTTTCAACCCGGGCAATATTGTTCAGGTCATGCCCGGCATCTGATGGAATATCCCCCAATGCTATCCTGAAAATACCACTTCCGGATCCTGCCCAAATTGCGCCGTCTGCCGATTGGGTAAAGCAGGAAATGTCCTGACTGGCAAGCTTTGTCAAATGATAAAACCGATTCAGAGTCGGATCAAAAATATTGATGCCGTTGTTGACCGTCCCACACCAAATACGTCCGGAACGATCTTCCAACATAGCTTGTACTTCATTGTCGGAAAGGGAAAAAGGTAGAAACGGATTATTTTGAAACACTTGAAAATGGTACCCGTCATAACGGTTTAATCCATCCTTGGTGGAAAACCAAAGGTACCCTCGCCGATCCTGCAATAAATCGTAAATCATCCCCTGCGATAGTCCTTCAGGGGCGCCCAAATGCGCTAAATAGGGCGTTTGAGCCGATAAAAAAGAGGTGACACAGAAGATGATTCCCCCGATAAACGAAAGCGATGATTTTGGCACGGAGCAGATTATTTTAGAGACAGTCTCTTAAGTCGCTTTTGGGTTTTTTACCGCAGAGGCGGGGAGACGCAGCGGGTTTGATAATCAATTATTTTTACCTCTGCGTCTCCCCGCCTCTGCGGTAAAAATTACTTTTCAGACACTCTGTCGTGGGCAAAATTAGACAAAAATCATGCCTTTTGCTAGGATAATGCGACAATTCCTAACCTTTATGCAACAGGAGCAAACCAACAAGCCTTTCCAAAACCGCACCTTTGCCACCGTTGTAAGCCGTAAAAGAATGGTTTGTGACATCAAAATCTCCACGGTAGGAAGATTAACATCAAACGAAAGTCGCCCCCAATGACAAGGAGGCGGCTTTTGTTTTTTGAGGTGATTTATTTGATGCCCAATGATAACAATAATGCTGTGCCAGGGTCACCTGGGGCAGCTTTTTCATTTTCGGGATTGTCGTTAAGATTACAAAAGTCCAATTGGTAAATTCCAGCAGAAGATTCCCCACTATTTTTCCAACCTAAAATCCACTCCTCCCGCCTTCTGCTTCCGGTGAACATTGCCCTCAGTGTTCACTTATACCTTTTCCACCGTCAATCCAACTATCCTATGACAATGCTCAGACATGTACTCATTACTTCATTGTTTTTACTCGGCGCGGCGCCATCATTTGCCGCGCACATCGTAGGCGGAGGCATTACCTATGAATGTATCGGGCCGGCAGTTGGCGGTATGCGCTACCGCTTTACCATGAAAGTGTACCGCGATTGCGGTGGCACTGGTGCTGGTTTTGATAACCCAGCCAATATCGCCATTTACGAAGGCTCGTACGAAAACAATTCGTATTTCGACGACTACCAGATTAACATCACCGATGTTTTTCCGCTCACCATCAATGAGCCGGATTGTATAGATAACCTGCCAAACTTATGCCTGCAGGAAGGAATTTATGTCTGGGAAGACGTGCTTCCAGTGAGCAATCAAAGCTATTTTGTGGTGTATCAGCGATGCTGCCGCACCAATGCCATCGCCAATATCTCCACACCGGGTGATGTAGGCGCTACCTACTATATTGAGATCACTCCGGCTGCCCAGCAATTGTGCAATACCAGCCCGGTCTTCAATAATTTCCCGCCCATTGTGATTTGCAATAACTACCCGCTTGAGGTAGATTATTCCGCTACCGACGCCGAAGGCGACCTGCTGGTGTATAGCTTCTGCGCGCCATTTGCCGGCGGCGGCCCAAATCAGGGCGGTGGCGGACTTTTTGGCTGTAACGGTGTTGTGCCCAATCCGCCCTGTGCCCCACCATTTACAGAAGTACCGTTTATCGTGCCCAACTACACGCCTAATCAACCCATGGGCGGGAACCCGGTAGTAGGCATAAACCCCGTTACCGGTATTATCAGCGGAACCCCGCAAATCAATGGTCAGTTTGTAGTGGGCGTGTGTGTGGAAGAATACAGAAACGGACAATTGCTCTCCGTTACCCGCCGCGATTTTCAATTCAACGTGACCGACTGCGACCCCCAGGCAACAGCCCTGGTGGAGTATGATGAGTTACTTGGCCCAAGTCGGTATGCCATCAGAAAATGCGACGGAACCACCAACCTGACCATTGTCAACCAAAGTATTCCCGTCAACAACATCCAGAATTTTGAATGGATCTTCGACCTCGGAGGAGGTAATGTGATTCAAAATGCTATCAATTTCGACTTGCCGATAAACTTTCCCGGCTTGGGCGTATACAACGGCATTTTGGTGCTCAACGAAGGCCAGGATTGTGGAGATACCGCGTTTATTCAGGTAGAATTATATGCGCCACTCAACCTGGACCTCGGTCCGGATTATTCCCTGTGTCAGGATACCAATATACTGCTGAATGCCGGCCATGGCTTCACCAGTTACCTATGGCAAAACGGCTCCACCAGCCAAAGTATCAACATAACAGGCACTGGAGTGTATTACGTGGAAGCCACAGACCCCTGTGGAAATGTGTTGCGGGATACAGTTACGGTAAGCGTTGGGACGCCCCCTGCCATTAACCTGAATAATACCAGCATCTGCCCGGGCGGATCAGCCACCTTTAGCGCGCCGGGATTTGCGCAATATGTCTGGACAGGCGCCGGACTCAACTGTAACACTTGCGAAACAGTGACCGCAACTCCGGCCTCAACCACTACCTATACACTGCTGGCCAGCACCTCTCAAGGCTGCACCGCTGAAGCAGGCATTACGGTAGAGGTATTGCCAACGCCCATGCAGACCTATGTGATCCAATTCTACCCGAATGAAACGGTTACGGTGGGAGGACAAACCTATAACCAGTCTGCTACCATTACGCTTCCGGTACCCTCTACCACCGGAGGTTGTGATTCACTCAATACTTATATTCTGGAGGTGCTGCCAACAACCCTCACCCTGGATTGTCCACCCAATCTGACCGTGGCCATGCCAGCCAACACCAATGCAATGGTGGTTAATTATCCCAACCCTGGCGTAACCACGGATTGCCCGGGCGCGACGCCCGTACCCGTGCGCACACAAGGACTCGCTTCCGGAAGCGCATTCCAGGCTGGATTACACACCGTTTGTTACCAGGCTGAGAATACCTGTGGTAATCAGGACAACTGTTGCTTTACCATCATGGTGAGTACCCTGAGCATCCAGTGCCCGCCGAACCAAACCATTGAACTGCCTGTGGCTTCCACAACGGTAACCGCCACCTACGCAGCGCCAACTACGGCTACCAATTGCCCCGACCCGGCAGTATCTCTGAATCTAAGTCAGGGCCTTCCCAGCGGCGGCGCTTTCCCACTTGGTGTAAATGCAGTTTGCTATGAGGCCACAAATACCTGTGGAAATCAGGCCAGCTGTTGCTTCAATATCACAGTGCAGGATGCACCTCCTCCTTGCGATATTAAAGTCATTGGATGTATGAAGTTTGAACTGCTGGATATCCGCCACGATTCCATCAAACAACCCCGTTTCCGCATCCGTGCCACCAATTTCTGCGCTTCTGAGGTGAATTATATCCTGAATGAATTGCCTCCGGGCATTATTGCTGTAACACCAGTAGAAGGCAGCATATACACCGCCCCCAACACTGGTAATACCTATTTGGTGCGCAACCCTAACTTCTCACCATTCTATTCCGTACGCTACAAATCCGTTTCACCTGGATTGAAAAACGGCCAATCAGACGTGTTTGAACACCGCCTGCCGCAACAGTCTTTCCCCAACAATTACATCCACATGTATGGAAAGCTGAAAAATGGCGAGGGTTTTGAAGCTTATCTCAATACCTTTTATTGTCCTGTGCAACCCTGGATGGGTAGTAAACCAGAAGAACGCGATGTGCCGGAGAGCCAACTTTGGGATCTTGATCTGTCGCTGCGTCCCAACCCCACACCCGGTCAGGTCTGGGTAGACATGCAAGCCTGGATGGATAAAAATGTAACCGTACGGGTGTTCAACACCCTCGGCCAGGAAGTATTAAACCAGGCATACACCGTCAACCAGGAGTGGCTGGAGCTTGATATGAGCCAGGCGCCTTCCAGCGGACTCTATTACCTCGTGGTGCAACCGGAAGGTGGGGCGAAAGCCACGGCCACCTTTGTGTTGGAAAAATAGACAAAGGATTAGGGGGGCATTAGGGGTCATTTAATAGTCATTTGGGTCATTTGGGGGTCATTTAATAGTCATTTGGGTCATTTAATAGTCATTTGGGTCATTTAAGTTTGTTAAATGACCCAAATGACCTTAATGACCCCTAAATGACCTAAATGACCCCAAATGACCCCAAATGACCTTAATGACCCTAATGCCCCCTAAATGCCCCCTAAATGACCCCAATGACCCTAAATGACCATTAAACGACCTTTCCCCCCTACATATCTATTACTCCACTTTCACAATCACTTTATACTTCTCGTAATCCCCGTAATCCTCACATGAAATGCCTTCCGTATTAACAAATATCAGGGTGGTGTTCCCGAAGGAATGTAAATTAGGTAGTCCCGCCGGCGCGCTATTGGTTTCAAGCGTTAAAATGGTATCTAAACCAACAGAGTTGCTCACTTCAAAAGTAGCTTTTACCGAGCCTTCCCAGAAACAATCAATATTGCAGGGGCAACGTTCTTCTTTGGCGCCGATGAAACACACCGTTAAATCATGATCCGCAAAATAGGCGCAATCCTGCCATGGAATCACAGCCGTATTGCCATTGATTTGCACGGTATCCCGAATAGGGTCATTGTCTTCACAAGCCCAGAAGGACAGCAGTACAAACA
>JAEUUS010000244.1 GCA_016787545.1 Saprospiraceae bacterium
ATCGGCTGCGCGCATACGTGCGAGAGAGCCAAAGGTTTGAAGCAGTTTTTCCGAAGTTTTGGCGCCAATGCCGGGTATATCCGTGAGTTCAGTTTTGATAAAGTTTTTACTGCGCTGGTTTCGGTGGAAGGTGAGTCCAAACCGGTGTGCTTCATCGCGGGCTTGCTGGATAAGTTTCAGTGATTCTGATTTCTTGTTGATGTGCGCCGGAACGGGGTCGTCGGGGAAATAAATCTCCTCCAGGCGTTTGGCGATGCCAATGACGGTCATTTTTCCTTCCAAACCGAGCGCCCGGATGCTTTTCATGGCAGCGCTGAGTTGTCCCTTTCCACCATCAATAATGATTAACTGCGGCAGCCCGGCATCTTCTTCCAGGAGTCGCTTGTACCTCCGGTACACCACCTCTTCCATACTGGCAAAGTCGTTGGGGCCTTCCACCGTCTTAATATTGAAATGCCGATAGTCTTTTTTCGCAGGTTTGGCATTTTTAAAGACTACACAACTGGATACAGGGTTGGTGCCATGCAGGTTGGAGTTGTCGAAACATTCCAGCCAGAGTGGCACAGCTTCCATGTGCAGATCAGCCTGCAGGGTGCGCAGGATACGTTCGGCGCTGGTTTGTTTGCCGGTGGCGCTGGCAGCCTGCTTTTTCTTTTGCAGCAGGTGGTATTGCACGTTTTTCTCCGACAGTTCAAGCAGCTTTTTTTTATCTCCAATTTTGGGAACGGTAATCAGCAGGTCGGTTTCCGGCAAGGAAATGTCGAAAGGCACAATGATCTCCTGAGTGATGCTGTTGAAGCGTTCGCGCATGTTTTGGATGGCGAAAATCAGCAGGGTTTCGCGGTCTTCATCCAGGTTTTTGGTGAGGGTAAGGGTGTAGGTATGGATAACCGCGCCGTTGACCACCTTCAGGTAGTTCACAAAAGCCTCTTTCTCATCGTCGGCTATGGCAAAAACATCCACGTCTTTGATATTGGGGTTGACCACGGTGCTTTTGCCCTGATAATCCTCAAAAAGCGCCAGTTTTTCTTTGGCTTGCTGAGCGTGTTCGAACTGCATATTCTCGGCAAAGCGCAGCATTTCTTCCTTCAAGTGATTTTTTACTGCGGAAAAGTTACCCTTGAGGATATTTTTGATCTGTTCGATTTTCAGGATATAGGATTCCTCTGACTCCAGTGCGATGCAGGGCGCTGCACAGTTTTTGATGTGGTATTCCAGACAAGGTTTGAACTTCTTGTTGCGAATGTTTTCCTCCGAGAGGTTGAGCTGGCAGGTGCGAAGCTGGAAGAGCTTGCGGATGAGTTCTGCAATTTGTTCTACCTTAAACTTTTGCAGGTATGGGCCAAAATACGTGGAGCCGTCTTTAAAGGTCTTTCTGCTGAGAAAAACCCGCGGAAACCGTTCCTTTTTGATACAAATGTAGATGAGCGGCGATTTCTCATCTTTGAGCATCACATTATACTTCGGCTGGTGTTTTTTAATGAGTGTGTTTTCCAGCAGGAGGGCATCATGTTCGGTTTCCACAATGGTAAACTCGATGTGGTGCGCGTGACGAACCAGCACTTTGGTTTTGGCTAACTGGTGTTTTTTGTCTCCAAAATAGGAGGAAAGCCTGTTGCGCAGGTTTTTGGCTTTGCCAACATATAGAATGGTCCCTTCGGCATCTATGTATTTATAAATGCCGGGATCGGTGGGTATGGTAGGAGCAAATAGTTTAAAATCTTCTGTTGTCATAAGTGCTGGGGCAAAACTATATCAAGCATCGTACATTTGTTCCATTGCATCTGTAAGTGTGGTCTAAAATCTTGGTTACATGAGTCAAATTCGCTTTACACTTTCTTTTTTATTTATTGGGTTGGTGGTCTTTCCATTGTGGGGTCAATGCCCGATTACGGTGAATGCCGGTGAGGACGTTTACCTGTGTCCGCCGCTTGCTCCGGTACAATTAGAGGGTGATATTTCCGGGGATTACCTCAGTTTTAACTGGACGCCAACCACTGGTATGGTGGGGGGGAATACCTTAACGCCAACGGTTACTGTAACGCAAACCATGAGTTACGTACTGACCGGTATTGCTGCGGATTTTTCTAATAATTTGATACAAAATGGTGATTTTGAAGGTGGGAACTCTGGTTTTACCAGTGATTACGGGTATAGTCCCGGTGATCTGGTGCCGGAAGGGTTGTACGATGTGATTGATAATCCTCAATCTGACCACCCTGGTTTTGCGCCATGCGACGATCATACGACTGGGGATGGCAACATGATGGTGGTGAATGGAGCCGGAACGCCGAATCAGGATGTTTGGTGTCAGACAGTCAGCATCATGCCCAATACGAATTATGTGTTTTCGGCCTGGGTTACTTCGGTTGTATCGTCATCTCCTGCGCTGTTGCAGTTCAATATCAACGGAACCCCGCTGGGGCCTATCTTCACTGCACCGAGTTCCAATTGTGCCTGGCAAAATTATTTCCAGGTGTGGAATAGTGGAGGGAATTCATCGGCCACCATTTGTATCGTAAATCAAAATACAAATCTTGGGGGGAACGATTTCGCACTGGATGATATCTTTTTTAATGCCACTTGTTCGGTTACAGATACCGTTACCGTAAATGTGGTAAATGTCAACGCTGTTGCCTCGCCATCGGTAGTGACTATTCCCTGTGAAGGCGCTACGGTACAATTATCCGGCAATGGCTCCAGTACCGGGCCGAATATTGAGTATGAATGGAGCACAGTTAACGGCAACATCGTTTCAGGTGCAAATACCCTAACACCCTCTGTAGATGCTCCAGGTGAGTACACACTTACGGTGTCTTATGTGGTTAACGGCAACGTTGTTTGCCTTAAAACAGCCACTGTGAATGTTGTCTTAAATCCCAATCCTCTAACTGCCTGGATTTCTCCTGTTCAGCCTTTGGGTTGTGGCGCACCTACAAGTCTGATTGTTGGTAATTCCAATCAACCTGCCTTTGCAACCTATGAATGGTCAACGCTGGACGGCAATATTATTGGTAATTCAGATCAAAAGAATATTACTGTTAGCCAGGTTGGAACCTACACCCTTCTGGTAACCAATGCCCAAACCGGATGTACCGCTAGTGCAGAAGTTACGGTTATCCAGGCAACCAATCCGCCAACATCTATCGCTACATCCAACGGTATCATTACCTGCGCAAATGATTCCGTACCACTTTTCGGTACAGGTAGCAGTAGTGGCCCTGCTTTTACCTACAATTGGGTGGCTTTGTCTGGCCAGATTACCGGGCCAACCAATACGCTGAATACCAGTGCCGGGGCCGGTGGAACCTATGTGTTAAACGTAACCAACACGAGCAATAACTGTATCACAAGCGATACGGTTGTTGTACCCTCCAATACCACTCCTCCAACTGTGGTGGGTACATTGCCACCTCAATTATCCTGTGATCCGAATCAGGACACGATTTCCATTTTTATCAATGTAGGGCCGCCAGCTTTTGTACTGATTAATTGGACAACTTCAGACGGGCATATCGTTTCCGGACAATATACACCAGCACCGCAGGCCGATCAGCCGGGTACTTATGCCGTTTCGGTGTTTGATCCAGCCAATGGATGTTACAATTTCGACACCTCCCAGGTACATGCCAATTTTACCATACCTATTGCACAGATTCTGCCTGCTGATACTGTAACCTGCCAATCTCCGAGTATTGAACTGGAGGGAAGTGGTTCCAGTGTAGGGAACAACTTTTCCATTCAATGGAATACCCAAAACGGCGGCAACATAGTGAGCGGAGAAAATACCCTGACCCCCACAATCAATGCTGCGGGCGATTATTGGCTGATTTTGCGCGACAGTGTCAGCCTTTGTGCTGATACAGCCATGGTGAGTGTACAGGCAGATACCAATGTGGTAGTAGCAATTGCCAATGCACCAGACACCCTTACCTGTGTGGTGGACCAAGTTAGCCTGAATACCACAGGCTCCAGTAATTCTGGCAATTTGAATTATCAATGGACTACGGTGGATGGCAATTTTGTGAACGGCCAAAACGCTCCCAATCCAACGGTGGATGCACCGGGTACCTACCAGCTATTGCTTACCAATCTGAGCAACGGTTGTTCTGCGATAGACCTGGCTGTGGTGGCCGCCAATACGGGCGCACCGCCTATATCGGTTCAAGCCCCGGGTTTACTTACCTGTACCCAACAAAACACCCTCATACAGGGCCAAAATGGCAGTTCGGGCAATTTCCAGTATCAATGGTCGGCCTCCAATGGCGGTAATATTGTAAGTGGCGACACCACTCTGCAGCCTTTGGTCGATCAGCCAGGTGTGTACACCCTGATTGCCACTAACCTGAACAACGGATGTACTGCCACACTGGCTACAAACGTGCAACTGGACAATACACCGCCCACCGTTGCCATTGCAAACCCGGGAACATTAACCTGCTCGGCTTTAACCCAAACCTTATCCGCAACGGGTTCTTCTGCCGGTCCGGAATTTTCCTATAACTGGACTACCCCTGATGGAAACATCCAAAGTGGAAGTAATACGCTCAATCCGGTCGTAAATGAGCCTGGAACATACACACTGCAGATTGTCAATGCCAATAATGGATGTGTCAATACCGCAGCAGTATTAGTACTTCAGGATACAGCTGCTCCGGCGGCACTTGTTTTGTCATCACCGGATACCCTCACTTGCCTGAGCACACAACTTGAGCTAATTGGTGATGGATCCGGACAAGGGGTTTGGACTACACAAAACGGCAATATTCTGTTCACATCCGGCTTTTCTGCCCAAGTTGATGCCCCAGGTTTGTATTTGTTGACCACCACAGATTTGAATAATGGCTGTACGGCTACCAGCAGCGTAGTGATTTCAGAAAATGTACAGATACCCGGATTGACTATTGCGCCTCCGGCGGACCTGACCTGTCTGGTCACTACCATTCAGGTAAACGCAAGTGGTTCAGGGCAGGCATTACAATAC